>JBBRVD010000215.1:0-6259 GCA_038247175.1 Burkholderiales bacterium | reverse complement strand
TCGTCGATGCGGAGGCCGGCAGTGCGCTGGCGGACGATGCGGTGGCCGGCTGGCAGGGCCGTGATAGGGGACACGCCAGTTCTTGACCCTTGCCGAAACGGCGTTGTCCCAACCCGCGCGCTGAACGCAACGGAACAAGAACAGCCTCTCTGGCAGCGTCTGGCGCCCGCCCGGCCGGCGGCGACGATGGCGGGCGTGGCGCCGCCCATCGCCCGCCACGGGCCATCACGATCAAACCCTGTCCCCGGCGTACCCGTATGCACAACATTTTTTTTGTCCATGCGCCTGCAAATCTGTCTTGTGAGGGCGCTGCCGCCCATCAACAATCCTGTGCATCACGACACATATTTGCCCACCTATCTCATGATCTTCCTGCCATCCGCCGTGGCCCTCATCTCTACCGCTGCCAGTTCGCAGCCCGGCCTCGAGTCTCGACCCGGCACCAAACCCGCCACGATACCGGGCGCTGCCACCTTCTGCCGCCGGCGCGTCAGCCAGGGCCAGTCCAGTCCCTCGCCCCGTCGCGCCGTCCTGGGCGCGGCACAGCCGCAGGTGGCTCCATGAAGCCGCTCCCGCTCGTGCTGGTCGATGCCTTTCCACGGTCCAAGGACATGATCTTCACCACCGAGACCGAGCGCCAGCTGCTCGGCAAGGTCCGGCTGGTCGAACACTACGGCGCCCGGATGCCCGAGGCCATGGTCGAGGCACATCTGGAGGAAACCTCCATCATCGTGGGCCAGACCCCGATGGATGCGAGCCGCCTGCATCGGGCAAAGAAGCTCAAAGCCATCATCAACGTGAAAGGGAACTGGGAACCCAACGTCGATTACCGGGAGGCGCAGAAACTCGGCATCCATGTCCTGAGCATTGCACCGGTCATGGCGCCCGCCGTGGCCGAGATGTGTCTGGGTATGGCCATCAGCCTGGGCCGCGGCATCGTCAAGAACGACCAACTGTTCAGGCTCGGCATGGAGCGTTACGGCATTGCCGGCAACAGCCAGGCTGTTTCGTTGTTCAACGCCTCGGTGGGATTCATCGGCTACGGCAATCTTGGACGCGCCCTGGGGCCCTTGCTGGCGCCGTTTTGCTGCAACATTCGCATCTACGACCCCTGGTTGTCCAAGGGCTACCTGGCCCAGGAAGGCTTCAGTGCAGCTTCGCTCGACGAGGTGCTGCGGCAATCCCAGTATCTGTTCCTGCTGGCCGGGGTGCACCAGGAGAACGACGGCTTCCTGTCGCGCGCACTGCTGGAGACGATCCGCCCGGATGCTTGCGTGGTTCTGGCCAGCCGTGCCGAGATCGTGGACTTCGAGGCGTTCCTGGATCTGGCGGAAGCGGGCCGCATCCGTGCCGCGGTCGATGTCTTCCCGCAGGAGCCAGTGGATCGGTCCAGTCCGATGCGCAACCGGGAATCGATCATCTTCTCGTCTCATCTGGCCGGCGGCATGCGGGCTAGTTACCAGCGTATCGCCAACAGCCTGGCCGAGGAGATACCGCAGATCCTGAACGACCTGCCACCGCTTTTGCTGCAACGGGCGGAGCCCCGGCTGGCGTCCATGCAGACCAGCCGCTGAAAGCGCAACGCATGTCCGACACGCCTGCGCTGCGGTTCGCCGCCATCGGCCTCGATCACCGGCATATCTACGATCAGGTGAAAAGCCTGCTGGACATCGGCGCCCAGTGCGCCGGCTTCTGGTCGCATGACGATTCGGCGCCGCTGGCCGGATTCCTCGAGCGTTTTCCGCAGATTCGACGGGTCAGGGACCGGGCCAGCCTGCTGGAAGACACATCGATCCAGCTCGTGGCCTGCGCCGCGGTTCCGAACACTCGGGCCGATCTCGCCATCGAGGCGATGCGCCATGGCAAGGACGTCATGATGGACAAGCCGGGCCTGACGACGTTCGAGCAGCTCGAATCCGTGCGGCAGGTTCAGCGGGAAACCGGCCGGATCTTCTCGGTGGATTTCACCGAACGCTTCGAAGTACGCGCCGCCATCCGCGCCGGCGAACTCATCGAGGCTGGCGCCATTGGCCGGGTGATTCATACCTGCGGGCTCGGGCCGCACCGCATGAACCGCGCATCGCGTCCGCCATGGTTCTTCGACAAGGCGATCTATGGCGGCATCCTGGTGGACATCGGGTCGCATCAGTTCGACCAATTCCTGCATTTCACCGGCTCGACAGATGCGCGCATCGTCAGTGCCAGCACCTTCAACCGGGCCCACACCGATGCGCCCGACCTGGAGGACATCGGTGAGGTCGTGCTTCAGAGCGACAGCGCATCCGGTTATTTCCGCGTCGATTGGTTCACCCCCGATGGTCTTTCCACCTGGGGCGATGGCCGGCTGACCCTTGTCGGCACCGAAGGAACCATCGAGCTGCGCAAGTACATCGACGTGGCCGGCCGACCGGGCGCAGACCATCTGTTCCTGACCGACCGGACCAGCACCCGCCACATCGACTGCTCGGACGTGCCGCTCACCTACTACGAAGACCTGCGCTTCGACATCGTCAACCGGACGCAAACGGCGATGACGCAGCAGCACTGCTTCAAGGTGTGCGAGTTGTCGCTGACGGCGCAGGCCATGGCCATGGGTCTGCCGGTGCGCAATCCTTGCGGACAGGAAAAGAATCCTGAACCGGGAATCAAGGAGGCCGTCATGTCGTCCGCATGAACACCGCAGCCTGCCCGTTCCCGCCCCTACGCGATGGAACCCAAACGTGATACCCCTTGTGCAATTTCAACAAGAACTTCAGGAGCAATCAATATGATCAATCGATTCAAAGCGGCTGCAGCCACACTGGCCGCAGCAGGCCTGTGCGCCGTCATGGCCATGGGCATTGCGGGGCAGGCCCATGCCCAGACCGCGCAACCGACCACGGTCCGCATCATGTGGTATTCCGACGGCAACGAGGGCGACGTGATACGCGACCTGCTCGACCGGTTCGAGAAACAGAACACGGACATCAAGGTGGTCATCGACCGGGTGCCGTTCAAGACCATCTCCGAGCAACTGCCGGCCCTGCTCGACAGCGGACAAGGCCCCGACCTGGCCCGCGTGACGGATCTGGGAGGCCTGTCGCGCCACTACCTCGACATACGCCCATTCGTGAAGAACCCGGCGTATTTCGACGAGAACTTCGCATCCACGCTGCCCTGGCTTCGCCCGGGTGGTGGCAACAAGGACGGCATCTATGGCGTGATGAGCCAACTCGCGCTCACCATTCCGTTCGTCAACACGACCTTGTTCGCGCAGGCCGGCATACCCCTGCCCGGTCCGAAGGCGACCTGGGCCGACTGGGCCCGGGCCAGCAAGGCGGTGGCCGAAAAAGTCAAGGCGCCCTATCCGATCGCCTTCGACCGCTCAGGCCATCGCATGTCCGGCATGGCGATCTCGATGGGTGGCAAGATGCTCAGCGGTGACAAGCCAGCCCTGATCGACGACGGCTTCAAGGCGGCCATGAAGCAGATCCATGACTGGCACGGCGACGGCACCATGTCCAAGACGTTGTGGGGTTCGGTGGGGGGAACCACCTACCGCGGCGCCAACGAGGAGTTCTCCAATGCACAGGTCGTGCTCTACATGAGCGGAACCTGGCAGCTGCCCCAGTTCGCCAAGACCATCGGCAAGACCTTCGACTGGCAGGCAGTGGCCAGCCCCTGCGGCCCGGCCGCCTGCACCGGCATGCCCGGCGGCGCAGCGCTGGTGCCGATCAAGACGACCAAACATCCGCGCGAAGTGGCGCGCGTGCTGGAGTACTTTGCCTCCGAGCCGGTCTATCAGGAATACCACGCCCGCACGCTGTTTTTGCCGGCGCACGCAGGCCTGGCGAAAAAGGGTATTGCTTACCAGACCGACGATACCAACGTCAAGAAATCGCTGGCGGTGGCGGTCGAACAGGTGACGGCAACCTCGCCGATTGCATTCAGGCTGCAGGGATATGAGCACAACCGCATCATGTTCAACGCCATGATTTCGCGCATCAACCAGGCCATCAACAACGAGATGACGCTCAACGAGTCCTTCACGCGCATGCAGACCGACATCGTCGACGGCTTCGCCGCCAAAGGCATCAAGCTCCCCTGACCCCGGCCAAGCCACCCGTCAATCGTCACCCGTCACCCGTCACCCTGGCTGGAATGAACCGCCGCAGCGCGGCGCTTTCAAGTGGTCACGAGGGCTTGCGACTCTATCCACTCGCACACGGCCCGAACTTCGGGCGTGTCACGCGCGCCCGGGCGCGTCAGCAGGTGGTAGGCCCGGCTCGGGTGATAGGCGGTGTCGAACGGGCACACCAGGCGCCCAGCCTCGACTTCGCCGCGAACCAGCGGGAAGATGCCCATGAACACACTGTGCCCATCAAGTGCGGCTTGCAGGACGATGTTGGAGTCACGCATCGTGACCTCCTGCGCGAACTTCAGATCGTCGAGTCCGACCAGCCTGAGCCACGACGTCCACTCTTCCCGGTCCCATTTGTGGATGATGGGGTAACGTGCCAGGTCGGCGGGTTGCTTCAAGCCCCCGAGTCGCTCGAGCAGCGCGGGGCTGAGCGTCGGCATGAACGTGACCTCGAACAGGCGGCTGGCGTGAAGCCCGAGCCAGTCGCCGTCACCCCAGTCGATCATTACCATGGTTTCCATCTGCTCGGCACTGGTGATGCGCGGGCTGTGGTGAAGCACCAGGTCGATGTGGGGATGCAACTGCTGGAACTTGCCCATGCGCGGAAGCAGCCAGCGCGAACCGAAGATCGGACCCACCGCCAGGGTCACCGTCTTGCGGTTCTGCAAGATGAAGGTGTCCACCTCCTTGCGGATGTCGTTGAGTGCCCGGTTCACCACCCGGGCCAGCGAGCGCCCGGCGTCGGTCAGCACGATCTGGCGCGTCATGCGCGTGAACAACTGGCAGCCCCATTCGGCCTCGAGTTGCCGGATCTGGCCACTGACGCTTTGCGGTGTCACGCACAACTCCTGCGCCGCCGCCTTGAAGCTGAGCAGCCGTGCCGCCGACTCGAACGTCTTCAGGGCTGTGAGCGGCAATCGCTGGTGGGGCTGCATGCGCGCAAGTTTATCGTCGGTGCGGGGCGGCGCCCATCGGCGCGGCATTGTAGATTTTAGGGGCTCTGTTGAAGACTCATAAAGACATAACGGATTCCAAGAACGCCATGACGCCCATCTTTGAACTGATGGATCTCCCCGAGCTTGCCGAAGACATCGGCCAGAACATCAAGCTAGCGCGCGCAGCCAAAGGATGGCGCCGGGAGGATCTGTCCAAGGCCAGCGGAGCGAGTTTCCAAGCCGTTCCACAAAGATGTTGTCATAGGCCCGGCCACGACCGTCCATGCTGATGGCGATGTCCTCGCGCTTCAGAACGTCCGTGAAGTCATCGCTGGTGAATTGGCTGCCCTGGTCGCTGTTGAACACCTCGGGCTTGCCATGCTCACGCAAGGCGTCTTCCAGACAGTCCACGCAGAAGGCCGCTTCCATGCTGTTGCTGATGCGCCAACTGAGCACCCGCCGGGAATACCAGTCGATCACTGCCACCAGGTAGGCAAAGCCCCTGTCCAGCCGCACGTAGGTAATGTCCGTACTCCAGACCTGATTGGCACGCACCACGGGCACCCCACGCAGCAAATACGGGTACACCTTGTGCTGCGGGTGCGCCGCGCTCGTGTTCGGTCCTGGAGCCATTGCAGCCAGGAACATGGAGCGCATAAGGCGCTGCACCCGCTTGCGGTTGACCCGGTGGCCGCAATGAAGCAGGTACACCACCATCTTGCGGCTCCCAAAGAACGGATGGCGCGTGTACTCCTCATCAATCAGGCGCTTGAGCACTTCATCAATCTCGACGACCACCGCCGGGCGGCGCTTGGCGTAAACGGTCGTGCGTGATACGCCAGCCAACACGCACTGGCGTTTTTGCGTTAAATCGGCATCAGCGCAAATCCAGCTGCAGCGGATCATGGCAGGCTGATCCCGGACTTTTTTTTGAGCCAGTCGAGCTCCATCTTCAATCGCCCGATCTCTCCGTACAGCCTGTCTGGCGCACTCTCAGCCGAAACCGGTTGCGGCCCGCGTTTACCCTCAAACAGGCTTTTGGCTTGGCCTTGGATCTCGCGCTTCCATTGTCCAACCTGCATTGGATGAACTCCACATTCCTGTGCAATCTGATTGATGGTCTTCATCCCACCGAGCGCCTCCAGTCCCACCTTTGCTTTGAACTCTGGCGGATGAAATTTGCGCTTCTTTGACTCAGTCATTG
>JBBRVD010000214.1:0-6308 GCA_038247175.1 Burkholderiales bacterium | reverse complement strand
GGTTACGCGGCCAGCAGCCGGCGCAGCCGGATCGGCAGTGACAGCACCCACTGGCGCACCGGCACGCGCGGGATGATGTGATCGACCAGGTGCGCGGTGCCCTGCGACATGCGTCGCGCCCCGCACGAGGCGCAGAACCCTCGGCGCTTGCAACTGAACGCCACCAGTTTGTCGTGGCCACAATCGGCGCAACGCAGGCGCAGGAAGCCTTGCGCCAGGATGCCGCATTCGAGGTACGCGTCGAACTCGTCTTTGACGAATTGCGGCAGGCCAGCGCCAGTAGCTTCCTCGGTCTGAGCGAAAGAGCTTTGGGCGTGTGGCTGCACCAGGCGGTACAGCGTGGTCTGCTCGGGTCGGTGGCGCTCGTAGTGCACCTGGGCGCCATCACAATGCGCCCTGCTGGTCGGGCCGGCGTTGGCTTGCACGCGGTATGGGGAGTCTGGGGTGGTGCAGCTTCTCAGGGTGCGCGCTCCAGCGCATCCGCTATCGGGGGGACATCCATGCCCAGAACCACGGCGGCGACCCCGAAGCCGTGCGGCTCGGTCCGCGCGCCGTCGGGCGGCCCGACCATGCAAGCCGAAAGTGCTCATCCACCGCCGCGCGCTCGGCGCCTCTCACGCAAGACTCGCGCGGTCATTGAGTCCGCTACGCCGGCGATGCCCGGACAATGCTTGTTGACGGGCTTCACGATCCCTGCCGAAGGAACCCGCAAAACGTGACTATTGAAGGGCGCTGCATGAAAACTTGGAAACTGAATGCGTTGGTCGACCTGGACCGTTATCCGATAGACACATTGGACAGCCCTGAGGGGGTGTCGCTGGTGCGACGTGCGCGAGAAGCTTTGCGCAACTCGGGTGCCTGCGACTTGGAGGGCTTTATGTTGCCGCAGGCCATAGAAGCATCGACGCTCGATGCATTGGCGGTGCGAGGTGGCGCCTACCGGACCCAAACCACCCATGACATCGACTTCTCCGGGCAGCAACGCGAGTCCTTCCAGCAGGACGACCCACGCCATATTCGGGTGCGCACTGCCAAAGAGGGAACCGCCTTCGACCGGATTCCAGCGCAATGCCCTGTTCGTGCCCTGTATGCCGACGATCACATGCTGCAATTTGTGGGTGCCGCACTGGAGGTTGATCCGCTCTTTCGGTCCGAAGACCCGCTTGGCGCGCTCAACCTGATGTACTACGCGCCGACAGACGAATTATTGATCTTTCCCAAAATCGTGATAGCCGGGATACCGGCGGCTTGGTGAGGGATCAGGCCGACGGTGCGTTCGGCTCCGCGGCTGTCCCCCGCGCCGGCCTAGGGCCGTCAACTCCTCCTTTATGCCGCTGCGCCGAACGCACCGCGGACCTGATCCTGCGACCCGGTTGGAGTGCGGTGCATCCAAACAGCCACCCGCCGAGAGGACCGAGCGGTTGTCGCAGCGAGGTTAAGGAGGAGCCCGCAGGGCGGGGGACACGAGCGGCGGCAAGCGCTCGGTCCTCTCGGCTCGCCAAACTCGGCTCCCAGCCCCTGGTTCACGACGGCAAGCCAAACCACAGCCCGCCCCCAATGAACTTGTCATGATTTTTGGAATGCTCAATAGACTGGCATTTCGATAACGCTGATTTCGTTGTGACCTTGATGTTGCAGGCACCATTGGACGGCGGTGTGTTCGAGTACGTACCGATGCTGCGCACTGAAACGGACCGCAACGACGATGCGGTGAGCGCGTTGCTGGCCGGCCGACATCCTGGCGTCCGCACCCTGTCCGGTGCTGCCGGCACGTTGACGCTTTTTCGGGGGCACTGGAGTCCCCACCGCGTAACGAAGGTTCTGGGCGACGTCCTGCGCATCAACGCCGTACTTTCGCATGTACGCCACGCGGGTCACCGCTTGAACGACAAAACCTACGGGTTGTTTTATGGGCGGCAACCGACGGCCCCGTAACGCGAATCAACCATGGCCTTCATGCGTTGCACACATACGTGAAAAGGCTTTGCAGGCTCGCCTAGGGAAACCCCTAATCCGTCAGAGCGTAATGAAGTTGAACCTGGCACGACAAAGTTGCTGGCCAGCTTCGACATCGTGGCGGTGGACACGCCCGATGGCGCGCCGGCGCAGGAGCGCATGGCGTTCACGATGAACCCGGTCGGGCTGACGATGCGCTTGAAGGAGCGCGGCTGAGCCTGGCCATGCCTGGCCAGGCCTGGCCGGATTTCCGGGGGAGGGCTGAACTGTCATGCACTGTCATACAATTCCCGGAACTAAGGAACCCGGGAGCTGCAGATGCGTGTCAATGCAAGGTTTGAAGGCCTAGCCGAACAACAGGTGAGTTATCTCGCCACCAGCACCGGCCGCACGGTCAGCGAGGTGCTGCGTGAAAGCATCGACTTCTACTACCGCCATGTGCGCGGCGGCGGAACCGGCCTGAAGCACCTCCCGAAATTGATCGGCAAGGGAGACAGCGGCCTTGCGGACGTGTCGACGAACGTCAAGCACTACCTGTCGGAAGACCTGGTGGCCAAGCACCTTGCCTCGGCGCCGGTTGCGCCCACTGGCAAGGCCGGCGCGCGAGGCGCGCCAAGACGCAGCCGCCGATGATCGCCGTTGACACCGGTTTTCTGTATGCGCTGATGGACAAGTCCGATGCCTGGCACCCGCGTGCATTGGCGGCAGCACCCACCGCGCAGGAAGGCTGGGTCACTACCTGGCCCGTGTTGACCGAGGCCACGCATTTGATGGCAAACCGCCTGGGCGCGCGTTTCGCGCAGGCGCTGATGGCCGAGGCTGCCGATGGCGGTCTGCTGGTCTGGGATATCCCGGCGGACCGTCTCGCCCATATCGCGAAGCTGATGCAGCAGTACGCAAGGCTCCCCATGGACCTCGCCGATGCATCGCTGGTGCTGCTCGCCGAGCACCTGGGGCATGGCCGCATCCTCACCACCGACCAGCGGGATTTTGGCGCCTACCGCTGGAAGAGCCGCAAGCCATTTCACAACCTGCTGGAGGAATGACCCGGCAGGGATTGAGCGCACTTTGCCTATGGTGCGAGACAGCGACGTTGCAGGGCGTCGCTACCGAGCGCCTGCGAACCAGGGGCTCCGGCGCTGTCCAACGCCACGACGGCGCCGTGCGACCCAGGCGATCGTTCCCAGGCCAGCCAGCAGCAAGGTCCAGGCTTCCGGTTCGGGCACCGGCGCCAGCGCGATTGTGAGCCCTTGGGGGCCGAACGTGGCATTGGCACCGGCGCCGCCTGTCACTTCCAGCGTGGCAAGGGAGAAGTCGCACGCCGCCAGGGTGCAGGTGAGCATTTCCTTGCTTTCGCCCACGAACTGTTCGGTGCCGGGGCCGAGCAGCAACTTGATCTTGCTGCCAGCCAGGAACGTCATGCCGTTGGCGATCAGGTGGTCCCATGCCAAGCCACCCTGGGCGTCCAGTTCGACCTCCAGTTCCACCACCGAGTTGAAATCGAAGGTCATGTAGCCATTGACCGTGAGGGTACCGGGGCTGGACCCCGGTTTCCAGCGCGCGATTCCAACACCACCACCGGTGAAGGTGTCACCGTTGATCATTCCACCGCCCAGGATGTCGCCGCCAGCGTGGCGAAGCTCGCCGGGCACATTCAGCGCGCCATTGACAATCAGCAGTCCGCCTTGCTGGTCGAAGTTCTGCGTGATGAGGATGCTGCCTAAGTCGATTTGCACCGTGCCGTAGTTGACAAGCCGGGAGGAAGTGCCGCTACGTGGAAGGATCACGCCACGGCGGCTGAGGGTGGTGACGCCATTGGCTTCCTGCTCAAATTCGGTGAACTCGATGCGGCCGTAGTCCAGAAGCTGGATGCTGCCGCCATTGCGAAGAAATGGTGTGCTGAACGCCCCTGCTTCAATGGTGATCTGGGCTGCGCCCCCCTGGTTGACGGTGACGTTTTCACCGTCGACGAAACCATTTCTCCCCACGGTGATCCGGCCCTGATTGACAAAGTCTTCCGACGTGCTGTCGCCGGTCCAAAACTTGCCTAAGTTCTCGACGATGACGTGACCCGCGAAGCCATTCAGGACGTTCTCGAATCTGCCCGAGCCCCAACTGGCCGGTTTGTCATAGGCCAGCGGCTTGCTGGGCAGGTTGTTGAAGGTGCCCAACACGCGCACGGTTCCGGCATTGAGAAATTCACCTCGGTTGCTGAGGGTGGTGTTGGCGCCCACCGTGAGGATGCTGCCTGGCAAGGTATTCAACCATTGGGCCGGGCCGACCTCGCCGTTAAACCAATGCTCGATGCGGATTTCCTGTTTGTAGGGCAGGCTGCGGGGGGAGGGTAGCACCAGCGCCGGGTTGTTGGCACTCAGAAAAGTGCCGGCGTTGAGTACCCTGCCATTGACCACCGAGCTCCCCCGGTCGCGCCATGTCCCGTAGTTCTCCAGCCCGGCAGCGGCACCCACCTGCAGACTGATGGCTGATTCCAGCCCGGAGCCAGCGGACACGGTCAGCGTCCGCAGGCCAGCAAGCCCGCCCAGGCGCCCGGTGTCGATTTCGTTGGTGGTCAACGTGCCGCTGGCGAGGTTCAGCAGCACGCCGTTCCCCTGGATGTCGGTATAACCACTTTCGAGGAAGAACACGTTCTCGAAAACTCCGGTGCCATTGATGAACAGGCCGCCACCTTCGGTATGGGAGAGCAGGCTCACAAGTCCCCGGTTACTGAAGGTGGTTGAGCCGATGCCAAACCCCTGGTTCAGCGGGCCGGAGACCAGCAAGTCACCCGCAGCGATGCCGGTCGCGCTCGGGGTCCCCGGGGGAAAGACCCACCCGCTCTGCCGCAATTCGAAGGTTGTTGCGGCGGCGGTGGACGGAAGGCTTGATGCCCACACTATTGCGGCACAACCAAGTGCACGGGAAAGTGGCTGCAAACGGGGCGCTACGCGAAGGCGCATGGTGAACTCCCTGCAACGGGACGCGCGAACCAACATAGCGCCGAGCCCCGGGTTATTGTTGGTCTCCGTTATTCTTGCGCGAAAGCCGCCGCGGCAATAGTCCGTTCGGACTACGGGCATGGCGGTGCATCGCGCATGACAAGGCGCAATGCGAACGACCGGCCTGCGCGTAGGCTTAGAGCCATTGCAGGGGCACCTGCATACGGAGGTATGGCCATGAACACCTTGACCAAACTGGCGCTCGGGTTGATGGGGCAACTCCAGCCGCGACCCGCCATCGACGCGCCCGCCATCGTGCTGCCGCCGGCCCGGCGCGGCGGCGGCATGGGCTTGACGCAAGCCCTTTGGCACCGCGAGTCCCGGCGCGAGTTCCAGGACGCGGCATTGGACGAGCAGATCCTGTCGGATTTGCTCTGGGCGGCCGCCGGCGTCAACCGGCCCGACAGCGGCGGGCGCACCGCCCCCACGGCCATGAACTCGCAGGAGGTCCATGTGTACGTGGCAATGGCGCAGGGACTGTTTTTCTACGACCCGGCCGCGCATGCCCTGCGACTGACGGTGGCCAGCGATGTGCGCCGCGTCACCGGCTACCAGGACTTCGTGGACAGCGCACCACTCGATCTGGTTTATGTGGCCGACCATGCCCGCATGAAACTGGTGCCGGCGGCACAGCGCGAGCGTTACGCCTTCGCGGCGGCCGGCGCCATGGCGCAGAACGTCTACCTGTTCTGCGCTGCCAACGCCCTGGCGACCGTCATCCGGGGCTGGTTCGACGGCCATGCCTTGTCAAGCGCCATGGCGCTGCCGGCCGACCATCAGCTGCTGTTGTGCCAGACCGTTGGCAGGGCCCCGCCTGCCACGGCTGGGTGAGCCCGCACGTGCCTACCGCCCCCGCGGAATCGAATAGGTCCCCACCGCATGCGCCACCGGCTCGGCGATCCCCTCCGAGTAGATCGCGACCTCGCCCACCGCCAGCGACTTGCCGCGTTTCATCAGCGTGCAGATGCCCAGGATGTCGCGGTCGGCGCTGGGCTTGCGCAGGAAGTTGATCGACAGGCTGGTGGTGACGGCGAGCGGCACCAGGCCGATCTCGCCCAGGATCGCCACGTACAGCGCCACGTCGGCCACGGTCATCATCACCGGCCCTGACACGGTGCCGCCGGGCCGCAACTCGGCAACACCAATCTTGTGCCGGATGGTCGCGGACCCCTGGCCCACCGCCTCCACCGTGCATTTGTTCTGCGGAAATTCCCGGAGTGAATAGGAAAATCAAACGCCATATTTTCGTGCCAACCGGGACGGGCTCGCCCGCACTGGGTGGCACACCGAGGAGTTTTGAGGGAGTTTTGGCTTGGCCAATCGCATGCTGGGCAGCAGCCGCAGCCCCGCCGCCTG
>JBBRVD010000213.1:0-6325 GCA_038247175.1 Burkholderiales bacterium | reverse complement strand
TGGCGATCGGCGTCGCGCAATCGGGCGTTGCCGTGATGCAGGCAACCCTGGTCTACGCAGTGGCACCCGCGGATCGCCGACCGGAGGCCCTGGGGCTATTGACCATGTGCATTGGCGTGGCGCCGCTGGGCTTCCTGGCGATGGGATGGATCGCGGAGCGGTTGGGCGCTCCGATGGCAGCCACGGTCACGGGGCTGTGCGGCCTTGCCGCCGCTGGCGTGACCTGGCGGCTATGTCGTGCATGCTTTGAGGCAACATCCAGATCTGCGCGGGTATAGGTCGCGTCATCACCGCGCAGGGCCGGCAAAGGCCCGCATATGGAACGCCGCATGAGCCGGTTGATACTGCAGCCCGGCTGCCACCGGGCAGGCACGCCGCGCCAGGCAACCGCCCGACATGCAATCACGCCCCCGAGGCTGGTGTAGATGGCCGATGCAGGCGTTGGCGTCGTAACCACCGTCGCTGAACGCACCGACCGGACACCGCCGCAGGCAGGGCTGACCATCGCAGGACAGGCAGATGTCGGTCGCAGCCCCGTCCGATGCGCCAGCTACAGCCCGCAGGGTCTGCGCATCCGCTGCTGGCAGGTCGGGCAAGACCAGTGCAAACAGGTACGCATGCCAGAGCCCCCACTGTGGATGAATCTGCAGCAGCAAGGGACTGGCCTGCAGCGGCTCGGCGCGCCGGGCCCATTGCTGGAACGGTGCATACGGCGGGCCGTCGGACGGATAGACGGCGATGCCGCCATGCGCTTGTGCCAGTGCATCTCCGATGGACTTGCTCCAGCGGTCCATCGGATCCGGCAAGCCGTCCGCGAAAAACCGGGAGTTGGAAAAGGCGGCCCAGCATTCCGAACCGACCTGCCCCACCATCCAGACCACCGCCGCGCCAGCCCCTGCCGGCAAATCCGCCAGCGTATCGGGTGGCGCAGGGATCCAGCCGCCACGCAGGCGCAGTCCGTGCGGCGCCAGTGCGCTCTCAAGCGCGCTGCGCGATGCGTTCGTCGACATGGTCCTGAGCCCGCCTTTGCGCGAGTTCTTTACGCCCCAACGGAGGACCGGAGGCGGTGGCAGTGACCCGGGCCTCGAAAAACATGTTGCCGTCGATATCGTTGAACACCTGGTTGTCGCGCTGGCTGAGCGCAACCTGGGCATGGGCTGCGCCGGCATCCAGGGCCCGCGCCAGCGCCTCGACGCTGGCCAATTGCTGCGCATGGGCGATGGCTGGCGCCAGCGTGTCGAAGTCGCGCGGACCGGCCGCCGTGAACACCCGGAACACGCCACGCACCGGTTGTGTCACCGTCATGTGCACCCGCTGCGAAACCCGGCCCAGCACCGCTCCCACTGCGTTGGCCACCGCGGCAAATGGCGGCAACTCCAGCGCCATGCCCAGGCCTTGCGCCACTGCGGGGTAATAGATGGACGCTGGCGCGCCGACCGCCACCAGCGGCATCTGCGGCGCGAAGCGCAGGCTGAACACCGAGCCTGCCGCAGACCCGCCGGCATCGGCCTTCGCACCCTGCATCGCCATCGTCGCCAGCAGCGATGCGACCTTGCCGGCGTTGGCCTCGTTCATCTGGCCGGCGTCGTTCAGACCGGCCTCGATCAGCTTCTGGTGGATGGTGGCGATCACCTTGTCCACCACCTGGCGCGCGGGCGCGACGGCGTCGCCCTGAACCCAGGTGCCCAGCCCGTACAGGTGGCGCATCTGGCGCGCCCAGATGCGCGCTCCCAGCACCGCCGCCTCGCTGTTCCAGTGCGTGGAAAGGCCCAGCACATGGGCCGCATCACTGGGCGTGAAGCCGCTGTAGATCGCCAGCCCCTTGCGCTCGAGCCGGGCGATGGCCTTGGCCAGCACCCGGTCTTCCATGTTGGCGCGCTCCAGGTCCACCGGGCCCTCGGCCAGGCGCTGCCAGGCCGAGGCCTCGTCTGGCAACAGGCGCGACACCATCGCCGCATCCCCCTGCAATCGCTGCGCGAAACGGATCTGGCTGGCATGCGGCGACTCGCCCTGCTGGCGCTCGAGCACCGGCAGCACCCAGCGATGCTCGTGCGCCAGCAGACTCAGCGGCAACACCCGGCGCGGCCCGATCACCAGGCCCTCGCCGCCACCGAAACGCACCTCGCTGTCGCCGCCCAGCCCGATCGCGTAGACCTTGACCGCCTCGACCATCGGGCGCCACTGGCCGACCATCGCACCGTCGAAACTCAATTCGGGCTGGCCGCCACGCACCACCGCGATGTCGGTCGTGGTACCACCCATGTCGGCGACGATCGCGTCGGAGCAGCCACTCAGCGCACAGGCGCCCAGCACACTGGCTGCGGGGCCCGACAACACCGTGCCGACCGGGCGCCGCAGCGCGCGCGCAACATTGACCAGCGTGCCGTCGCCCTGGACCATCATCAGCGGCGCATCGACGGCGTGCCGCGCCAGCGTACGGCGCACCGCGTCGATCAGCGCCTTCACGTGCGAGACCATGCGGGCATTGAGCGCCGCCGTCAACGCGCGACGAGGCGCACCCAGGCTGGACGCAAGTTCATGGCCGCAGGTCACCGGCTTGTCGCACAGATCCTCGACCAGCGCACGCAATTGCAACTCGTGTTCGGGGTTGCGTACGCCAAAACTGGCCGAGATCGCGAACGCCGACACCCGCGGCGCCTGGCGCGCTATCGCCTCGCGGCTGGCGGCCACGTCGATCGGCACCAGCGCAAAACCACCGGCATCATGGCCACCGGGCAGCGATACGATCGCATCCATGCCCACCAACTCGACCAGGCCGCTGGACTTGATCTGTGCGGCGTCGTAACCGGCCAGCAACACGCACACCGGAGCGCCCTTGCCTTCGACCACGGAATTCGTCGTCAGCGTCGTGGACAGCGATACCAGATCGACCTCGGCCAGCAGCAGCTGCGGCAACTGGTCCAATGCCCCGCCGATACCGATGGACAGATCGAACGGTGTGGTCAGGCTCTTGGACGACGCGATGACCTGGCGGTCGATGCCCAGCAGCACCGCGTCGGTGAAGGTGCCACCGGTGTCGATACCCAGACTACAGGTCATGGCAGGCAGGCCCTGTAGCAGACCCGGGTTTCACTGTCCCGCTTCACACAACCAGCGCACCAGGTAGTCGGCAAAACTGCGTCGCACCGTGATTTCGTACTGGATGCCCGCGTACAGGCACAGCACCGTGGCGCCGGCCTTCGCGATGTGGCTCTGCGCCAGTGCGCCGGTCGGAAAGGCACGCGGGTGCAGGTCCAGCGGACATCCCCGCGCCAGCAGGTCGATGCTGCCCGGGCCCTGCAGCAGCAGCGTCGTGAAGCCATGGCCCACGTCGACCACCGCACTGTGCACGCCGGTCAAGGCCTGCTGCAGCGCAGTCGTCACGGCCTCGCCCTGGCGGTCGCGCAGCTTGAGCAGCCACTCGTCGGGGCCGAGCCACAACAACTGGCGTTGTGGGTCGATGCTGGCGGTGTTCGGCGTGGTCGGCAGGTGCATGCCGGCGACGTCCAGGACCGCCTTGGCAAACCGCGCATCACCTGCGTCGCCACGCAGGTTCAGCATGTCGACAAACGCAATTTCGGCCAGGCTGCAGGCACGCCCGTCCACCTGCAGGTCGCGTGCCTGGCGGCCCAGCAAGCCGGCCAGCGGGCTGTTCAATACGGCGTCATGCATGGAGACGTGTCCCTTGCGGATCGTGGAATACCGGGCTGCAGACGGTGGCCGCCACATAACGCCCGTCGGCCAGTGCCGCGTAAATCTTCTCACCCATGCGCTGCTGGCCCGAGCGCACCACGGCCATCGCGATCGAGCGGCCCAGCGTCGGGCTGAAATAACTCGAGGTCACGTGGCCGATCATCGGCACCGGCGGCGGCATCACCTTGGACTGCCCGGTCAGCTGCGTGCCTTCGGGCAACACCAGTTTTTCCTCGTCGGTCAGCAGGCCGACCAGCTGTTTGCGGTCGCCGCGGGTGGTATCGCTGCGCGACAACGAGCGCCGGCCCAGGAAATCCTTGGTCTTGGACACCATGGCGCCCATGCCCAGGTCGTAGGGCGAGATCGAGCCGTCGGTATCCTGGCCGACGATGATGTAACCCTTCTCGGCCCGCAATACATGCATGGTCTCGGTTCCATACGGCGTGATGCCGAACTCCTGGCCGGCCTGCATCAGCGCCTTCCAGACATGGGCCCCGGCATTGGACGGCACGTTGACCTCGAACGACGCCTCGCCCGAGAAGCTGATGCGCATCACCCGCGCCGGAACGCCGGCAGCCCTGGCCGTGCGCCAGCTCATGAACGGAAACGCCGCGTTCGACAGGTCGACCTCGGTCAGCACCTTCTGCACCACGGCGCGGCTGTTCGGCCCCGCAACGGCAAAGGTCGACCAGTGGTCGGTGACCGAGGTCATGTAGACCTGCATGTCAGGCCATTCAGTCTGTACCCAGCGTTCCAGCCAGCCCAGCACACGGGCTGCGCCGCCGGTGGTGGTGGTCATCATGAAATGGTTCTCGCCCAGCCGGGCGGTTACGCCGTCGTCGAACACCATGCCGTTCTCATCCAGCATCAGGCCGTAGCGGCACTTGCCGACCTCAAGCTTGAGCCAGGGGTTGGTGTACACCCAGTTCAGCAGCTTGGCCGCGTCCGGGCCCTGGATGTCGATCTTGCCCAGCGTAGAGCCGTCCATGATGCCCACGCTGTTGCGCACCGCCAGCACCTCGCGGGCCACCGCCTGGTGCAGGTCTTCGTCGCCCTGCGGAAAATACCAGGGGCGCTTCCACTGGCCGACGTCCTCGAACAGGCAGCCCGCGGCGACATGGGCTGCGTGCGGACTGGTCTTGCGCGCCGGATCGAACAGTTCGCCGCGCTCCAGGCCAGCCAGCGTGCCGAACGAGATCGGCAGGTAATTGGGGCGGAAGGTCGTGGTGCCGACCTTGTCGATCGGTTTGCCCATGGCCCGGGCGGCCAGCGCCATGCCGTTGATGTTGCCCAGCTTGCCCTGGTCGGTGCCAAAACCCATCGCGGTGTAGCGCTTGATATGTTCGATCGACTCGAAACCCTCGCGAATCGCCAGCTCGATGTCGCTGGCCGAGACGTCGTTCTGGTAGTCGACGAAGGCCTTGGGGCGACGCGACAGCGGCTCGCCTGTTTCGGCGACCCAGAACACGCCGGTTTCCTCGATCGCCATTTCGTCCACCGCATAGGCCTCGGCGCGCGCCTCGAAACCGGCTTGCCGGGCTGCCTCGGCGCCGGCCAGGCTGCCTTCGTCCAGGCCCGAGCCCAGGCTCCAGGTCGCGTTGCAGGCGCCCACACTGGCCTGGTCGGGCATCGCCGCACCGGGCTTGAAACACACCAGCTCGTCGTCCCAGCGCGCCTTGCCGCCGGAATGCGAATACAGGTGGATGGCCGGATTCCAGCCACCGGCCATGCCGATCGCGTCGCACGGCAACGTACGCGTCTCGCCACTGGCCTTGTCACCGTTCACCTGGCGCAGCACCAGGGCCGAGACCGCCATCGAGCCCTTGGCCTGCACCGGCACGAAGCCGCGCAACACCGCGATACCGTCGGTTTGCGCCTGGTGGGCACGGCTGCCACCTTCGGGTTCACCCATGCGGCTGTCGACGACCGTGACCTTGGCACCGGCCGCCACCAGGATCCGCGCATCGGCATAAGCGCTGTCGCAGCTGGTCGCAATGACGATCTGCTGCCCGACCCGTACCCCATACAACTCGGCATAGTCGGCCAGCGCCGACGACAACATCACGCCCGGCAGATCGTTATTGCCAAACACCATCGGGCGCTCATGCGCGCCAGTGGCCAGGATCACCTGCCGGGCGCGCACCCGCCACAGCCGCTCGCGAAAACCCTTGCGCTCGGACAGCGGCAGGTGGTCGGTCAAGGATTCGCGGATGGTCACGAAATTATGGTCGTGGTGGCCGAATGCGACGCCACGGCGGATGATGTGCAGCTCGGGCAGCTTCGCCAGTTCGCGCTCGGCGTCAAGCACCCAGGCACGGGCCGACTTGCCGTTGATCGTGCCGCTCACCCGGTGCGCGCTGCCGCCCAGATGAGCACCCAGGTCCGTCAGCAGGACCCGCGCGCCGCTGCGCCCGGCTGCCAGCGCTGCGGCCAGCCCTGCGACGCCGCCACCCACGACCAGCACATCGCAGTGGATATTCTGGTGTACGTACCGGTCCTGGTCCTCCAGCTCCGGCGCCGCGCCCAGGCCACCGGCCTTGCGGATGAAACGCTCGTACCACATCCAGGCCTTGGCCGGCCACATGAACGTCTTGTAGTAGAAGCCGGCCGGAAACAGCGGCGTGAACCAGCG
>JBBRVD010000212.1:0-6357 GCA_038247175.1 Burkholderiales bacterium | reverse complement strand
GATCTCGGCCGGCTCGTCGATGCAGATGGGCCTGGCGTTTGCCGGCCTGATGGTGATCGGCGCCATGGCCATGGCAATGTACGAGCTGTTCAGCCTGGTGGAAAAGCACACCACCGGCTGGGCGCATCGCGGCTCGCAGGGCTGATGCAGCAGGGCGCCGACTCGATGACGCCCGAACAGGTCATGCGCCACCTGCAGCGCGCCAACGAGGTGGCCCGGCGGGCCCTGTCGCTGGGCCACCATCCCTTCGGCGCCATCCTGGTCGCGCCCGACGGCGAAACCGTGCTGGCCGAACAGGGCAATGTGGACACGGTGAACCATGCCGAATCGGTGCTCGCGCGCCATGCCGCGCGCAACTACGGCGCCGATTACCTGTGGAACTGCACGCTGGTCACCACGGTCGAGCCGTGCGCGATGTGCGCCGGAACGCAATACTGGGCGCATATCGGCCGGCTGGTGTTCGGCATGACCGAAGCCCGCCTGCTGAGCCTGACCGGCAACCACGGCGAGAACCCGACAATGAACCTGCCTTGCCGCGAGGTGTTTGCCTGCGGCCAGAAAAGCATCGAAGTGACCGGCCCGGTGCCGGCGATGGAAGCGGCGATTTTCGCGCTGCACCGGGACTTCTGGGCGGCACCCTGAACCGGCCGACGTTAGCCTTGCCCGGCCCCAAGCACCGCCGCATCAGGATTGCAGCCGGTATTCATGAAAATAATGCCTGCAGCGCTTATTCCACAAGCGCTGACAGCTATACCTTTTATAGCGAAATACTGATCCTGAAGACTTCGCTCTCGCCATGCCGGACCAGCAGGTCCATCAGCTTGCGGCGAATCAGAATGCCCGGCCGGTCGGACTCCATCGAATATTCAATACCGCGCCGGCGCAGGTCCACCAGGGCGTCGGGGTCTGTCGATTCCAGGATGTCCTTGTCTTCGCGCGTGATTTCTTCGTCAAAATCAATCAGCATCTGCGCCGGGCAGTCGGCCTCCAGGTCATTGCGAAACAGCCACTGGCACAGCTGCATGCGGCCATCGTCAATAGGCGTGAAGCAGTTGATGATGATGTGCCGGATGCCCGAGGGGTATTCGATGTCGAGCCGGCGCGAGAACGGCAAGAAGTAGGCGTTGCGCATGTGCCGCTGCGTGATGGCGTCGGTGACGCCGCTGATGCGGTGAAATTTCTCGGGATTGGCTGCGTCGATCACGGTTTCGGTCTCGAATCCGGTGTCGTTTTCGCGCAGTTCGCACTTGCCGGGCGCAGGCGACGCCGCGACCCCGAAAGTCGCCCGGTGCACAAAGCTGAAATGCGAGTTGTCGAACGAGTTTTCCAGCGCCCGCAGCGGGCTGGTGGCCCATTCCTCGTAAAACTGGAAGATGGTGCGGTAGGCGGGATCGGAAAACTCGGGCATGTCCGGCAGGTCGGCCATCGGTTCTTCCAACGCCACCCAGGCATAGCCGTAGCGGCCGCTACCTGCTTGAGGCCATCGGCTGGTCGGGCATCGGGCGGGTGGTGTTCGGCATCGATGCCCTGCGGTTGCTCGTTTTCCGGGGGGAGCGCGCCGAGCAGCGCGATGCCGAGCTGTCGTGCCGCGACGTGTTCGCGGCATCACCGCACCCGGTGGAGTGCATCGGCCCTGCGCTGCTGGCAGCGTCCAGCGTCCCGCACCAGGGATTCTGGAAAAGCCGAGCCTACAGAAAGCGCTCCAGCAGCCGGCGCGACGCCTTGTCCATCGCCGCCATGTCGGCAATGCGGTACTGCACACCTTCGCTGGCGGCGATCAGCAGTTCGCCGCCTTTGAGCCGTCGGATGTCTTCCTCGCCCTTGAGCACGAAGGACGTGTTGCCGCGGTCGGTTTCCACCGTCCAGGTGCTGGGCGTGCCGAACGATGACACGCTGACCAGCCGATTGATCTCGGGAACGAAATCGCGCAGCACGAGTTCTTCGTGCAGCAGCAGCCGCACGGCGGTCGGCAGGTCTGACAGCTGCTCGATCCAGACCAGTTCATGGCCTTCGGTGCTGACCAGTGAAATGCCTTCCTCGGGCGCGGCCAGCGGAAAGGCGCGCACCGGCACGATGCCCGTATGCGTCTGGCCGTGGGCATCGACAAAATGCAGCCGCCCGGAAGCTTCGCGGTGGAGCTGGAATTGCGGGGTAAAGGTGAAATTGGTCATGATCGGTCCTTGGCTCAGGAAGTGCTGGTGCCTGCCCGCTGGACGGTATGCTCCAGCTGCGAAATTGCAATGGCAACACTGCTGCCACGGCGGCTTTCGGCGGCACTGCTGTCATCGCCCTTGTCATCAACCTGGCGCGACTGCGCTTCGTACAGCCGCCAGTAGTGGCCCTGCTTGGCCATCAGTTCGTCGTGCGGACCGACCTCGACCACCTGCCCCCGGTCCATCACCACCAGCCGGTCGGCCTTGCGCAGCGTGGACAGGCGGTGGGCAATCGCGATCGTCGTGCGGCCCTGCACCAGGTTGTCCAGTGCCTTCTGGATTTCCTTTTCGGTCTCGGTATCGACCGACGAGGTGGCCTCGTCCAGGATCAGGATGCGCGGGTCGATCAGCAAGGCGCGCGCAATCGAGATGCGCTGGCGCTCGCCGCCCGACAGGCCCTGGCCGCGCTCGCCGACCAGCGAGTCGTAGGCCTGCGGCAGCCGCAAAATGAATTCATGCGCATGCGCCGCACGCGCGGCGGCGACGATCTCGGTGCGTGTGGCGCCGGGCTTGCCGTAGGCGATGTTCTCGGCAATCGTGCCGAAGAACAGAAAGGGTTCCTGCAGCACCAGCCCGATGTGGCGCCGGTAGTCGGCCACGGCAAAGCGCCGGATGTCGGTGCCATCGACCTGGATGCTTCCGTCGCTCACGTCGTAAAAGCGGCACAGCAGGTTGACCAGCGTGCTTTTGCCCGAGCCGCTGTGGCCGACCAGGCCGATCATCTCGCCGGGCTTTATTTCCAGGTCGAGCCCGCGAATCACCGAGCGGTTGCCGTAACGAAAGCCCAGGCCCTTCATCTCGATGCGGCCGGCAAGCCGGTCGATCTTCACCGGCTGCGCCGGCTCGGGCACATTGGACACATGGTCGAGGATGTCGAAGATGCGCTTGGCGCCGGCCGCCGCCTTCTGCGTGACCGAGACGATCCGGCTCATCGAGTCGAGCCGGCCATAGAAGCGCCCGATGTAGGCAATGAAGGCGGTCAGCACGCCCACCGTGATCTGCTGCCTCGACATCAGCCAGATGCCGAAGGCCCAGACCACCAGCAGGCCCATTTCGGTCAGCAGCGACACGGTGGGCGTGAACAGCGACCAGACCTTGTTCAGCCGGTCATTGACCGCCAGGTTGTGCTGGTTGACGACCCGAAAGCGCTCGGCCTCGCGTTTTTCCTGGGCAAAGGCCTTGACCACGCGGATGCCGGGAATGGTGTCGGCCAGCACGTTGGTCACGTCCGACCAGACGCGGTCGATCTTTTCAAAGCCGGTGCGCAGCTTGTCGCGCACCACATGGATCATCCAGCCGATGAAGGGCAAGGGCAGCAAGGTGGCCAGCGCCAGCCACGGGTTGATGGAAAACAGGATCGCGGCGGTCATGCCGATCATCAGCACGTCGGTGGCGAAATCGAGCGCATGCAGCGACAAAAACACGCAGATGCGGTCGGTCTCCGAACCGATGCGCGACATCAGGTCGCCGGTGCGCTTGGCACCGAAATAATCCAGCGACAGCTCCAGCAGGTGGTCGAAGGTGGCGGTGCGCAAATCCGCGCCGATGCGCTCGGACACCAGCGCCAGCAGGTAGGTGCGCGCCCAGTTCAGCGCCCAGCCCAGAACCGCCGCGCCCAGCAGCGCGCCCAGGATCAGCCCGACCTTGCCGGGTTCGATCTGCTGGCCGTTCTGGAACGGAATCAGGATGTCGTCCATCAGCGGAATCGTCAGGTAAGGCGGCACCAGCGTGGCGGCGGTCGAGGCCAGCGTCAGCAAAAACCCGGACAGCAGCTGCCAGCGGTAAGGCCGGGCAAAGCGCCACAGCCGCAGCAGCACCCAGGTCGAGGGCGGCGCATGCACTTCGCGGGCGCAGGCCGGGCACTCGTCGCTGTCGGGCGGCAGCGGCGCATCGCACTCCGGGCACACGGGAAGCGCCTGGCCCGCGCGGTTCAGTTCAATCGCCTTGAGCCGGTCTGCGCTGGCCTGACGCTGGGCCTGCTGCTGCGCAAACAGCCGCACCATGCGCAGCGCCTGCGGATTCGCACCCAGGGTGAAGCGCCACAGGGCCAGGCGCCGCGATGGCTTGCCCTGGACATCATGCAGTTCCAGCGTGCCGACACCGGCATGGTCGAAATGGCGCAAATCGAGCTTCTGGATGGGCTCGTCGGCCGGGTTCTGGAGATACAGGCTGGACCAGGCCCCGTCAGCGCTGCGGGACAGGAGGCGGCGGTCCGTCAGGACCAGCGCGCCGGAAGCAAAACGCAGTGCCTTGTCCAGGTCAACCAGCAGGCTGCACAAAACGTTCTCTTGGGTTGCCAGTTGTGATGCAAGCCCTGCGAGTGCCGGGTCGTCGGAACTGGAATCTTCCACGGGGTGTTGATGTTGCATGTTGTCTCGAATTCATTTTCCGGTCATGACCGTGTTGCCGGTTGCAAGTCCGCCACCCATCGACGGTACGTGTGCAGTGCGAAAGGCATTCAAAACCAGGATTTTCACCCAAGCGGCCGGCCTGCCTTCGAAGTTAGCCCCCATGGGTCGATGGTAGGCCCCGCCCGTGCTGTCCCGAATTTGTAAAGCGGCACAATGAGGCCAGTCCCATGGATCACGATGACCTGACCATCCCCGACCCCGATTCTTACCCGCACCCCTGGCCGGCATGTCGCCGGACCGTAATCAAAACGTCGCACCGGCCCGGCCGGTTGACCTTAATAAATTTGCCAACCATGAGCAAACTGGACGATATCAAACTGCTGCGCATCAACTACCTGCGCGGGCCCAACATCTGGACCTACCGGTCGGTGCTGGAAGTGTGGCTGGACCTGGGCGCGCTGGAAGACTTTCCGAGCAATCTGCTGCCTGGCTTCAACGACCGGCTGCTGGACCTGCTGCCGGCGCTGCTGGAGCACCACTGCGGCGTCGGCGAGCGCGGCGGCTTCATTCAGCGCCTGAACGAAGGCACCTGGACCGGCCACGTGCTGGAGCATGTGGTGATCGAGCTGCTCAACCTGGCCGACATGCCGACCGGTTTTGGCCAGACCCGCGCCACGTCGAAGCACGGCGTGTACCGCATGGTGTTCCGGGCGCGCGACGAACAGGTTGCCCGCACCGCGCTGGCCGAGGGCCACCGGCTGCTGATGGCCGCCATCAATGACCAGCCTTACGGCGCAGCCGAGGTCCAGGCGGCCGTGCAGGCCATCCGCGACCAGATCGACGACTGCTACCTCGGCCCCAGCACGGCGGCCATCGTGGCGGCCGCGACCGACCGGGGCATTCCGCACATCCGCCTGAACGACGGAAACCTAGTGCAACTCGGCTACGGCGCCAGCCAGCGTCGCATCTGGACGGCCGAGACCGACCTGACCAGCGCGATTGGCGAAAGCATTGCCCACGACAAGGACCTGACCAAAAGCCTGCTGGCCAGTTGCGGCGTACCGGTGCCCGAAGGCACGATCGCGAACAGCGCCGAAGAAGCCTGGGACGCGGCAGAGGACATCGGCCTGCCGGTGGTTGTCAAGCCGTCGGACGCCAACCACGGCAGGGGCGTGTCACTGGAGCTGAACACGCGCGAAGAAGTGCTGGCGGCTTTCGCGGTGGCCGAGCCCGAAGGCAGCGAGGTGATGGTCGAGCGCCATGTGCGCGGCCATGAACACCGGCTGCTGGTCGTGGGCGGGCGCGTGGTGGCCGCCGCGCGTGGAGAAATCGCGGTGATCACTGGCGACGGAGAACAGACGGTCAGGCAATTGATCGACGAACAGCTCAACACCGACCCCCGGCGCGGCCTGGGGGAGGATTTTCCGCTCAGCCGCATCGACACCGACACCGACGGCGCCATCGTGCTCGAACTGCAGCGCCAGGGCTTGACGCCCAAAGCCGTTCCCGCAGCCGGCCGCGAGGTGCTGATCCAGCGCAACGGCAATGTGTCCATCGACTGCACCGACGAGGTGCATCCCGAGGTCGATTACATCGTCTCGCTGGCGGCCCGCGTGGTGGGACTGGACATCGCCGGCATCGATGTGGTGGCCCAGGACATCTCGCGCCCGCTGCACAGTCAGGGCGGCGCGATCGTCGAGGTCAACGCCGGCCCCGGCCTGCTGATGCACCTCAAGCCCGCGCAGGGCGCGCCCCGACCGGTGGGCCGCGCCATCTGCGACCACCTGTTTGCG
>JBBRVD010000211.1:0-6387 GCA_038247175.1 Burkholderiales bacterium | reverse complement strand
TGATCCAGTCGGTCTACCAGCAGGACTACATGGTGCTGCAGGGCATCGTGCTGTTCGTCGCGGTGGCCTTCGTGATGATCAATGCCGCAGTGGACGGCATCTACAGAATGCTCGATCCGAGAACGAGCCATGGCTGAAGACGCACTTGGCGCCCCGGTCACACAGGCCGCGCCGACTGCGCGGGCGCCGCGCCGCGCGATTCTGCCGCCGCTGCGCGACCTGCCGGTCGCGCTGGCGGTCTTCTGGCTGGGCTTGCTGGTGGTCTTGGCGGCCTTTGCCCCACTGCTGCCGATCCCCGACCCCAGCGCGCAGGACCTGATCAACATGCTGGCGCCGCCCAGCGCAGAGCATTGGCTCGGCGCCGACTCGATCGGCAGGGACCTGCTGTCGCGGGTGGTCTACGGTGCCCGGATCTCCCTGTCGGCGGGCCTCGGGTCGGTGGTGATCGGGTTGCTGATCGGCGGTGGGCTCGGCCTGATCGCCGGCTACTACCGCGGGATCACCGAGAGTCTGATCATGGGCTTCATGAACGTGTTGCTTGCCTTTCCGGCGCTGGTTCTCGCAATCACGATCGTCGCGAATCTCGGTGGCTCGCTGGCCAACGTCACGCTGGCGATCGGCGCCTTGTTCGTGCCGGCCTTCGCGCGGATCGCACGGGCCAACACGCTGGTGTTCCGCAGCCGCGAATTCGTGCTGGTCGCCAAGGCGCTGGGGGCGGGTGATGCGCGGATCCTGCTGCGCGAAATCCTGCCGAACCTGGTGGGGCCGCTGCTGTCGTACAGCCTGGTCATGTTCGCGATTGCGGTGCTGGCCGAAGCCTCGCTCGGATTTCTGGGCCTCAGCGTGCCCCCGCCGGCGCCGAGTTGGGGCAGCATCATCAGCAGCGAGCGCGCGAATCTGGCGGTCGCCTCGCATGTGATCTTTGTGCCTGCGGCCGCGATCTTCCTGACCGTGATCTCACTGAACGTGCTGGGCGAGCGCACGCAACGCGCCTACGACATCAAGGCCACGGAACAATGAGAACAAATTCGGCAGATGCGATGGCGCCCCGCCTGCAACGGCCGGCCCCAGACACGACGCCCGCCGCGCCGCTGCTCATGATCGAGGACTTGAAGACCCATATCCGCACGGCACGGGGTCTGGCGCGCGTGGTCGACGGCGTCACGCTGGCGGTCGGGCGCGGTCGGACGCTCGCCGTCGTGGGCGAATCAGGGTCGGGCAAGTCGATGCTCGCGCGCTCGATCATGGGGATCGTGCCCGAGCCGCCGGGGATCCGCGCCGGTGGACGGGTGCTGTTCGACGGTCGCGACCTGCGATCACTGTCCGAACGCGAAATGAGCGCGATCCGCGGCCGCGACATCGCCATGGTCTTTCAGGACCCGATGACCTCGTTGAACCCGGTGCTGCGCATCGGTGAGCAGATTGCCGAGGTGGTGCGTCACCATCTGGGGCTGGCCCGCACGGCAGCCCGCGCGCGGGCGCTCGAACTGCTCGTCGACGTCGGCATCCCGTTGCCCGAGCGGCGACTCGACGAGTACCCGCACCAGCTGTCGGGCGGATTGCGCCAGCGCGTGCTCATCGCCATCGCGCTGGCGTGCCGGCCCCGTCTGCTGATCGCTGACGAACCGACAACCGCACTCGACGTCAGCATCCAGGCGCAGATCCTGCGCCTGCTCAAGCAGTACCAGCGCGACAACGACATGGCGATGATCTTCGTCAGCCACGACCTCGGGACCGTGGCCGGTCTCGCTGACGAGATCGCGGTGATGTACGCAGGGCGCATCGTTGAACGTGGCCCGGCCGCCGACGTGCTCGAAGCACCGCGGATGCCATACACCGAGGGCCTGTTGCGATCGATCCCACGGCTCGATGCACCGAGCCATGGCCGGCTGGAGACGATCCGAGGCAGGCCCCCGGTTCCGACCGCGCTGCCAAGTGGCTGTGCATTTCGCGCGCGGTGCCCGTACGCACAGGAGCGCTGTGCCGAAGAGACCCCGATGCCGGGAATTGGCGCGCATGTGGTTGCATGCTGGTACCCGCGCCCGGCGCTGCAACGCACCGGGGAGGCACGATGATCGATGAACCCGTGGTGGCCACCGGCACAGCGCAGCCCGCCGACGTGCTGCTGCATGTCGACGGCTTGGTGTGCAGCTATCCCACCGCGGGCAATCGCAGCTTCAACGCCGTCGATGGCGTCAGCTTCGCTGTCCGTCGCGGCGAGACCCTTGGACTGGTCGGCGAATCCGGCTGCGGCAAGTCGACCACCGGGCGCGCAATCATCCAGCTGCCGCGCCCCTCGGCTGGCAGCGTGTGGCTCGACGGCAAGGAGATTTCGGCGATGCAGGGCGACGCGCTGAGACAACAGCGGCGCCGTTTGCAGATGGTGTTCCAGGACCCGATCTCGTCGCTCAACCCGCGGCGGATCTGCGGCGAGATCGTCGCCGAGCCATTGCGAATCGCCGGCGGCTTTGGTCAGGCGCAGATCCGGGACCGGGTCGAGCGCGCACTCGAGACAGTCGGCTTTGACCCGCAGGCGGTGTGGTCGCGGCGCCCCCATGAGTTCTCGGGCGGCCAGTGCCAGCGGATCAGCCTCGCCCGCGCCATCGTCGCCGACCCGCAGTTCCTGATCTGCGACGAACCGGTGTCCTCGCTCGACGTGTCGGTGCAGGCACAGATCCTGAACCTGCTCGAGGACATGAAGGCACGCTATGGGTTGACCATGATCTTCATCTCGCATGACCTTGCGGTGATCAAGCAGGTCAGCGACCGGGTTGCAGTGATGTACCTCGGCCGGCTGTGTGAGCTCGCGCCAGCCGACGCGATGTACGCCCGGCCTCGCCATCCCTACACCGCGGCGCTGCTCGCCTGTGTGCCGCGCGTGGACCGCCCGACACGCTATGACGCGTCGGATCGGCCGATCCTCGAGGGCGAACTGCCGTCGCCGGTGGACCCGCCCAGCGGCTGCCGCTTCCGCACCCGGTGTCCGGGGGCACAGGCGCGCTGTGCGACCGAGGTGCCCGAGATGCGCGAACTTGCGCAGGAGCACCAGGTTGCCTGCCACTTTCCGCTGGATTCCTGAGGCTGCGCCCGGACGCAGAACCTGACCAGACCACCATCGACGTCCATGAGGGAGTGTGATCAATGAACAGTCAACCGATGGCACGCGCCAGCCAAGAGTCATCTCCGCCGCTGCCGTTCTACGACGGGCCCGAAGCGTGGCGGGGCGAGGACATGGCCCGCCGCCGCGACGAGTGGATTCGTCCGTGGCACATGGACGAAATCGCCGAGATCGAGGCTGCAGTCGCGGCGGTGAACGCCCGCGGTCTCGAGATCCTGCAGGTTGGGCGCGGCGACTTCCCATTGCCGACGCTCGCGCCGATGCTCCAGGCGATTCGGCGCGAGGTGCTGCACGGCCGCGGCTTCGTGCTCCTGCGGGGGCTGCCGGTCGACCGCTGGACGCTGCGCGAGGCCGCCATCGCCTACTGGGGGCTCGGCACGCATCTGGGCGAAGCATGCTCCCAGAATGCGATGGGCCACGTGCTCGGCCATGTCAAGGACCTCGGCCGTGACTACTACGATCCACTCGCCCGGGGCTACCAGACCAGTGCTCGGCTGCCGTACCACACCGACTCTGGCGACATCGTCGGCTTGCTGTGCTGGCGCGCTGGCCGCACCGGCGGCCTGTCGTCCATCGTCAGCTCGACCTCGGTGTTCAATGCGCTGGCGGCGCTGCGCCCGGACATGGCGCGTGAACTGATGAATCCGTTCTGCCGCACCCGCTGGGGTGAAACCGACAAGCGCCGCCGGCCGTGGATCGAACTGCCGGTCTTCATGCCGATGAAGCGGCGGATGGTCGCCAACTATGTTCGCAGCGCAATCAACAAGGGCCAGTTGCTCGACGGTGTGCCGAAACTGAACGCAACGCAGATCGAGGCGCTCGACCTGATGGACCGGGTGACGCAGGACCCGGCGCTGTGCCTGGACATGGAATTCCGCCCAGGCGACATCCAGCTGCTGTGCAACCACAGCGTCTTCCACGGCCGCAGCGCCTACGAGGACTGGCCTGAACCTGAGCGTCGGCGCCACCTGCTGCGGCTCTGGCTGGCCTGTGCCGACGGGCCCGAACTGCCGCCGGTCTTCGTCGACAACTACCAGGAGATGTCTGCCAACGGCCGTCCCAACGGGATCCACATCCCGGGTGTGCCGCTGGTCGCGCCTTTGGAGGCCGCGTAGCGGCGCCCGCGCCGGTGGCTGGTGGTCCGCAGTCGCGGTCAGGCGCCACGACCGAGCCGCAAAGAAACCAAGGACATTGCGCCATGAGCGAGTTCACTGACGCTGCCGACGATGCCGCCGCACTGCATGCCGTGCTGGCCGCGCGCTTCGGGCATCCGGTCGATCTGCCAGAGGGCATGCGCGGTGTGGCCGCGTTGCTGCGCATGGCAAGTCAGACATCGCACCGCGCATGGTCGACAGCGCCGGTGCCGCCCGCGCTGGTGAAGCTGCTCGCGGCTTGTGCACTTGCAGC
The DNA here is from genome assembly GCA_038247175.1 of Burkholderiales bacterium. Taxonomy (GTDB): domain Bacteria; phylum Pseudomonadota; class Gammaproteobacteria; order Burkholderiales; family Burkholderiaceae_C; genus CAISIP01. The sequence goes on along the minus strand of JBBRVD010000211.1, from coordinate 1,862 downwards.
ACCATCCAAGAGCTTCTTGCAACAGGCAGATCTGATTGATGTTCGCGACCCGGCACGGCGCGCAGCGGTCCATGCACTGGTGCCCGGCATGCCCTGGATGGCCGATGCCCCAGCGCTGCTGATTTTCTGCGCCAACGGCAGGCGTTTCAAACGCCTGTTCGAACGCCGCGCGCAGACATTCACCAACGATCATCTCGATGGTTTTTTCAATCCGACGGTGGACGCCGCGCTGGTGATGATGAATTTCATCCAAGCCGCCAGCGCCGCCGGCCTGGTGAGTTGCCCGATCAGCATGGTCCGCAACCAGCCCGAGTTGCTGGCGCAGATCCTGGAATTGCCCGAGCGCGTGGTGCCTGTGGCCGGCCTCTGCATCGGCTATCCGTCCCAGCCGCGGCGCGTCAACCCACGGCTGGCACTGGACGCAACATTCCACGTCGACCGCATCGGCAAGCCTGATGACGATGCCGCGGTCGACGATTTCGACCGCCGCTACGTCGCCGGGCGCGCTGCGGTCCTGCCGCCTGGGGCAGCGCCACCGCGCCGCTGGTCCGACGAGCGCGCCGATCAATATGCAAGCCCGCAGCGGGCCGACTGGGGCAGCTTCGTGCGATCGATGAACTTCGACCTGTCCTGATCGCGCGTGGAGTCCGGGGCCCGCACCACGGTGCGGACCGAGGCGTCTTGGGTGACAACAGGGGCCAGCAACTGTATCGGCATGATGTTGCCAACAGCGCCGGTGTCTGGGGTGCAGTCGCGCTGCTGCAGCGGCCTCTGCCGCGTCGCGGCTTCACGCCCTGCGCACGACCACACACGCGAGGACAAAGCCCGCCAGCCACAGCGTCTCGATCGCAATCAGCGCGACCGGCCGCCAGCCGGCCTGCGCCAGTTGGCGAAACGAGGTCTTCATGCCTAGCGCAGCGATCGCCACCACCAGGCTTCCGCCCGAGACCTGGTTGAGGGCCTGTTGCACCGCCGCGGGTACATGGCCGGTCGATGTCAGCAGGACCAGGCCGGCGAAGAGCCAGAGGAACCAGGGCATGGGCGAATTTTTGGCAAGCGGCGGACTCTGATGGTGGTCGAGCGCCGTCTGCGGCCGCGCCGTCTGGAACGCCAGCGAAACGACCAGCACGACCCCAGCCAGCATGGCGACCCGGAACAACTTGACCACGGTGGCGATGTCGCCTGTTTCGTGTCCGAGGGTGTAGCCGGCACCGACGACCTGCGCAACGTCATGGATCGTGCCGCCCAGGAAGAGCCCCGCGAGCGCCGGTGGCAAGTGCAGCAGACGGGCCACCAACGGGTACAACACCATTGCGACCGTCGAGAACACGGTGACAGCCACCACGACCATGAGCGTGAAGCGCTCGCCGTCCTTCTCACGCGGCAGCACGGCCGAGACCGCGAGCGCAGCCGAGGCACCGCAGATCGCCACCGCCACGCCAGACAGCACTGACTGGGCGCTGGTGAGGCGCAGCCACCGCCCGGCAAGCAGCCCGAGGCCGACCGTCGTGAGCACGCCAGCGACGACGACGAGCGCGGTCGCCGCGCCGAGACCGACGATCTGCTCGATCGAGATGCGTGCGCCGAGCAATCCGACCCCCAGCCGCAGCAGGCCGCGCGCACACCAATCGATGCCGCACCGGGTGCGCGGCCCGTGGCTGAAGGACTGGAACGCAACCCCGAAGGCGAGCGCATAGACGAACTGCGGCCCACCATACAGCGCTGAAACACTGGTGGCGGCAATCGCAATCAACCCGGCGAGCCCGGCGCCTGGCATGTGGCGCTGAAGCCAGGCGGCCAGGACCTGAACGGCGGCCGGCGCCATCACGACCTGTTCGACGACAGCGCGCGGGAAGCCATTT
>JBBRVD010000210.1:0-6449 GCA_038247175.1 Burkholderiales bacterium | reverse complement strand
GCCCTCCAACTTGCTGGGCGCCAGCAGTTTCCACAACGCAACCGCAGTGCAGATGGCCCTGGGCGGCTCCACCAATGCCGCGGTGCACATCATCGCAATGGCCCGGCGTGCCGGCGTACCGTTGACGCTCGACGACCTGGATGCCATCGGGCGCAAGATACCGGTGCTGGCCAACCTGTTTCCCAGCGGCGACCGCCTGATGGAGGACTTCTATTACGCCGGCGGCTTGCCAGCGCTGATGCGGCAGATCCGGACCCACCTGGCGCTAGACGCGATGACGGTGAACGGCCGCACCATCGGCGACAACATTGCCGATGCCGAGGTGCTCGACCCGCAGGTGATCCGGCCGCTCGACAACCCGGTGACCGACGCCGGCGCACTGGCGGTGTTGCGCGGCAATCTGGCGCCCGCGGGCGCCGTCATCAAACCGAGCGCGGCATCGAAACACCTGCTGCGCCACAGCGGCCGGGCGCTGGTATTCGACAACCAGCCGCAGATGCTGGCCGCGATGGCCGACCCCGATCTTGACTGCGACGAGAACACCGTGCTGGTGTTGCGCAATGCCGGCCCGGTCGGCGCGCCCGGCATGCCGGAATGGGGCAACCTGCCGATTCCGAAGAAGCTGCTCAAGACCGGCGTTCGCGACATGCTGCGTCTGTCCGATGCGCGCATGAGCGGCACCCACTATGGCACCTGTGTGCTGCATATCGCGCCAGAAAGCGCGGTCGGTGGCCCCCTGGCGCTGGTGCAGACCGGCGACACGATCACGCTTGACGTGCCGGCTCGCAGCCTGCAACTGGAAGTGACAGAGGACGAACTCGCGCGCCGCCGCGCCGCCTGGAGCGCGCCGGTGCAACCGTTCCAGCGCGGTTTCACCTGGCTGTACCAGCAACATGTGACGCAGGCCCACGAGGGCTGCGACTTCGATTTCCTGCAAGGCACCCAGCCCACGCCGGAGCCGGTGATTTTCTGACCCACGGCGCCCCCATGAACAATCCCTTCAAGACACTGCTCGCCCGCACCGATCTGCCCGCAGGTTATCCGGTGGGTACCTTCGCGATGGCGGCCTCGCCACTGGTGGCAGAGGCGCTGGGCTGCGTCGGCTTCGACTGGGCCGTCGTCGACATGGAGCACACACCGCTGGACCTGGACAGCCTGGTGCGCATGCTCCAGGCGGTGGCCGGCACGCCGATGCTGCCGATCACCCGGGTGCCCTGGAATGACACGGTCATGGTCAAGCGCGTACTCGATGCCGGAGCGCAGACCGTGATGTTTCCATTCATTCAAGATGCCGACGAGGCGTGCAAGGCGGTGGCGGCGTGCAGATATTCCCCGCAAGGCGTGCGCGGCATGGCGGCAATGAGCCGCGGCTCGCGCTTCGGCACCCTGCCCGATTACTTCAAGGTCGCCAACGCTGCGATCAGCGTCGTCGTGCAGATCGAGACGCCCCAGGCCCTGGCCGAGGTGGACGCGATCGCCGGGGTCGACGGCGTCGACTCGATCTTTCTCGGCCCAGGCGACCTCAGTGGCGCGATGGGCCATGTCGGCAATCCGATGCACGCCGATGTTGTCGCGGCGATGGCCCGGGGCGTTGAGCGGTGCCACGCCGCCGGCAAGCCGGTGGGCAGCGTCGCGGGTACGCCCGAGGCCGTGGCGATCTACCGTGGCATCGGCATCGACTACATCGGCTGCGCTTCCGACCTCGGCTTGATGATGCGCCAATGTGCCGCCGCGCTGTCCACCATCCGTTCGCAGAAGGTTCATGTCAACACCACCGGATACTGAAAGGAACACCATGCATCCGACACAGACTTGCGCCGCCGTACGCCGCCGTACGGCTTTGATCGTATCGGTCGCCGCACTGGCACTCACGGGCCTGGCCGGGCAGGCCCGGGCACAGGCCTGGCCCAGCAAACCCATCAAGCTGGTGGTCGGGTTCCCACCTGGAGGCGGCATCGACGCGGTGGCGCGCAACCTGCAACCCGGGCTGCAGGAAGCGCTGGGGCAACAGGTGATCGTCGAATACAAGCCGGGAGCCGGTGGTGTGCTGGCGGCAGGTGAACTGAGCCGCGCCGCGCCCGACGGCTATACCATTTTGGTGGCCAATATCGGGCCCTTCGTGCTGGCGCCCAACATGGTGTCGAAGAAGCCGTTCGACCCGCAGAAAGACTTCACCTACATCCACCAGACCTCGGGTTCGGGCTTCATCGCGGCCGTGCCTGCGAACCACCCGGCCAACACACTGGCGGAGTTCATCGCCTGGTCCAAGGCCAACCCGGCCAAGGCCAACTACGCCTCCGGCGGCGCCGGCTCCATCACCCACCTCAATGGCGAGATGCTGAACCAGATCGCCGGCACCAAACTTGTCCACGTGCCGTACAAGGGTTCGGCGCCGGCGGTGCAGGACCTGATCGGTGGCCAGACCAACCTGCTGGTCGATGTCTCCACCGTGCTGCTGCAGCATATCCAGAGCGGCCGACTCAAGGCGCTGTACGTGACGGATGCGCAGCGCGTCGCCGCCTTGCCCAACGTGCCAACCGCCAAGGAGGCGGGGTATCCAGGCCTGGAGACTTCGGGCTGGCAAGGCATCGTCGGACCGGCCGGCATGCCCAAGGACGTGGTCGCGCGCATCTCGAAAGCCATCGGCGAGACGCTCGCCAAGCCCGAGGTGCGCCAAAAGTTCGCCGCCAACGGCAGCGCCATCATGGAAAAAGGGCCAGAGGAATTCACCGCCTTCCACACCGCCGAGATCAATCGCTGGGTACCGGTGATCAAGGCTTCCGGCGCGACCTTGGACTGAGCGCGGTGCGGCACAATGCTCACGCCTGGCCCGGCACGACCGTACCGCGGCGGGCGTGAACCTTTCTGGACACCGCAATGGCACAACCAATCCGCTACGGCATCATTGGCTGCGGCAGCATGGGCCGCGAACATATCGAGAACATCAAGATGATCGACGGTTGCACGGTCACCGCGATCGCCGATGACAACGCCGCCAGCCGCGAGGCGGGACAGGTGCTGCTGCCCTCGCCCGCGCAACTGTTCGACAATCACCAGGACCTGCTCGCCGCTGGCGTCTGCGACGCGCTGGTCATCGCGACACCCAATCACACGCACCGCACGGTGCTGATGGACGCCCTGGCCGCTGAAGCCCACATTCTGGTCGAGAAACCCCTGTGCACCCGCATCGACGACTGCCTGGAATTGGTTCAGGCCGCCAGGGGCCGTGCCAAGATGGTCTGGGTCGCGCATGAATACCGCTACATGCCTCCGGTGGCCGAAACCATCCGCATGGCGCACGCCGGCGCGGTCGGCACCGTGCACCAGGTCGCAATCCGCGAACACCGTGAGCCGTTCTACCCCAAGGTCGGCGACTGGAACCGCTTCAACGCCAACACCGGCGGCACGCTGGTCGAGAAGACCTGCCACTATTTCAACCTGATGGACCTGATCCTGCAGGAGCGACCGGTAGCGGTGTTCGCATCGGGCGCCCAACGCGTCAACCATCTGGACGAGTCGGTTGGCGGACGCACGCCAGACATCCTCGACAGTGCCTATGTGATCGTCGAATATCCCAGCGGCGCGCGCGCCATGCTTGACCTGTGCATGTTCGCCGAGAACTCGGTCGACAACGAGATCATCACCGTCGTCGGCGACGAAGGCAAGATCGAGTCTCTGCTGCCGTCGATGACGCTGCGTCATGGCCGGCGCGACGACTGGGGCAAACGCGAGGTCTGGGGCCAGACCGCCAGCAGCGGAAAAGGCGTATCGGTACGGCGCATCTGGGACACGAGTATCAAATACATGGGTAACCACTTCGGCGCCTCGTATGTCGAGCACGTGAAATTCGCGCAGGCGATCCGCCAGGGGCTGGCGCCGGAGATACCGCTCGAAGAAGGCCTGCGGGCAGTGGCCACCGGCCTCGCAGCGCATCGCAGCATCGACGAAAAGCGGTTGGTGGCGATGGCGGAAGTCCTGCCGGCCGGTTGGTGAGGCATTCGCGCTCGAGAATCGCTGCGTCCCATTTCGCGCCAGTGCCAGCAAACCCATGACCTACACCATCTATCCCTCCTTGCGACGCCGCACCGTTTTCATCTCGGGCGGCTCATCGGGCATCGGCGCCGAACTGGTACGCGCTTTTGCCATCCAGGGCAGCCAGGTCGCGTTCTGCGGCACCCGTCCTGATGGCGGGGACGCGCTGATCGCCGAGTTGCGGGCCACTGGCGCGCCCGAACTGTTGTACGAGGCCTGCGACGTCCGCGACATCACCGCGCTGCAGGCCATGCTCGGGCGCGTCGCCGACCGATGGGGCGCGATCCAGGTGCTCGTCAACAATGCCGGACGGGACGACCGCCACGCCCTGGATGACCTCACGCCCGAATACTGGGACAACTGCCTGGCCGTCAACCTGCGCCACCAGGTGTTCGCGACCCAGACCGTGGCGCGGCAGCTGAGGGCCGCCAAACTGGCCGGTAGCATTGTCAACATGGGTTCCATCAGCTGGATGCGCGGCCGGCCCAACCTCATCGGTTACACCACCAGCAAAGCCGCCATCTCGGGCATGACCCGCACCTTGGCGCGCGAACTCGGCGCTGAAGGCATCCGCGTCAACGCGCTGGTGCCCGGTGCCATCGTCACCGAACGCCAGACCCAACTTTGGCGCAACGCGCAAGAAGACCAGAAATTCATCGATCTGCAGTGCCTGAAGTTCCGGCTCGACTCCAGCCATGTGGCGCGCTCGACGCTGTTTCTGGCCAGCGACGACAGCGACGGCATCACCGGGCAGAACCTGATCGTGGACGCGGGGCTGGCACAGGTGTCGGTCGCTGGATAGTCCCTCCAACCCAATTCGTCCCCCAACCAAAGTCGTCCTCGCGATCCGCGCCATTGACGGCTCCTTGCAACCGTGCATGGCCGGGTACGCGCAACGGCAGTGCAAGACACTTCCTACACCGCGCCAGCGCGCTGCCCGATATACAACGAGCACCGATCGGCATTCAATGATCTCTTGTCCATCAGGGGCGGCTGTGTGTCACCCCAAGCGACGAACAGGAGCTCCCATGACCGACACGACCCCCCATACGCCCTCTCCCGGCGAAGCCCGCACGAAGTTGTGGGAGCTGATCAAGGACATCCGGTTCGCGATGTTCACGGCCCGCCACGCCAACGGCCATCTGCATTCCCGGCCGATGACGACGCAGAACCGCGGCATCGACGAACACGCCAGCCTGTGGTTCTTCATGTCGCGTGCCAATGGGCCGGTCGATGACGTCTCGCACGATCCGACCGTGAATGTGGCGTACGCCGACCCAGGCAAGGACAGTTATGTCTCGGTATCCGGCACCGCGCAGGTGGTGGAAGATGCCGCACTCAAGGAAAAGCTCTGGTCCAAGATGAACGATGCCTGGTTTCCGCGCGGCCCAACCGACCCGGACGTCGCGCTGGTCGAGGTGAAGATCGTTCACGCCAATTACTGGGACGTCGACAGCAGCAAAATCGTGCAATTGTTCAAGATGGCCGCAGCCACGGTCACCGGCAATCCGCCCACCGACATGGGCGAACGCGCAGAGGTGAGGATGCGCTGACGCCGAACGGATCTTGCAGCTGCGCGGCGTGGTAATTTCATTGCACAGGGAGGCAACCATGCCAGGCACCATGACCCGATTGTTCACCGCCTTGCTGTTGGGCACCGGAGCGGCAGCCAGCTTCAAACGCTGCGACAGCGCCTGTAGCATGGGATCGGTCCTGCGGAGGCAACGCAGGCGAGCACCGCAACCGTCAAGCCGGGACGCCTCCAGGCAGCAACGGTGGCGACAGGCTGACGTCACTATCCGGGGTAGTGACCACTCGCAACGCATTCAGTTGCCGATACGGCGGACTATGGGCCCGATTGAACTTCTTGTTTAGCACTCGGTCTGACAGAGTGCTAATATTCAATCATTGAATCAGCTCAGGAGGACTCAGATGACAAACCAGAACGAAATGACGAACAACGCGGTGGCTTTGGCCAATCCGTGGGCCGTTGTGCCTGCGTTGGGTAATCTGGACGCCTATATTTCAGCCGTGAACCGACTCCCCATGCTCACCTTCGAGCAGGAGCAGTCGTTCGCGCGCCAACTGCGCAACCACAGCGACCTGGAGGCGGCCGGGAAACTGGTACTGTCGCATCTGCGGCTGGTTGTGTCCGTGTCGCGTCAGTATCTGGGTTACGGCTTGCCGCATGGCGACCTGATCCAGGAAGGCAACATCGGCCTGATGAAGGCAGTCAAGCGGTTCGACCCGGATCAGGGCGTGCGCCTGGTCAGCTATGCACTGCACTGGATCAAGGCCGAGATCCATGAATACATCCTGAAGAACTGGCGCATGGTCAAGGTCGCCACGACCAAGGCCCAGCGCAAGTTGTTCTTCAACCTGCGCTCGATGAAGCAGCGTTTCAAGTCCGACGATGC
>JBBRVD010000209.1:0-6514 GCA_038247175.1 Burkholderiales bacterium | reverse complement strand
GTTGATGGCCGCCGCGGCAATGATGTTCGCGTCCACGAAACCTCCCACAATTGAGCGCCGGCCCCTGACCCGATGGCAGTGGCCGGCACTGGGTTAGCCGACTCGCGCGAAGCGCTGAGCGACCCGCACGCAGCGCTCAGCTCAGCTCACATCTTCGGACGCGGGTACACCGGTTTGGCCGACGCGAACTGCTCTGGCGCCACCACGTCGATATCGGTCCTGGAAGCCTGCAGCAAGGCGCCGCGGCCGCCCTCGTTCTGGCCATTGACGAACTTGGTCGGGCCATAGGGCATGAGTTCCGGCATCCAGGTGCTCGAGGCCAGCGCGGCGATGACCTTCTCCTTGTCGGCCGAGGCAGCACGCTGCAACGCGTCCGCGTACAGCATGATGCTGTTGTACGACAAGTAGACCTCGAACGTGAACAAGCCGCCCTTGGCCTCGACCTGCCGCTTCAACGCCATTGCCTTGGCATTGCGCGGGTTGAACCAATGGTTGAAGTCCATCATGTAGTGGGCGACGTCCGGCTGCTCCTTGACCAGCTTGTAGTTGAAGCCGCCGCCGAGTACGCTGAACATGGCGGCGACGTCGACCTTCTGCTGCGCCAGCGTACGCGCCAGCAGCACGTATTCGTTCTGGTAGTTGCTCATGATCACCAGGTCGGGCTTGAGGCCCTTGATGCGCAGCGCGATGTTGGAGAAGTCGCGCGTCGGGTTGGCGTGCTTGATGGTGTCGAGCGGCTGGATGTTGATGCTGGGCAACTTGCCAGCCAGCAGCTTGGCCGTGCCGGTGCCGAATTCAGACTCCTCGTGCACCAGCACCGCAGTCTTGGCCATGCCGTTGGCGCCCTTGTTCATGTCGCCCAAAGCCACGATGGCATCGTCCACGCACTTGCCGAAACCGGGCTTGAGCCGGAACACGTTCTTCAGGCCCCGGTTGACGATCAGGTCGGAGGCGCCGACGTCGATCAGGAACGGTGTGTTGTACTTGGCCGCGGCCTGCGTGGCGGGCAATGCAATGCCGCTGGCGAAACAGCCCAGGTAGGCGGACACGCCATCCTGCTCCATGCGCTCGACCTCGCTCACACCCACCTCGGGGCGCGACTGCGAATCACCCAGCAAGGCCTCGAGCTTGGCGCCCCCCATGGCCCTGATACCACCGGCGGCATTGATCTCGTCGATCGCCATCTGGGCGCCCATGCGCGACTGGCCGCCACTGTACGCCAGGCCGCCGCTGACCGGATGCACCAGGCCGACCTTGATCGGCTTGGGCTGGGCCAGCAGCATGCCGGGAGCGCCGAGCACGGCACTCGCGGCGCCGGCCTGCAGAATCAATCGACGCGACAGGGGATGGTTGGTTTTCATGGGAGTCCTCATGGTGGATGATGGGAAGGCGGGGGGTACTGACGAAACATTGTTCCATTCATAGAACAATTGCTCTAGACTATGCACGGTTCGGACGGCGAAGTCAACTTCGGCTAAACCCGATCCGCGCGCCCGGGTTTGCTGGCGCTGCTCGACGTCGCGGGGATCCTGCGGGTCGTGCGGATCCTGCGGGTCGTGCGGGCAAGCCCTGTCATGGAAGGCCATCGGATGGACCACGCGGTTTACGACTATTCAGCCCTGCCGCAGCGGGGTCATGAGGCCTCGAGCGGCACACTGCACGCGTTCGTGGTCCTGTTCCTGGAGCACTGGGAGTTATGCCCGCCGCCCGGTGCAGTCCGTGACCCGCGCATGGTTGGCGAATTCGGCAGCTTCACGCCGGACTACCGCAGCTGGAGCCAGCGCGAATACGGCCTGCGGATCGGCCTGTACCGCGTGCTCGACGCGTTGCGCGAAGCCGGCGTGCAGCCGGTGGTGGCGGCCAACGCCATGGCTGTACAGCGCCTGCCCGCGCTGGTGCGTGCGCTGCAGCAGGCGGGCTGCGGTTGGCTCGCCCATGGCGTCGCGGCCACCCGCATGATGCATTCCGCCATGAGCCTGGAAGAACAATCCCGGCATATCGAACAGTCGATCGACACCCTTGTCCAGGCCACCGGCAGCCATCCGCTGGGCTGGCTCAGCCAGGACTGGGGTACGACACCGGACACGCACACGCTGCTGGCCCAAGCCGGCATCCGGTTCACGCTCGACTGGTGCAACGACGACCAGCCCTACTGGCTGCGCGCCGATCCACCCGTGCTGGCCATTCCGCTGTCGGCCGAGTGGGACGATGTGCAGTGCCAGTGGCTGCGCAACATCGAGCCGCGTACTCATGCAGCGCTGGCGACGTCGGCCTTCGCGCGGCTGCGGGCGGAATGCCGGGAGCATCGGCGCGATGCGGTGTTCGGCCTGTCCATCCACCCCTGGCTCAGCGGCATGCCAAGCCGTATCCAGGCCTTGCGCGCTTTGCTGTCGGAACTGCGCTCGGCGCCCGACGTGCACTGGACCACGCCGCATGCCATCTTCACAGACACCACTACGCAGCACCCGCACCATGGACTATCTTGACCGTCTGAGCCAGTTTGCGGCCGACCTGGAGTTCGGGCGCCTGCCCGCGTCGGTGCGCGAACAGGCCGCGTGGATCCTGGCCGACACCATCGCCGCCATCGCCGGCGGCTCAGCCGAGCCGGAATTGCGCGCACTGGCCGCAAACCTCGACACGCCCGGGCCCGCCACGCTGGTGGGGCTGGGCCGCGGCGCGAGCGCCGATGTCGCCGCGCTGGTCAATGGAACGGCTGGCACGTTCCTGGAAATGGACGAGGGCAACCGGTTCTCACGCGGACATCCTGCCGTGCACGTGATACCGGCTGCGCTGGCGCTGGCACAGCAGCGCGGCGCCGGCGCGCAGGCCTTCATGTCCGCGCTGACGGTCGGCTACGAAGTCGGCTCACGCATCGGCGCGGCCTCCCGGTTGCGCGCCAGCATGCATCCGCACGGCACCTGGGGCACGATTGGCGCGGCGGCCGCGTGCGCGCGGCTGGTCGGATCGACGGCGGCCGGCATGCGCAACACGATCAGTATCGGCGCCTCGCTCACGACGGCCACCTCCAAACGCACCATGCTGGAAGGCGGCCTGGTGCGTAACAGCTACGCCGGGCTGGCCAATCGCAATGGCCTGCTGGCGCAGCAACTGGCACACAGCGGTTTCAATGGCGAACACGATGGCGTGGCTTCGCTGATGCAGGGCATCGTGTCGGAGCAGTTTGACACCGCCGAGGTACTGCGCGCGCTGGGCAAGGAATGGCACATGGAGCAGAACTATTTCAAGCTGCATTCCTGCTGCCGCTTCAACCACGGCACGCTGGACGCGATCGACCAGATGGCTGCCCGCAGCCCGCTGCCGGCGCCCGAACACATCCGCGCCATCGCCGTGACCAGTTATGCGTTCGCTGCCGAACTCGACGATCCGGCGCCCAGCAACACGCTGGGAGCCAAATTTTCGGTGCCATTCGCCGTCGCCACACGCATCGTCAACGGCAGCAGCGCGCTGGCCAGTTTCAGCTGGAACGCGGTGCGCGACCCGCGGGTGGGCGCGCTGGCACACAAGGTCACGATCCGCGAAGACCCGGCCATGACACGCCGGCTGCCACTCGAGCGCCCGGCGCGTGTCGTCATCACGCTCGACGACGGCACCACCATGCAGGGCGAGGTTGGCGCCAATCGGGGCGACGACGCCCTGCCCTACAGCCGCGACGAACTGCGCGCCAAGTTCATGGACCTGACGACACGCATCTGGCCGGCCGACCATGCGGGCGCGGTGTTGCAGGCCACGCTGGACCTGGCGCACGACACGGCGTCGTTGTCGCACTGGACTGCGTTGCTCGCTCGCGCGCCGCAATCCTGACCCAAGCAGCGCGTCGGTCCGGTCGTGCGCCGCTGGCGCGGCGCAACCGGCGGCAGCGCCGGCTGTCGATCAGCGCAGCAACAACGTCGGTATGGTCGCCGATCGCAGCAGGTCTGCCGTCGTACTGCCGCGCAGCAGCTTGCGCCAGGGCGAGTGGCTATAGGCACCCATGAGGAGCAGGTCGATGCCCCGGTCCACGATGGCCTTGGCGATCACGGTCTCGGCATCGCCCGGCTCGATGTCGCCGCGAACGGTGAATCCCGCGCTCTCCAGCGTGCCGGTGGCCCAGGCCAGTTGCCGCACGCCGTCGCCGCGCGCCCGGCCCGACATCAGCACATCGATCGGCAAGCCGCGCAACAAGGGGCTGGCCGCGACCACCTCAACTCCGCGCCGCGTGACCGCGCTGCCATCGAATGCCATCAGCACCCGCTGCGGCTCGCGAAAACCGTCGGTCACCGTCAGGATCGGCCGCTGCAGCGCCCGCGCGACGCGCTCCACGTTGCGGCCGAGGTCACGCCGCGTCGTAGCGGCCGATTCGCCCCGGCGCCCCAGCACGAACAGGCGCACGCCCGGTTGCTGCTCGTTCAGGGTTTCGTCCAGATGGCCATGGCGCTGGCGCATGTCCACCGAGACGACACCGGCAGCCAGCGCGCGTTCGCGCAGCCGGTTCAGGAAGATCCGGCCCCGCTCGCGTGCCGCCTTCGTGCGCACGGCGTCGTCATTGGACAACTGGTCGAGCAGTTGCTCCTGGGCATTGGGCGTCAATGCACCGCTGCGGTCGTCGCTGTTGCCGATCTCCGGATGTCGTTCGATCACATGCAGCAGTTCCAGCGGCGCGTCCATGCGGCGTGCAGCCCAGACCGCGTAGTCGGTCACATGATCGGCATACGGCGATCGGTCCACACACGCCAGGACCTTGTTCTCGAGATTCATCGTGTCAGCTCGGGTTGCAGTCGGCGTCAGTGGCCCATCAATAGATCGTCGGCGGAGTCCTTGTCGTGTACACCGAACTTGTCCACCATGGTTGCGCTGGCCTCGTTCAGGCCGATGATCTCGACCTCGGCGCCTTCACGACGGAACTTGAGTACCACCTTGTCGAGTGCACTGACCGCGGTGATGTCCCAGAAATGCGCCCTGCTGACGTCGATACGCACCCGCTCGATCACCTCCTTGAAGTCAAAAGCGTTGACGAACCGGTCAGCGGTGGCAAAGAACACCTGGCCCATGATCTGGTAGGTGCGCTGGCGGCCCTCGTCCTCGGCCAGCGAACCGACCCGCAGGATCTGGCCGACCTTGTGCGCAAAGAAGAAGCCCGACAACAACACGCCGGTCAGCACCCCCTTGGCCAGGTCATGTGTGGCCACCGTCACCGCGACCGTGGCCAGCATCACGACACTCGAACTCTTGGGATGGTCGCGCAGGCTGCGGATCGAGCTCCAGTTGAAGGTGCCGATGGAGACCATGATCATGACCGCGACCAGCGCCGCCATCGGTATCTGGCGCACCCAGTCGCCCAGGAACACCACCATCACCAGCAGGAACAGGCCGGCCACCAGGGTCGACAGGCGACCGCGCCCACCAGATTTCACGTTGATCACCGACTGGCCGATCATGGCGCAGCCGGCCATGCCGCCGATGAAGCCGGTGGCGATGTTGGCCACACCCTGGCCGACACATTCGCGGTTCTTGTCGCTGCGGGTATCGGTCAGGTCATCGACGATGGTGGCCGTCATCAGCGACTCCAGCAGGCCCACCACGGTCAGCGTCAACGCGTACGGCAGGATGATGCCCAATGTCTCAAAATTCAAGGGCACGTCGGGCAGCAGGAATACCGGCAGGCTGTCGGGCAACTCGCCCATGTCGCCGACCGTGCGGATATCCAGGTCCATCACCATGGCCACCGCGGTCAGCACGACGATGGTCACCAGCGGCGACGGCACGGCCCGCGTGATATGCGGAAACAGGTAGATGATGCCCAGGCCGGCGGCCGTCATCGCATACACATGCCAGGTGACGTCGATCAACTCGGGCAACTGCGCCATGAAGATCAGGATCGCCAGCGCGTTGACGAAACCGGTCACGACCGAACGCGACACGAACCGCATCAGCACGCCAAGTCGCACCCAGCCGGCGATCACCTGCAGCACGCCGGTCAGCACGGTAGCCGCCAGCAGGTATTGCAGCCCGTGCTCCTTGACCAGCAAGACCATGACCAGCGCCATGGCGCCGGTAGCGGCGGAGATCATGCCCGGGCGCCCACCGACAAATGCGATCACCACCGCGATGCTGAACGACGCATACAACCCGACCTTGGGGTCGACACCGGCAATGATGGAGAACGCAATCGCCTCGGGTATCAGTGCCAGTGCGACGACCAGCCCGGCAAGCAGGTCGTTGCGGACATTGGAGAACCATTCGTCGTGCAGGGATTTCATGAGCGCTACGGCCGCAGGAAGTGCCGGCAGCACCGGCAACCGACGGGATCGGTCACCGGCCGGTACGGACCAGACCGTCTGCGGCGTCCACCGGGACCGGTGTACGGACCGAACAGAAAAGAAAACGATTCTAACCGGCGACCCCGGCCTGCTCAGAGTCCTTCCAGGATCACGACCGTGCGCTCGGCCGACTTCTTGCTGATCTGCAATGCCTTCTGGTATTCGGCGGACTGGTAGAACGCCTCGGCCTGGCTGAG
>JBBRVD010000208.1:0-6530 GCA_038247175.1 Burkholderiales bacterium | reverse complement strand
TTGACATGCCCGTACACGTCGTTGTCCATCCAGCGGGTCGGAATGACCCGGAAGTGACGGTAGTCGGATCGACTTTCTGAACGCAAGGCCATGTGCAGCACGCTCCTGAAACGAGGCATCAGGATAGTCGAAGGACCTGATCCGCCAGCCCCCTGTCCCACAGCCGCCCTTCCGTGCGGCGCCAGCCGCCAGCTGTTCGGCCCTGATCAACTCAAGCATATGGTGCAGGGCAAACTGCCCGTCCAGGAGCTCCCGCCGACCCGCGTTGCCTTCCGCTGGGCGCGTCACGTGCGCCAACGCACAGAAGAAAACGCGCGAAGTCTCTACAAACGACGCATGATAGAACTTCGCAGCCCCGTACACCGCGTCAGCGCCGCCTTCCTGCGCGTCGCCCCTGATCTCGCTTCCCGCGCGTTGGCGCGCCGGCCGCTGCGCGCGGTCGAGGCGCCACTGCGACCCTGGTGCGAGTCGCTGACCCTGATCGAGCGTCACATGGCATTCCAGCGGCGCATTCTGCATGCCGGCGATCCGGTGCAGACAGCCGGTGACGTTTTCGGTTGCCTGCACCTGGTGCACGGCGGCGCCATCAAGACCAAGGTCGTGGACGCTTGTGGCCGCCAGCAAGTCACCGGTCTGCACCTCAAGGGCGACTGGGTCGGCTTTGACGGCATCGACACCGGTTACAGCGCCTGCGATGGTTACGCGATGGACACCAGCGAAATCTGGACCCTGAATTACGCTGCCCTGCTGAAGACCGCCGAGCGCGTGCCCGAACTGGCGCATGTGCTGCTCACCGCCATGGGCAGCCAGCTGGCGCGCCAACACCAATGGCGCATCGCCATGGCTACGCTGCCGGCCGACGCGCGGCTGGCAGACTTCCTGCGCTCCTGGTCCCAGGCGCTGACGCTGCGCGATCTGCGTACCGACAACATCCGGCTGCGCCTGACCCGCGCGGAGATCGGCAACTACCTGGGCATGACCCTGGAGACGGTCAGCCGCTCGTTCAGCCGCCTGGTCGGGTTCGGGCTGGTCGCATTCGATGACAAGCGTCGGCGGGACTTTGCGATTCCCGACCTCGACGCACTGGTGGCATACGTGGAAAGCAGGGCCCATTGTTGATCGCGGCAGCGATCGTGTTGAGGCTTTTCATGGTTACCACCTGGGGCACAGGCCCTCCCCGCGCCGCGCACGCCGCTGTCCAGGCGACCCGCCGGCCACCGGGGCGCTGGGTTGCACTGGGCAGCCAATCGTGTCTTATGTGCGCTAACGTACAGAAGCCGGCCGGCCGTAACGGAGATACTGCTCTTTCTGCGGATGTGCCAGAGCCCTATCTCGATCGCCCGGGTCCCGGCAGCGCACCGGAGCACGGCAATGACAGACACCAGTGAAGATGCACGCCGCCAGGCGATCCGGCAGGCGCTATCCCGCAGCGTCGGCACGGATTCGGGCGCAGCCGCGCTCGCTGCCGCCTTCTTAGGCCTGTGGCAGCAGACGGCCAGGCAGCTCGAACCGGTGATCGGCGCACGCGGCGTGGACGTGTTGTTCGGCCGCGCGCTGCATCTGACCTCCCGGCGCTTTCCGTGGTTGCCGACCACCGCCCACGGCAACAGCGCCGCGTCGCTGTACGTTTTCCAGACCTGCCTGGCCGGTCGCAGCGCGCCCGAAGTCAGCGATGCGGGCGAGACCCTGCTGCTCGCTTTCACCGGGCTGTTGGCGGGCATGGTCGGCGAGCCGTTGACCGGGCGACTGCTGGGTGCCGCCTGGACCGTGCGAGAGCCCGACACGCTACCGCAACCGCAAACGCAAACGCAATCATGAGCATGAACCCTTCAGTGACCATCCGTCGGCTCGCCACCGGCGTGCCCGGGCTCGACGAAATCCTGGGCGGCGGCCTGCCCGAGTTCTCGTTCAACCTGATATCGGGGCCACCGGGTTCGGGCAAAACCACGCTGGCACACCAGATCATGTTCGCGCTCGCCACCCCCGAGCGCCCCGCGCTGTTCATCACCGTGCTCGGTGAGCCACCCCTGAAGATGCTGAGATACCAGCAGCAGTTCAGTTTTTTCGACAGCGCGCGCATCGGAGACTCCGTGCGTTTCGTCAACCTCAACGACGAACTGGCCACCGGGGATTTCGAGCAAGTGCTCGAGCGCATCACGCTGGAGGTGGCGTCCACATCGCCAGCACTGGTCTTCGTGGACTCGTTTCGCGCCGTTCTGCTGGACGCGGCCAGGTCCGGCGCGCAGTCGGGCAACCTGCAGCATTTCGTGCAACAACTCGGTGTGCAGCTCAGTGCGTGGCAGGCGACCACGTTCCTGATCGGCGAATATCAGGCGCCCACCGATGACCATCCGGTATTCACCGTTGCCGACGGCCTGCTGGCGCTGCGCCAGACTGTGCACCGCAACTCGATGGTGCGCCAGATCCAGATCCTCAAGATGCGGGGCCAGGCCACCAGTCCCGGCGTGCATACCTTTCGGATCACCGGCGCGGGCGTCGAAATTTTCCCGTCGGCGATCGTACGCGACGATTCGGTCAATACGGCGGACAGGAGCCCCTCCCCGGCCCGCGGCGGGCGTCGCATGACCATGGGAGTGCCCCGCCTCGACGCCATGCTGGGCGGAGGACTGCCCGCGGGTTTCTCCTTGCTGGTGGCCGGGCCGTCGGGCTCGGGCAAGACGCTGCTGGCCACCGCGTTCCTGGCCGAAGGCGTGCGCTGCGGTGAACCGGGTGTCATGGTGGCGTTCGAACAGACGCCCAGCCAGTCCTTGAACCCGGCGATCGACGACATGGTGCGCGCGGGCACGATCGGCCTGATCAACACCCGCTCGATGGACCTGTCGATCGACGAAATCGTGCACCATCTGATCGGGATGATCCGCCGCATGCGGGCCCGGCGGATCGTGATCGACTCACTGTCGGGCTTCGAGCTCGCGATGGCACCGGCCTTTCGCGAGGACTTCCGCGAATCGCTGTTCCGCATGGTCGCGGCGCTGTCCAGCATGGGCGTCACGGTGCTGGTGACCTCGGAACTGGAAGACCGCTACACCGACCTGCGCTTTAGCCCCTACGGCTCGGCCTTCCTGACCGATGCCATCATCGTGCAGCGCTACATCGAAATAGAGAGCGGCCTGCAGCGCGTGCTGGCGGTGGTCAAGGTGCGCGACAGCCCGCACAGCAGCGAGATCCGGCAATTCACCATCACCGGGGGCGGCATCGTCATCGGCGACCCGTTGAGCGCCTACGAAGGCCTGCTCGGGGGAAGCCCGCAGTTCGCAACAGAGGGTCCCGACGGCGTCACGAGTCGTACGACGGCGCCGCTGCTGTGACCGACGACGAAACCGCCTCCCTGCTCCTGGCCCTGCGCGATGCCAACGAAGCGCTGGTGGTGGCCATGGTTCGCACACAGACCATGGTGGAGTCGGTCGAGGCCGCCAGGGCACAGATGTCGCATATGGCAACCCACGATTTCCTGACCGGTCTGCCCAACCGCGCGCTGCTGACCGACCGGCTGACACAGGCGATCCTGCACACACAACGCAGCGGCAAACGTGTCGCCCTGATGTACCTGGACCTGGACCATTTCAAACACGTCAACGATTCGCTCGGTCACGACGTGGGTGACGCCTTGCTGCAGGCGGTCGCCGCCCGATTGCGCGACAACGTGCGCCAGTCCGATACCGTGTGCCGCCAGGGTGGCGACGAATTCGTGGTGCTGCTGGCCGAAGTCGATGCCGCGAGCGACGCGGCGCAGTCGGCGCACAAGCTGATGTCGGCACTGACAGAGCCGTACGCAGTGGGCGAACACCGCCTGCACCTCACTTTGAGCGTAGGCATCAGCATCCACCCTGACGACGCGTCGGATGTGGAGACGATGATGCGCAACGCCGACACTGCGATGTACCACGCCAAGCGCCAGGGTCGCAACCAGTTCGCCTTGTTCACGCCCGAATTGAATGAGCGCGCGATGGTGCGCCAGTCGGTCGAGACGGCGTTGCGGACCGCCATGGACGACAACGGCCTGGTGCTGCACTACCAGCCCAAGGTCAACATCGACAGCGGTGCGATCACGGGCGCGGAAGCCCTGGTGCGCCTGCGCCGCAAGGGACATCCGCTGATGTACCCGACATCATTCATCCATGTTGCAGAGAACTGCAGCCTGATTCAGCCGCTCGGGCGGTGGGTGATGGAGCAGGCCTGCCAGCAAATCGCGCAATGGCTGCGTGCGGGACTGCCGGTGGGCCAGATCGCGGTCAACGTGTCGGCGGTCGAGTTCCATGGCAAGGGCTTCCTGCGCAGTGTCCGCAGCATCCTGCAGAGCAGTGGACTGGATCCGTCCTATCTGGAAGTCGAAGTGACCGAGAGCGGCCTGATGCAGGACGACGCACCCACCGTTGCGGTTCTGCACGGCCTCAAGGACCTGGGCGTGCAGATCGCGCTGGACGATTTCGGTACCGGTTATTCCAGCCTGAGCTATCTGCGGCGTTTCCCGATCGACACGCTCAAGATCG
Organism: Burkholderiales bacterium; assembly: GCA_038247175.1. GTDB lineage: Bacteria > Pseudomonadota > Gammaproteobacteria > Burkholderiales > Burkholderiaceae_C > CAISIP01. The sequence continues at coordinate 2,019 of JBBRVD010000208.1, read as the reverse complement.
ACCAGTCCTTCGTGCGCGACATCGACAATGCCAACGGTGCCCCGGTGCTGGTCGATGCCATCATGGCCATGGGACGCAGCCTTCATTTGCGGGTGGTGGCGGAAGGCATCGAGACCAGCGGGCAACGTGCCTACCTGCAGTCGATCGGCTGTACGGAAGGCCAGGGCTTCTATTTCGGCCGGCCGCACGATGCGGCTGCTTTCGAAGCGCTGATGAGGGCGCCGGCGCAAGTCCGACCCGTGTGAGCGCATGCCAGCCGCTGGCCGGGGCCGATGCGCCGCAATTGCCGTGCTTCCATGGCCACAATCTTCATGACGACGCCCGACAGGTCCGGTACCGCTGACATGGCATCTCGTCGGTTCGATAGCGCACAGATGCAGGGCCATGGCGTGTGTACCATGGCTCATGCCCATCTTCGTTGCAACTGCTCGCGCAAGAAGCGCTGAGGGTGCCATCGCGTGACAGACACCTTGACACCCATGGCCAGCATGTTCATCCGCGGTATTGGAACTGCCGCGCCGACGACGCGCTACACCAAGGCCGAATGCCTGACGGCCTTTGAGCAGTCGGACTGGTTCGGCCGCCTGGACGCACGGTCCCATCTCATCGCGCGCACCGTGCTGCAGCGCGACAACGGCATCGATGCGCGGCGGCTGGCGGTGGCTGAGCTGGACGAGGTCTTTCGCATCGAACCCGACACGCTGGCGCAGCGCTTCCTGCAACACGCGCCCGCCCTGGCCTCCCTTGCCGCTGCGCAGGCGCTGGAAGCTGCCGAGTTGGCGGTGCACGACATTGACGCAGTGGTCGTCAGCACCTGCACCGGCTACTTGTGTCCTGGCCTGTCCGGTTACGTCGCCGAGCGGCTGGGGTTGCGCCCTGACGTCCAGGCCTTTGACCTGGTGGGCCAGGGTTGTGCCGCGGCACTGCCCAACATGCAGCTCGGGCGTGCGTTGCTGGCCAGCGGCGCCAGCCGGCATGTGTTGTCGGTCTGCGTCGAGGTCAGCAGCGCGGCGATGTACCTCGACAACGACCCCGGCGTGTTGATCAGCGCCTGCCTGTTCGGTGACGGCGCCGGCGCAGCCGTGCTGTCGCATGCTCCACCGGCGGCGGGCTCGGCGAGCCGGCGTATCGGCTGGATCGACAACAGCTCGCTGCTGGTCCCCTCACAGCGCGATGCGCTGAAATTCGAGACCCGCCAGGGCATGCTGCGCAACGTATTGACCCGCGCCGTACCGGCGTTGGCGGCGGACCACGCCTTTGCCGTTCTGCAGACCGTGTTGGCGCGCGCGGGACTGCATGGCGGCGACATCGCGAGCTGGATCCTGCATGCCGGAGGGCGCGATGTGCTGCAGGCGGTGGAGCGCCGCTTCGAGTTGCAGCCTGCGGATCTGCGCTACAGCGCTGCCATGCTGCGCGAATATGGCAACCTCTCCAGTGCCTTCGTCTACTTCGTGCTGCAGGCCGCCATCGCCGACGATGCGCCCGATGGCTGGTGGTGGTTGTCATCCTTCGGTGCCGGCTTCAGCTGCCACGGGGCTTTGCTGGAGGTGCGGGGATGAACCGCACTGCGGCCCAGGCAGTGGGCTTTGACCTGCCGCGTGTCGTGCTGCCCGAAGTACTGGACGGACTGGCCGCGCAGGACCAGGCCGCCCAGCGCTCGCGGCGTGACCTGCAGCGGGTGCACCGCGCCATGCGCACGCGCGCCACGCTGCTGCGCGCGCTACGCGCACTGCCGCCGCTGCGAGCGCCAAGCGCGTCGTCTGCGCCGCTTCGGGTACTGGAACTGGGTGCCGGCGACGGCAGCCTGATGCTGGGCGTCGCGCGCGCGCTGCGAGCCAAAGAAGGTCCGGCCGTGGAACTGACGCTGCTCGATCGGCTGCCGCTGCTGACGGCGGCGACCGTGGCCGACTACGCGTTGGCGGGCTGGACCGCAACGGCCGAGGTCGGCGACGCGCTCGACTGGGCGGCCGGAGTCAACGCCGAGCCACCGGCCCCGGGGGCGCCTTCGCGTTGGGACCT
>JBBRVD010000207.1:0-6554 GCA_038247175.1 Burkholderiales bacterium | reverse complement strand
CATGAGTGCACCGGCCGACACCGTCGTCGACGCGTTGCGCCAGTTCCTGCGCACGATCCAGAAACCCGGCAAGCCGGTCGAGACCCTGGGGCTGGATGAGCCGCTGGTGGCCTCGGGGCTGATCGACTCCCTGGCAACGATGCAGATCGTCGTGCACCTGGAGGAGCGCTACGGCGTCGACTTTGCCGCCACCGGCTTCGACCCGGACCAGCTTGCCACGCTGGGGAGCATTGCCGCACTGGTGGAGCAGGCAGGAAGCTGAAGCTGACGACCGCGCCGTCAGTGGGCGGGCGGGCGCTCAGCTCAGCTCAGCACCACACTGCTCAGGCGCCGGCGATAGGTTGCCACAACCGGGTCGACCGGCGGAATCTGGCCATCGGCCACCTTGACCGGCGGCGGCTCGATGACGTCCAGGATGGCGATGAACTGCTTGCGTGCCTGTTCCTCGTTCCAGGCCTTGTCACGCATCAGGATCTCGAGCAGCTCGTCCATCGCCGCGGTCCATTGCTGGGCCGCCAGCAGAAGCTGGGCCCTGCCGAAACGGGCATCAAAATCGCGTTTGTTGGCCGTGATCCTGGCATCGAGCCCCGCCAACGCGGTGTCGGCTGCACCGTGTTGCGCGGCAAAATCGATGGCGCTGATCCAGCGTTGCAGCGAGTCGATACGCCGCACCAGCGCGAGCCGGGGCAAGGCGGGTTGAAGCGTGGCCTTGGCCTCGGCCAGTTGTCCGGCCTGCAACAGGAACTTCACGTAAGCGAAACGCGCGTCGTCGTCGTCCGGCTTTTGCAGCACGGCCTGGTGCAGCGCCTCACGGCGCACCTGCGGGTCGTCGTCGGGCGGTGCGTCGGATACCGTCTCGCCAGTGACCTCGGCCTCGAATACGTCGGCTGCAGGCAGGTGCTTGTCCAGGAAAGTCTTGACCTGCCCTTCCGGAACGGCGCCCATGAAGCCATCCACCGGCTTGCCGCCGACTATCAGCACGCACGTGGGGATGCTGCGGATACCGAACGCCTGGCTCAGCTCCTGCTCCTGATCGGAGTCGATCTTGACCAGCTTGAAGCGGCCCTTGTAGTCCTTTTCGACTTTTTCGAGTAACGGGCCGATCACCTTGCAGGGGCCACACCAGGGGGCCCAGAAGTCGACCAGCACCGGGATGTCCATCGAGGCTTCGATGACTTCGGCTTCGAAATTGGCGGCGGTAACGTTGATCATTGTGGTTTCACCAGGGTATGGGGGTGGGACAAACAGGGGGACTGACTAAAATCGGGGCGTAGGCAGCAGGCCCTGCGCCTGCATCACCGCACCAAGGGCCATTCACCCCTGCCCGCCAATTACCATGAACATTCAAATCGGCGTCGTCATGGGTTCCAGTTCCGACTGGGACACCATGCAACACGCAGTCCAGATTCTCCAACAGTTTGAGATCGGCCATGAATCGCGGGTGGTGTCGGCCCATCGGATGCCCGACGACATGTTCCGTTATGCCGAATCAGCGCGGGGCCGGGGCCTGAAGGCCATCATCGCCGGCGCCGGCGGCGCCGCTCACCTGCCGGGCATGCTGGCGGCCAAGACCTGCGTGCCGGTGCTCGGCGTGCCGGTGGCGAGCAAACACCTCAGCGGCGTCGACTCGCTGCACAGCATCGTGCAGATGCCCAGAGGTATTCCTGTGGCCACGTTCGCGATCGGCGCTGCCGGGGCAGCCAATGCGGCCCTGTTTGCCGTGGCGCTGCTGGCCGGCGAAGACCCGGAGCTGCATGCCCGCCTGCAGGCGTTTCGCGCCGAGCAGACCGAAGCGGCGCGCGCGATGGTGGTTCCCCCTTCCAACGCGGCGATGATGTCGGCGCCGGGCCCGACTCCATGACCCGGCAGGCGATATTCCCCGGCACCACGGCGAGCGGCCAGCAGACCACGCTGGGGGTGATGGGTGGCGGCCAGCTCGGCCGCATGTTCGTGCAGGCGGCGCAACGGATGGGCTTCTTCACCGCGGTGCTCGACCCCGATCCTGCCAGCCCGGCCGGCCTGGTGAGCCATTTCCACGTCCAGGCAGACTACCTGGACGAGCAGGCGCTGGCCCAGATGATGCAGCGTTGTGCCGCCATCACGACCGAATTCGAGAACGTGCCTGCCGGCGCCATGTTCACGCTGGGCGCACACCGGCCGGTCGCGCCGTCGGCCCAATGCGTGGCCATCGCGCAGGACCGGATCCGCGAGAAGGCGCACTTCCGCGCCTGCGGCGTGCCCACCGCGCCGTATGCGGTGATCACCACTGCCGAGCACTTGGCGGCGGTCGACGACGCGTTGCTGCCGGGCATCCTCAAGACCGCCCAGCTTGGCTACGACGGCAAGGGGCAGGTTCGGGTCGATAACCGAGCAGACCTTTTGTCGGCCTGGGTGCAGCTCCGGTCGGTGCCCTGCGTGCTTGAACGCCGATTGGATTTGCAAAGCGAATGTTCGATCATTCTCGCGCGCGGCTGGGACGGTGCAATGGTGACCTATCCGGTGCAGCGCAACCTGCATGTGGCCGGCATCCTGGCGATGACCGAGGTGTTCGAGGGCAATCTGGCTGCCGCGCTGGCCAGGCACGCGCGTCAGGCGGCTTGCGCCATCGCCACCGAGTTGGAATACGTGGGCGTGTTGTGCGTCGAGTTCTTCGTCGTGGCCGATGCGACGGCGCCCGATGGCGCTGCCTTGCTGGTCAACGAGATCGCGCCGCGCCCGCACAACAGTGGGCACTACACGCTGGACGCCTGCGACCATTCGCAATTCGATTTGCAGGTCTATGCCCTGGCCGGTCTGCCATTGCCCACGCTGCGCCAGCACAGCCCGGCCGTGATGTTGAATCTGATGGGTGACCTGTGGTTCACACGCCCGGGCGAGCCGGAGCAGGCCGATGCGAAGCCGCGCACGCCCGACTGGGCCTTGGTGCTGGCTTTGCCCGGTGCGCATCTGCACCTGTACGGCAAGCTGCGCGCCAGCCGCGGCCGCAAGATGGGCCACCTGACGATCACCGGTGCCACGCAGCAGCAGGTCCAGGATACCGCGCAGCGGGCTGCACGGTTGCTGGGCATCGTGCTGGCATGACGGTGGTGGCGCCATGCCGGTGATGGACGGGCGCGCGGCCGGGGCGGTCGCGACCGCGGCGCAGGCCTTGCAGGCAGGTGACCTGGTCGCAATCCCGACGGAAACCGTGTATGGGCTGGCGGCGGACGCCGGCAACGACGCTGCCGTGGCGAAGATCTTTGCCGCCAAGGGTCGTCCGAGCGAACATCCGCTGATCGTGCATGTTGACGATACCGGCATGGGCGCCGATGGTGCCGCCTTCTTCGCGCAGGCAATTCCGTCGGCGGCGCAGGCGCTGATGCAGGCTTTCTGGCCCGGGCCGTTGACACTGATATTGCCGCGGCGCGCTGCGGTCGGCCGGGCCGCCGCCAGTGGCCAGGACTCGATCGGACTGCGTTGTCCGTCGCATCCGGTGGCGCAGGCGCTGCTGCACGCGTGCCGTCAGCGCGGCGTGATGGGGTTGGCTGCGCCCAGCGCGAATCAGTTCGGTCGCGTGAGCCCGACAACCGCGGCGCATGTGCAAGGCGAGTTTGGCTCCGCACTGCTGGTGCTTGACGGGGGAGCCTGCGATGTCGGCATCGAATCGACCATCGTCGACTGCACGCGCCGCGAGCCGGTGCTGCTGCGACCGGGGGCGATCACGCCCGGACAGCTGGAGCAGGCCTGCGGCCAGCGGGTACGGCTCGCGCAGGACGCGGAACAGGACGCGCCTGCACCGCGCGCACCGGGCACCTTGCTGGCCCATTACGCACCCAAGGCCCGGGTACGCCTGATGGGCGCGGCAGCCTTGCAGACGGCACTCGACATGCTCGGTGGCGACGTGAAGCCGTCCTCCACCGGGCCAGTGATCGCAACCTATGCGCGCGCCGTGTTGCGCAGCCGCTCCAGCGGTGTGTTGTCGCGGCGCATGCCGGATGATGCCGCCAGCACGGCCCGGCAATTGTTCGCGGTGTTGCGGGACTTCGACGATCAGGGCGTCAGGTTGATCTGGGTCGAGGAACCGCCCGACGACGACGCCTGGGACGGCGTGCGCGATCGCCTGCAGCGCGCGTCGGCGGCCGGGTAGCCACCATTGGCAATCAGCAGGCTTTTCGTGCGCGCCGGGTTGCGGCCAAACCGACCAACGCCAGACCGATCAGTGCCAAGCTACCCGGTTCCGGCACCTGGGTGCCCGGCTGGGGTGGCCGCGGCCGATTGCCCGTGATCATGTCTTGCGCATTGCCGGCTGTCAGCAGCATGGTGTAGCTTGCGTTCAGCGAGTTGCTGCGATCACTTTTGATCGCGCCGAAGAATTGGTCCAGATAGACGGTCGTTGCTGATTCGAGGCCCGAAGCCATGAAACTGCCAGCTCCAACATTCCAGCCCGAAGCGTCGTAGAGGCTCTCCCAGATACCGATCTGGATAGCAGCACTGCGGGCTGCATTGTCCGGATTCAGCCAAGCATAGGAATCGTAGCTGCCACTGACGCTCATGACGCTGTTGACCGCACCCAGGAAGTCCAGCGTCCGGGCCTCAACGCCAGACCAGGGTGTATTGGGGACATTGAATGTAACAGTCCGGCCGCCGTTGATGTGCTCGTACACGTCATAGCAGTACATGAACAGATCGCTTTGGCTGTTCACGAAACTGTCTGCTGAAACGCCCGAGAAGTTGCGGACCTCGCCTTGAAAACGTCCGGCCGCTATGCCGTTGGCGGTAACGGTTGCATTGGTTCCAAGCGCGGGATACTTAATGTTGACAACGTCATACCAAGTGGGATTGGGGTTGAAAATCGAGTTGTCGAACTGCACGGTAACCGTGCCCGCGTGGCTGGCAAACGCAACTCCGGCCAAAGCCAGGGTCACGAGCGATTTCTTCAAGATCTGCATTACAAACTCCAACAAGTGATGGAAGAGATAAAGCACGATTCGGGCCAGCTTCCAGACCGCAGATTTCGTGACTTTTTCACGTTTTCGTTTGATGGGAGCCGCAATGGATGTCAAAACGGCCGACAGGCATGTCGATATTCGTTACACCTACCGGCGCATGTGATTGCGAGCTGGCACTTGTCGTACTATTTGCCGATGGGCCTCGGCAGCGCAGAATGCACCTGGAACCGCAGTTTCATCACCAGGATGGCGCTGGCAAGGGCCACCGTGATGCCGTTGGCCACCACGATGGGCCAGGCATCGGATAGCAACCCGTACACCAGCCACAGCGAGCAGCCGATCAGGAAGACGCTGTACATGGTCAGCGAAATGCCATTCACGTCGCGGGTGCGGAAGGTATGCCATGCCTGTGGCACGAAACTGGCCGTGGTCAGGGTGGCGGCAAGATAGCCGATGGTGTCGCTCGATAGCATGGTCGTACGGATTGTCCGCGCAAAGATCCGGCCCCCGCATGGCATCTTGGAATAATCACTCGTCGCGGATAACCCAGTCGAGCAAGGCGTCGAAGGCAGCGCGGCTGGCGCCCGCATTCGGATGGTTGGCGATCGCAACCAGGACGTAGCGCCGCCCGCTGCTGGCGTGCACATATCCGGCGATGGCCACCACGTCGCGCAGGCTGCCGGTCTTGAGATGGGCGCTGCCGGTGGCGCGCGAGCGGTTGCGGCGCATCGTGCCGTCGACACCGGCGATCGGCAACGACGACATCAGCTCGGGCATCAGCGGCGACTGCCAGGCCGCCTGCAGCAAGCGGGCCAATGCCAGGGCGCTGACACGTTCATTGCGCGACAGTCCAGAGCCATTGTCAAGTAGCGGTGGTTCCAGTTCGCCAAAACGCTCTCGCCACCAGGTGCGCACCACTTCGCGCGACGCCTCGAACGATGCCGCGCCGACCGCGGGCATGGCACCCGTGCCTTGACCGATGGTGCGCGCCGCGGGCAGGCTCAGACTGAGGAACAGCTGCTGCGCCATCACGTTGTTGCTGTACTTGTTGATGTCGCGGATCACTTCGGCCAGCGTCGGTGAAGCGACCTCGAAAACCGGCGCCGACGCGCCGGCGGGAAGGGGCCCATCGCGCACGACACCGCCGAGTTGACCACCGACCTCGCGCCACATGCCGGCCACTGCCCGCGCCGCAAACCCGGCCGGGTCCGGGAACGCGATGGGCCAGACCCGCTCCTGGCACGCCGCAGGGTAGCTGCCGGCAAAGCGGATCCGCGTCGGGTCCGAGAAGTCGGCACGCAGGCTGCCACGGTAGTCGCCGCAGTCGCCATTGGATAGCGGTAGCGCGGCCGGGATCGTCACGCCGGCCATTGGCGGATTCACCAGCACCCTGGCCAGGTTGTTTGCCCGGTCGACGCTGAAGGTCAGCACGATCGACTTATAGTTCAGCAGCAGCGCATCGGGCGCGGCGTTGTAGGGCCGCAGCGGCTCGCCATCGAAGCCGCCCGGATCGATCGGCGCCAGTGCAAAGGCGCTGCGATCGAGCACGATGTCGCCCGAGATGCGGTCGATGCCCAGACCGCGGATGCGCCGCATCAACAGCCACAGCCGCTCGGCCACCAGCGT
>JBBRVD010000206.1:0-6590 GCA_038247175.1 Burkholderiales bacterium | reverse complement strand
GGCGCGAAAGGCTGCGACGTCCGGTGTCGTGACCTTCAGGCCGGCCTTGACGAAGAAGTCGCCCAGTTCCTTCTCTTCAGCGATCCGGTTGTCGTCGTTGAACTTGCTCGACTCGCGCGCGGCCTTGCGCAGGGCCTCCTGTTGCGCCGGCGAGAGCTTGTCCCAGAAGGGTTTGGCCACGGCGTAGAACACCGGTTGCACGAGGTGCGACGTCAGCGTGATCTGTTTGGTGACTTCATGCAGGTTGTTGTTCTTGGTCAGCGACAGCGGGTTGTCCTGTCCATCGACCGCGCCGGTCTTGATCGCCAGGTAAACCTCGGGCATGGCCATCGGGGTCGGGCTCACGCCCAGGCCACGGCCCAGCGCCAGCCAGCCGGGGCCACCGGGCATGCGCAGCTTGACACCGGCCAGGTCGGCCGGTGTCTTGACGTCCTTGGCTTCACGCAGATTGAGCTGGCGCGTGCCGAGATAGGTCACTTCGATGATCTGGATACCCATCTTGGCGGCGACCGCCTCGTAATAGTCCTTGCCGATCGGGCCGCGCATCACCTTGGCCAGGTGGTCGTAGTCGCGGAAGATGTAGCCGGCGCTCAGCACGCCGTATTCCGGCATCTGCTGCTCGACCTCGAAGGTCGTCATCGTGCTCATCTCCAGGTTGCCGCGCTGCAGTGCCGGCACCTCGGTACCCTGACGGAACAACGAACTGGCGCCATGCACCTGCACGGCAACCTGACCCGGCAACGCGGCTTCGACCTTTTCCTTGAACATCAGCATCGACTTGTGCAGCGAGTCGGTTTCGGCGGCGGCATGCGAAATACGCATCTGCATGGCTTGCGACCAGGCGTTGCTGCCCAGGGTCAGGCCCGCCAGAAGGAGGGTGTGGGCGAGGAGGGTTCTGCGCTTGGGCATGGTGCGTCCTTTGCAAGGGGTGGCGGTGGGGGTGGATTTGGCGGTGCAGTCACCGTGTACGCGCAGGATAAGAAAATAAAATTCTTGTGTCAATATAAATTTCATGCGTGCATATAATTTGCGCTCGCGTCATGAAACAGCACTCGAACGCACCAGAACCCATCGCGCAGCACGCGCGCGGTGTGCCTGCGCCTGATGCACGCGGCGCGCCCACGACGGATGGCGATGGCGATACGACATTGGCCGAGCGGGCGTTTCGCCAGCTGCGCGACGACATCCTCAACGGCCGGCTGGCACCCGAGGCGCGGCTGCGGATCAACCAGTTGCAGCAACGTTATGGCCTGGGGCTGAGTCCGCTGCGCGAGGCCTTGTTGCGCCTGTCCACCGAGGGCCTGGTGCTGGCGCAAGGGCAACGCGGTTTTGTCGTGGCGCCGGTCTCGCTGGCCGACCTGCAGGATCAGACGCTGGCGCGCAAGGCGCTCGACACTGCCGCATTGACGCAGGCAATCGCGCGCGGAGACGCGGCCTGGGAGGCGCAGGTCATTGCGGCCAACCATCTGCTGGCGCGCACGCCGTTGCCGCAGGGTGCGACCGATGTCGAGGCGGGCAAATTGTGGGAACAACGCCATCGTGCCTTTCACCGCACGCTGATAGCCGGTTGCGGCTCACAGTGGTTGCTGCGCCTGCATAACCAGCTGGTCGACCAGGCCGAGCGTTACCGCACGATCCGTATCCTGCACCACAAGGAGGCCGCTGCACAGGTGCGCGATGTCGTGGCCGAACACGCGGCCATCACCGATGCGGTGCTGCGGCGTGACACGGCACTGGCATGCGAACTGCTCGCACGCCACATCGGCGCCACGGAGATGGCAATGCGGCAGTTTTTCGAGAGCCGACAGGCGGTTGCGTCGCACGGCTGACGGCAGCGCTCGTTCACGCCCTGCCAAACCTGCGCGCACGGGATCCGAAGCACGCAGGTCGCTGGCGTGGCCTGCACAAGGCACCCGCCCCGCTCAGGCAATCATGGCCGTTATCATGGTTCGGATGAATGACTACCTCGAGCCACTCACCACCCAATTGACCGCCGTGCTGGCGACCTATGGCATGAATGTGCTGGGCGCCATCGTCACCCTTGTCGTCGGTTTCACCGCCGCCAGCTGGCTCGGGCGCGCGACGACGCGTGCGATCACGAAGACCGCCAGGATCGATCCGGTGTTCCACCCCTTGCCGGGCAAGATCGTGCGTGTCGCCGTCATGGTGTTCACCGTGATTGCGGTGCTCAGCCGGTTTGGCGTGCAGACCACCAGCCTGATCGCGGTGCTGGGCGCAGCCGGCCTGGCGATCGGCCTGGCGCTGCAGGGAACCCTGAGCAATGTCGCTGCCGGCGTCATGATCCTGGCGTTCCGGCCGTTCAAGATCGGCGACGCGGTCAAGGTCGACGGCGACGTCTACATCATCGACCAATTGGGCTTCTTCATCTGCAAGGCGCACCAGCCCGACGGTCCGACCGCCTTCCTGCCCAACTCCCGGATCTGGGGCCAGACCATCATCAACTACTCGGTCACCGACCAGGACATCCGGCGTGTGGACACGCATTACGGCATCGGTTATGGCGATGACATCGACGCCGCGCTGGCCATTCTCAGAAAGATCGTCGCCCAGGAGCCGCGGATCCTGAAGGAGCCCGCGCCGCTGATCATCGTCGACTCGCTCGGAGACAGTTCGGTCAACATCCTGTTCCGGGTCTGGACCATGCGTGCCGATTGGTGGATGACCCAGCTCGAACTGGTGCAGCGATGCAAGGTGGCGCTGGAGGCCGGCGGCATCAGCATTCCGTTCCCGCAGCGGGAGGTGCATCTGCTCGGGCAGGCGGGCCCACCGAACACCTGAACAGGGCGCGCGCGCCACCGCGCCGTGGCGACGCGCACGAGAGTCGCTACAGCGTCACCAGATGCCGGGCCTGCGCACCGGCCACGGCACTCAGCGGGATCCGCTGATCGAAGCTCACGAGCCTTCCGTCATTGCGTACTGCCAGCGCCAGCAGATACAGATCGGTCAATTGACGCGCACCATGGATATGCGGATGGTGAAAGCAGTGCGCGTCCAGTGCGCTGATGTCGTCGTGCCAGAACAGGTGTCGTGCGTGCCCGGTTGCGCTTTGCAACATGGGAACCAGTATCGACAGTGGCTGCGCGTTCGGATAGGCGCTCTGGCTCATGATGCGCAGGCAGCCGTTTTGTGTGAGTGGACAGCTGGCCCAGCCGTGCTCGATGTTGGCGGCGAGCCAGTCACCGGCGCGCCGGTGGTGTACATGGTCGCGGTCGTGCAGTGCAATCAGGATATTGATGTCGAGCAAGGCGCGCATCAGACCCCTTCGGCATCGCGCAATCGGTCGATCAGTTCATTGCTGACGATGCCACCGCGCGCGGGCAGTGGCTCGATGCCATACGCCGCAAGCGGCTCTGCGGCATGAGGTGATTTTCCGCCGCCCGCGATGGTGCCGGTGTTTGCGCGTGGTTGGGCAAAGGCCTGGCGCGCCAGCTCGCTGATCACGGCGCCAACCGATTTTTTTTCGCGCTGCGCCAGTTCCCTGGCGGCAAACAGCACGTCATCTGCAATGTCCAGCGTGGTTCGCATCGAGCTTCGTCCCAGCAATGATGTTTGATGCTATCACATCAAACATCATCGAACTTGGCGACGCTCTTTTCAGCTCAGTGAAAACCAGGCCGACTTCGATTGCATGTACGACAGCAGGCTGTTGACGTGCTTGTCGCGTGAATTGCCCGACTGCTTGTAGCCGCCGAACGGTTGCGTCATGTCGCCATCGCCGAAGCAGTTGACCCAGACCACGCCGGCTTCGAGCGTACCTGTGCAGCGGTGCGCGCGTTTCAGGTCGGCGGTCCAGACTGCAGCCGCCAGGCCGTAGACCGAGTCGTTGGCCAGCGCGACAGCCTCGTCTTCGGTATCGAACACCATCAGCGACGCGACCGGACCGAACACCTCCTCCCGGTTGATGTCCATGTTGATCGCGCTGGCGGTAAACAGGGTTGGCGCGACGAAGGCGCCGGTGTCCGGCACCACCGCGCCGGCGCCACCCATCGCCAGGTGGGCACCTTGCTCGCGTGCGCGGGCGATATGCCCCAGCACCTTGCCCCGGTGCGCGTCACCGACAACCGGGCCCATCGTGGTGGCCGGGTCCAGCGGATCGCCCGGCCGGTACAGCGGTTCGGTGCGTTCGACGAAACGTGCCACGAACGCGTCGTGGATGCCGCGTTGCACCAGCAGCCGCGAACCGGCATTGCAAACCTGCCCGGCGTTGTCGTAGATACCGCCGATCGCGCGGTCCACCGCAGCGTCCAGGTCGTACAGGTCGTCGAAGAAGATCTGCGGGCTCTTGCCGCCGGTCTCCAGTGCAACCCGTTTCATGTTCGATTGCCCGGCATACGCGAGCAGCAGTTTGCCCACCGCGGTCGAGCCGGTGAAGGTCAGCTTGGCCACGTCCGGATGCAGTGCCAGTGCCTTGCCGGCCTGCGGCCCCAGGCCGTTGACCACGTTGAAAACGCCTGCCGGCCCGCCCGCTTCCAGGAACAGTTGGGCCAGGCGCACGCAGCTGAGCGGCGCCAGCTCCGACGGCTTGAGCACGACGCAGTTGCCTGCTGCCAGTGCCGGCGCAACCTTCCAGATCGCCATCAGCATCGGGTAGTTCCACGGCGAGATCGCGCCGACCACGCCCAGCGGCTCATGCACGATCATGTGCAGCGAACCTGGCGCCGTATGCGTCACCGCTCCTTCGATCTTGTCGATGCATTCGGCGAAATAACGGATCGTGCGCAGCACCTCGGGCAGGTCGATGTTGATCACGTCGCTGATGGGCTTGCCCATGTCCAGCGTGTCGAGCAGCGCGAGCTCGTCGGCGTGATGTTCGACCACGGCGGCGAAACGCAGCAGCACGTCCATGCGCTGGCGCGGCGGCAGTCCGCGCCAGCGCCGATCGGCCCATGCCGCCTGGGCGCTGGAAACCGCCAGGTCGATGTCGGACGCGTCGCCCTGGGCGACCCGTGCCAGGACTGCGCCGGTGGCCGGGTTGATGCATTCAAAGCTCGCGCCCGAGCGCGCCGCCAGCAGTTGCCCGTCGATGAAGTGTCGGCCTTCCGGCCGCAGTGCTGCGGCCCGGCTTTGCCAGTCGTCGCGGCTCAGGGGTGTCGGCTTTGCCATTGCGCTATTCGGCCACCAGCTCGGTCGGATAACCCGGCGCGCGCAATTCCAGCGCGCAGGCCTGTTCGATCATGCGCACCACCTCGGGCGACTGCGCCTGCGAGCCGAACAATCCGCGCGCGCGCCGGAAAATCTGCTGGGTGTGACTGCCCAGCTCCAGCGGTACGCCGAGTTTCTCGGCGATCGAGTTCACCAGGCCCAGGTCCTTGCAAGCCAGGTCCATCGTGAATTTCACGTTGTAGCTGCCCGAAAGCACGAGTTTGGACTCGGTTTCGTGCACGAAACTGTTGCCCGAGCTGGCGCGAATTGCGCGCCAGGTCGCGTCCGGGTCGACGCCGTACTTGGCCGGCAGCATCATTGCTTCGCCGGCGGCCACCAGGTGGATGAAGGCCAGCATGTTGGTGACCACCTTGACCACCGATGCGTTGCCGAGCTTGCCCATGTAGATGATCTCGCCGCCGATGGCCTGCAAAATCGGGCGGACCTGGTCGAAAACCGTCTGCTCGCCGCCGACCAGTACCGTGATCTTGCCCGAATGTGCCAGGTGCACGCCACCGGTGACCGGACATTCCAGCACACGGATGCCCAGGCCCTGGGCGAGGTCCTGCAGCCGCTGCAGGTCGTTCAGATCGGTGGTGCTCATCTCGATCCAGGTGCCGCCGGACGCCAGGTGTTCGAACACGCCACCGGCGCCCTCAACCACCTTGCGCGAGGCCGCGACCGACGGTAGCGCCGTGATGACGACAGTGGCGCCTTTGCAGACACCAGCGATATCGTCCGACCAGGCGGCGCCGGCATCTAGCAGGCGCTGGGCGTTGGCCTTGTTCAGGTCGGTGACGGTGACACGGAAGCCCTTGCTGACCAGACTGTGGCACAGGGGCTCGCCCAGGTTGCCCAGGCCAATGAAGCCGATCGTGAAGTCGGAGGGTTGCTTGTTCATGGATGTTTCGCCGCCGGTAATAAGAAGGTTGGTCGCAGAAGGCTGGTAACAGAAGGTTGGTGACGAATCGCAGTGTGCCGGAACCGCCGCGCCAGGACAAATGCACAATCACGCGGTGTAGGATTAGCCCAACTAATGCAGGACTGATGCAGGACTGATGAAGTGGCAGCTCTCAGCCATGCTCCATTCGGCCTGGTCCGACACGACCACCGCCCCCGGCGCTGCCTTGCGGGGCCGATGGCGGACCCAACCATGACACCCGACCCAGGAATTCCATGGCGCGACTCCCACCACTGAACTGGCTGCGCGCATTCGAGGCGTCGGCGCGCGCGCTCAGTTTCACCGAGGCGGCGCAGGAACTGCACATGACGCAGTCGGCTGTGAGCCAGCAGATCAAGAGCCTGGAAAGCGCGCTCGGCCGGCAGTTGTTCCACCGCCGCGCACGCGGGCTGGAGCTCACCGATATCGGCCGCGGTTACCTGCCCACGGTACAGTCCGCGTTCCAGACCCTGGAGGAAGGCACCGC
>JBBRVD010000205.1:0-6600 GCA_038247175.1 Burkholderiales bacterium | reverse complement strand
ATCGAGCAGATGCTCATCGTGGACAGCGTGAACGGGATGCCGAACTTCTCGGCCGCGCGGGCGGCGTGGATCTCGCCGTCGGCATGCTGCATGCCGGTCAGGCCGACCGGTGCGATCGCCACCGGCATTTTGGTGGCGCAGCCGACCATCGTGGTTGCCGTGGTCCGGTTCTCCATGTTGACGGCGACGCGCTGGCGCAGCAGGATGGACTGGAAGTCTTCCGTGTTCGCGCGGTAGGTGCCTTCGGTCCACGAGCCGGAGTCGGCATAGTCGTAGAACATCCGTGGCACGCGCTTTTGCGCCAGGACACGCAGGTCTTCGATGTTGGTGATGACGGGCACGGCTGTCTCCTAGTGAAGCCGGCCATGTTAGCCGCAGGGCGCCCTGGGCGGATTGAAACCCGCTGTCCCCGGTTTGAAATTATTTGCGCACGGCTTGCCGGCGCATGTGACAAGGCCCCGGCATGACTGCCGAGGCCTTGTCGTGCGGCCGGGATCAGCCCAGCCGGATCGGAACGAAGATCTTGTCTCCGTCGCGCTGGATCAGCAGCGCCACCGACTTGTCGGACTTGGCGACAATCGCGCGCACCTGCTCCACATCCTTGACGGCCGTGCCGTTGATGGCCAGGATCACATCGCCCGGGTTGATGCCTGCCTTGGCCGCGGCACCGGCAACGGACTCGACCAGCAGGCCACCGGGCATGCCGGCAGCCTGAGCCTCCTGCGGCTGCAGGGGTCGCAGCGCCAGGCCCAGCCGGCCCTTGTCGGCCTGGGTGTCTGACTGGGCCCGCTTTTGCGCCGGATCGCTGGCGCTGCCCAACTGCGCGTCGATCTGCTGTGACTCACCCTTGCGCCAGACCTGGAGTTTCACCGTATCGCCCGGCACGGCCAGGCTGACGATGGCCGGCAGGTCGCCCGAGGAGATGATCAACGTGCCATCGACCTTGCGGATGATGTCGCCGGTCTTCAGTCCCGACTTTTCGGCGGGGCCGCCGGGCTCGACCGACGACACCAGCGCGCCTTCGGGGCGATCGAGCTTGAACGAGTCGGCCAGCGCCTGATTGACCTCCTGGATCGTGACGCCCAGGCGTGCATGTTCGACCTTGCCGTGCGCGACGATCTGGTCCTTCACCTTGAGCGCCAGGTCGATCGGGATCGCGAACGACAGACCCTGGTAACCACCCGTGCGGCTGTAGATCTGCGAGTTGATGCCGATCACCTCGCCCTTGGTATTGAACAGCGGGCCGCCGGAGTTGCCCGGGTTGACCGCCACGTCCGTCTGGATGAACGGCACCGCGCTGTCGTCCGGCAACGACCGGCCCTTGGCGCTGACCACGCCGGCAGTTACCGAGTTCTCGAAGCCGAACGGCGCACCGATGGCCAGCACCCATTCGCCTACGCGCAGGTCCTGGATCTTGCCGGTGGTCACGGTCGGCAGGTTCTTCGCCTCGATCTTCAGCACCGCCACGTCGGTCTTGGTATCCGACCCCAGCACCTTGGCAATGAATTCGCGCCGGTCGGTCAGCTTGACGGTGACTTCGGTCGCATCGCGCACCACATGCGCATTGGTCAGGATGATGCCGTCCGGGCTGACGATGAAGCCGGAGCCCTGGCCACGGACCGGCCGCTCGCGCGGTGCCGGCATGCCCTGGCCCTGGCCTTGACCGAAACGGCGAAAGAATTCCTGCATCGGGTCATCGCCGAACGGACTGGCTCCAGGACCGGACCGGGCCTGGGTCTCGTCGTCCGATGATTTCCGCACGCCGGTGACACTGATATTGACCACCGCAGGCCCGTTCTGCGCGGTGATGGCAGGGAAGTCGGGCAGGCCGGAGGTCGGCGCGCCGGTATTCGTCGACACGGTGCTGGCGACCAATGGCACCGCCGCATGTGCGCCGCGCACGTTTTGCAGCGCCGTGACTCCGGCTCCGCCGATCACGCCGGCGGCCGCGAGCGCCATGACCAGACGCGAGGTTTTGAGGGACAACTGTTTCATGATGACTCCTGATGTTGGAAGGTTGCAATGGGTGTACTGTGCCTGCCCGGTCTTAGTCCGGGCTTAAGCGTGGCGCCAGCGTGGCGCCAGCGTGGCGCCAGCCTGGTACGTACGTTGTCGCGGTTGGCGCCGGGCGCACCGTGCGCTGCTGCCGTCCGCGCGCAGGCGCGATCGCGCCGGCCTGCCATCAGCGCAGGTGCGGCGCAAACTCCAGTGTGACCTGCAGGCCGCCCAGGTCGCTGGAGTGCCCCAGCGTCAAGCTGGCAGCATGGCGTTCGGCAATGGCCCGGGCGATCGACAGGCCCAGGCCGCTGCCCGTGCTGCTGGCGTCCTGGGCCCGCACGAAACGTCCGAACATGGGCTCGCGCTGATCCGGTTCGATGCCGGGGCCGGAGTCCTCGATCGATACCCGGGTCGACCCCGCGACCTGGTCGGCGCGAAGTCGGATCCGTCCACCCGCGGGCGTGTACTTGACCGCGTTCTCCAGCAGGTTGTGCAACAAAATTTGCAACCCATCGGCATCGGCCTGGATGCAGAGCGGCTCCGTGGCCTGGGTTGCGACGGTGATCCCGCGCGCCTGCGCTTGCGGCGCCAGATCCTGCACCACCTGCGCCAGCAACCGGGGCAGGTCCACGGTCTTCCACGCGATGGCGTCGGAGTCGCAGGACTCCTGGCGTGCCAGCACCAGCAATTGCTGCATCAGGCGGATCGCGCGGTCCACGCCCTGATTGAGTCGCACAACCGCCTGCTCGCGCGCCTGCGGGTCGCGGGTGCGCGCCAGCGCCTGGGCCTGCAACTTGAGGGCGGTCAACGGGGAGCGCAGTTCATGGGCTGCGTTGGCGACAAAGGCGCGCTGCGCGTCGAACGACTGGTTGAGCCGATCGAACAGCAGGTTGATCTCCTGCACCAGTGGCCGCACCTCGTCCGGCAGGCTGTCGTCCGGCAACGGCGTCAGGTCGCGGGCCGCGCGCCGAGCGACCTGTTGACGCGTGCGTTCGAGTGGCGCAAGCGAGCGGTTGATGATCCACCACAGGGTCAGCATCAGCAGCGGAGCGACGATGGCCAGTGGCAGCACCGCGCGCACGGCCAGCGCGCGGGCCCGCGCCAGGCGGTCCTCCATGTCCTGGGCAATCTGGATCGTCTGCAGCGGCGTCTGCACGGAATAGACCCGATAGCGCTTGTCCCCATACGTCACGTCGGCGAAGCCCAGGATGGCCCTGGGCGGCAGCACGACCCGGCTGGACTGGAACACGTGCGAACCATCGGCGGACCAGATCTGGATCACGTATTCGCCACCGCCTGTGGGGCCATCGTGCCACGATGGACTGGGCAATGCCGGTCCGCCGCGCAGGCTGTCGGCCATCTGTTGCAGGTGGTAATCGAACAACGTGTCGGCCTGGGCGAGTGCGCCGCGGTAGGCCGACACGCCCTGCATCAGCGCGCCCAGCAGAATCGCCCCCAGGACCGAGGCGAGCAGGCGCTGGCGTAGCGAGTGCGAACGGGCGCGCACCATTCCTTACTCCGCCGGCATCATGTAGCCCAGACCGCGCACGGTTTCGATCACCGTGTTGCCGAGCTTCTTGCGCAGCCCGTGGATGTAGACCTCGACGGCATTGCTGCTGATCTCGTCCTTCCAGCCGTAGAGCTTGTCCTCGATCTGGGTGCGCGAATACACGATGCCGGGCCGCGCCATCAGCACCTCGAGTACCGCCCACTCGCGGGCTGACAAAACGATCGGCGTGTCGGTCGAGCCGCTGCCTGAGATCCGCAGCGCCTCGCGGGTGATGGGGTTCAGGCGCAGGCCATGGATCTCGCGCACGGAATCGGCCTGGCCCTTGCTGCGCCGGATCAGCGCCCTGATGCGCGCCAGCAACTCGTCGATGTCGTAGGGTTTGAGTACGTAGTCGTCGGCGCCGGCGTCCAGCCCGGCGACCCGGTCCTGCAGTGCGTCGCGTGCCGTGACGATCAACACCGGGGTCGCGTCCTTGCGCGCGCGCAATCGGCGCAGAACCTCGACGCCGTCGAGCCTGGGAAGGCCCAGGTCCAGCAGTACCAGGTCGAACTGTTCCGTCTGCAGCACGGTGTCGGCCGCATTGCCATCGCGCACCCAGTCGAGGGCGAAGTTCTCGGCGCGCAAGACGTCACGAACGGTCTCGCCGATCATCATGTCGTCCTCAACCAGCAGCAACCTCACACCACGGACTCCTCGCACATACGCGTGCGACCCATTGTGGCCTGCCTGCGCTGGTACCTGCTTAGGCTGAGCTTAATCGTGCTCGCCCACTCGGCGCGACGCCGCGCCCCGGCGGGACCGCTGTCAGGCTGCGTCGATACCGATCAGCTCGGCCAGTGCCGCGGTTTCCATCGAGCCGCCACGGGTCACGGCCTGACCGGTGCGCGCATTCTTCACGATGGTGAATGGCACGCCTTCGAGGCCCAGGTTGTTGAACAAGGCGGTATTGGCGGCAACGGCCTGCTTGGCTTCGTCGGTCACGCTGGAGGATGTGCCGATGCCGCCCTGCTTGGCCAAGAGCGAAGTCTCGTGTTCGGTCATGGCCTGCGCCGGGTCCGCTGCCGACAGCAGCGTGGCGCCCTGGGCGGAGCTGGTCGGATTGATCAGCCCGACCGGAATCCAGACGAAACGGACCTTTTTCTGCAGCGGCAGCGATGCATTCCACAGGTAGCCGCAATGTGGGCACTGAGGGTCGAAAAAGACGTAGGCAACGATCGCGCTCATCATTGAACCGGCAGTGAACCCCTTGGCTTCCGCTGCCACGATCTCCAGCGAGACCGTGCGTCGGGGTTTGTCGGTGGATCCACCGGAGGGCGCCGAGGCCGTCGCTGCGGGTTCATTCTTGGAGCAGGCGCTGACACCGAGGACGGCGGCAGCGGACAGGCCGGCCAACAGGAATTGTTTGCGGTTCATGGTAAAAAAGGTCTGGTTGGGTTTGTGAAAGGTGTTCTACAGCCGTCAGAGGGCGGTTGGCGCCAAAAGTTTCTCACGCCAGGCGCTGACGGTGGCGCGCGATCTGCTGGCGAACCTGCTGCGGAGCGGTGCCGCCCTGGATATTGCGTGCCTGCAAGGAGCCGCGCAGGCTCAGCGCCTCGAACACGTCTTCGCCGATGTGGGCATTGAAGCCCTGCAGCTCGGCCAGCGGCAGCTCCGACAGGTCCACCCCCTTGGCGATCGCCGACTTGACCGCGTGCGCCACCGTCTCGTGGGCGTCGCGGAATGGCAGGCCCTTGCGCGTCAGGTAGTCGGCCAGATCGGTGGCGGTGGCGTAACCCTTGCGGGCAGCGCGTTCCATCGCCTCGGGACGCACCTGGATGCCCGGCACCATGTCGACAAAAATACGCAAGGTGTCCTTGAGCGTGTCGACCGTGTCGAACAGCGGTTCCTTGTCTTCCTGGTTGTCCTTGTTGTAGGCCAGTGGCTGGCCCTTCATCAGCATGATCAGGCCCATCAGGTGGCCGACCACGCGGCCGGTCTTGCCGCGTGCGAGTTCGGGCACGTCGGGGTTCTTCTTCTGCGGCATGATGGAACTGCCGGTGCAGAAGCGGTCGGCGATGTCGATGAAGCCGAAGCTCTGGCTCATCCACAGCACCAGTTCCTCGCTCATGCGGCTGAAGTGCACCATGCACAGGCTGGCCGCAGCTGCGAACTCGATCGCGAAATCGCGGTCGCTGACGGCGTCCAGGCTGTTTTCGCAGATGCCTTCCATGCCCAGCGTGGCCGCCACCCGTTGCCGGTCCAGCGGATAGCTCGTGCCCGCCAGCGCTGCCGAGCCCAGCGGCAGACGGTTGACGCGCCGGCGCAGGTCGACCAAGCGCTCGGCGTCGCGGGCGAACATCTCGACATAGGCCAGCATGTGGTGGCCGAACGCGACCGGCTGCGCCACCTGGAGGTGGGTGAATCCGGGCAGAATGACCTCGGTGTTGTGCTCGGCCAGGTTGACCAACGCCTTCTGCAGGTCCAGCAGCAGGCCATGGATCAGGTCGATCTCCTCGCGTAGCCACAGCCGGATATCGGTTGCGACCTGGTCGTTGCGCGAGCGGCCGGTGTGCAGCCGCTTGCCGGCATCACCGGCGAGTTGCGTCAGCCGGGCCTCGATGTTCAGGTGCACGTCCTCCAGGTCGAGTTTCCAGTCGAACTGGCCGGACTCGATCTCCTGGCGTACGGTGGCCATGCCAGTCACGATGGCATCGTAGTCCTGGCGGCTGATGATGCCCTGGTGGCACAACATCTCGGCATGGGCCAGCGAACCCGCGATGTCGACCTGCCACAGGCGCTTGTCGAAGAAGACGCTGGCGGTGTAGCGCTTGACGAGTTCGCTCATCGGTTCGGAAAACAGCGCTGACCATGCGGCCGATTTGTTGTCGAGTTGGTTCTGGGACATGGAAGAGGGCGGTGGGGTGGTCGCGCCGGCCTGGCCCGCCGGGGGCAAGATGACCAATAATCGGGCATCAAACCCGACACACGATGAAAGATACCGAGATTTTATCGACCTTTCACGAGCTCGATGTGGCTGCCGATGCGCCTGCGCCGCGCGCGCCGGTGTTCGATGCCTGCCAGATCGGCGTGGTGCTGCGCGCGGTACTGTTCGT
>JBBRVD010000204.1:0-6626 GCA_038247175.1 Burkholderiales bacterium | reverse complement strand
TGCCGAAAAATCCGCCAGTTGACCGTCGCCCCGCTGATCGCCGAGACGATTCAGCGTATCGCGACGGGCGACTCGGTGATGAGTTTGTTCTCGGATCAGGAAAACCTCTTTTAGGAGAGGCTGTTCCGGAACAGGAGCGGCTGGTCAGTCGGGCAACCGAAGGCCAGTCTTTTTTAGCTGGAGTCCTGCTGGTCGCGGCGGACTCTTTTTGGAGTGAAACATGAAATTTGTCGCTTTTGAGCGCGCCAAGCAGGGGACGGGTGCGAGCCGCCGTCTCCGCATCACCGGCCGCACCCCGGGCATCGTCTATGGTGGCGATGGCGAACCGCAATTGATCGAAATCGATCACAACGCCTTGTGGCAGGCGATCAAGAAGGAAGCCTTCCACTCGTCCATCCTGGACATGGAAGTGGACGGCGCCGCCACCAAGGTACTGCTGCGTGATCTGCAGATGCACCCGTACAAGCAGCTGATCCTGCACGCCGACTTCCAGCGGGTCGTCGCACGAACCAAGCTGCACCTCAAGGTGCCACTGCACTACGTGGGAGAAGAAGAGTCGCCGGCTGTCAAGCTCGACCACTGCCTGGTCAACCACGTCGTGAACGACCTCGACGTGTCCTGCATGCCGTCGAACCTGCCCGAGTTCATCGAGATCAACCTGTCAAACCTGACCAAGGGCGGCTCGCTGCACCTGAAGGACATCACCTTGCCCAAGGGGGTCACTCCGGTCATCAAGGGCGGCATCATGAACCCGGTGCTGGTGTCGGTCGTGATGCCGGCCGCGGAGGCGTCTGAAGCCAACGCGGGAGCCGCCGCTGATGCAGCATCTGCCGCCGATGCCAAGGCAGCCCCGTCCGCCAAGGCAGCGCCAGCCGCCAAGGCAGCGCCAGCCGCCAAGGCAGCGCCAGCCGCCAAGGCCGGGCCTGCGGCAAAGGCACCGCCAGCCAAGACGCCTGCTTCCAAGAAGTAAACGACGCATCACCGGCTTGCCGGTGCACGCAACGGCTCACCCTGGTGGGCCGTTGCTCTTTGTAGCCTTGATAATCCGATCACCATGATCAAGCTGTTTGTCGGCCTGGGAAACCCGGGCCCCGAATACACCGACACCCGCCACAACGCCGGCTTCTGGTGGATCGACGCACTCGCGAACAAGCTCGGGGTCACACTGGTGGCCGACAAGGCGTGGCATGGACAAGCCGGGCGCACCACGGTGCAGGGCCAGACCGTGTGGCTGCTCAAGCCGCAGACGTTCATGAACGTGTCGGGGCGTTCGGTGGCCGCATTGGCGCGTTTTTTCAAAATCGCGCCGCATGAAATCCTGGTGGCACACGACGAACTCGACATCGTCCCCGGCCAGATGCGACTCAAGCGTGGCGGCAGCCATGCCGGGCACAACGGTTTGCGCGACATCCACGACCAACTGGGCAGCGACGACTATTGGAGGCTTCGGCTGGGTATCGGCCATCCCGGCGTGAAGTCCGAGGTCGTCAATTGGGTGCTCAAGAAGCCAATGGCCGAGCACCGGCAGGCCATCGATGCCTGCATCGCACGCTCCTTGCCGGCCCTGCCCCTACTGCTAAATGATGAGGTTGCCAAGGCAACCATGTTGCTGCACACCCGTCCCGCGCAGCAGAATATGCCCGACAAGGGGAGTTGACGCGGGCATGGCGCGAGAGCGGCACGCCGCCACTTCCCAAAACCCGGCAACCGGCAACCCGCAACCGGCAACCGGCAACCGGCAACCGGAACAAGGGGGCTTCATCATGCACGCATCCATAGACTGTCGGCAACTTGCCCGGTGGGTCTTGCTCATCATCGCGCCAGCAGCGTTGCACGCGCAGCCGATCTACCGCTGCGGCAACACCTACAGCCAGACACCCTGCGCGGATGCCGTCGTGGTCAGCGCCGACGACAGCCGCACCGCAGCCCAGAAAGCACAGACCGACGCCGCCACTGCACAGGCGACACGGCAGGCCGCGCAGATGGAGCGTGAACGCCTGGCCATTGAACGCGGCCCCGGCGCAGCAGCCGGACCCGCTGGACTGAGCCAGGCAAAAAAAGCAGCCCGGCCCACGGCAGCATCCAGCCGAAAAACCAGCCCCAAGACCAAGGCATCGGAACCAGGTTACTTCACCGCAGCCGGGCGTCCCGCCGACAAGAAAAAGGCCGCAGCCACGCCGGCAACCGACTGAGAGCCGATCAGTCCGACAAACCGGATTGCTGCTGCAAGCGCCGGTACTTGCGCCACAGGGTCTCCTTGTCCTCGATGAAATCCGGGTGCACCGGAATACAGGCTACCGGACATACCTGTACGCATTGAGGCTCGTCAAAGTGACCGACACATTCGGTACACTTGCGCGGGTCGATTTCGTATATTTCCTGCCCGAGAAAGATGGCCTCGTTCGGACACTCGGGCTCACACACATCGCAATTGATGCACTCATCGGTAATGATCAAGGACATGGAGCTTCGGGCCGGTTTCTTCGCGTGGATGCCAGCGGCTGGCATAACCCCCTCGATTATCCGCGCCTTCGGATGACCCGGTCGTCAGTCCTGGTTACTGGTGTCTCGATGTGCACGCCCTTCCCGGGGCGCTGCGTGCGCAGACGCTGAGGCCGCCACGACATGGGTCCGTTCCTGCTCAAGCGCGTATTGACGCTGATCGCCACGCTGATCGGCGCCTCGATCGTGGTCTTCCTGGTGCTGGAGATCCTGCCCGGCAACGCCGCCGAGATCATGATGGGGCCGGACGCCTCGCCCGAGGCGATACAGGCATTGGCCGAAAAACTCGGCCTGAACGAACCGGCCTGGGAACGTTACTGGGACTGGGTGGTGGGCATGTTGACCGGCAATCTGGGCGACAGTTATGCCTACAGTTCGCCGGTGTCCGAACTGATTCTCGAGCGCCTGACCCTGACCATTCCGCTGGCCATCATGGCGATGTGCCTGACTACGGTATTGGCATTGGTGGTGGGCATCTATGCGGCCGCGCGGCACAACAAGCTCGGCGATGTCGGGCTGATGGGCCTGACCCAGGTGGGCATTGCCATTCCCAACTTCTGGTTCGCCATCCTGCTGATCCTGCTGTTCTCGGTCAAATTGCAATGGTTCTCTGCCGGCGGTTTTCCGGGCTGGGGCGAAGGCCTGGGTCCGTCGCTGCGCTCGCTGCTGCTGCCGGCGCTGTCGCTGGCCGTGGTCCAGGCCGCGATCCTGGCGCGTATCACGCGCTCGGCCGTGCTCGAGGTGATGCGCGAGGACTATGTGCGCACGGCCCGGGCCAAGGGCTTGTCGCAACGCGCGACCTTGTGGGGCCATGTGCTGCGCAACGCGATGATCCCGGTGATCACGATCATGGGTCTTCAATCGGCCGAGTTGCTGGCCGGCACCATCGTGGTCGAGAACGTGTT
The DNA here is from genome assembly GCA_038247175.1 of Burkholderiales bacterium. Lineage (GTDB taxonomy): Bacteria > Pseudomonadota > Gammaproteobacteria > Burkholderiales > Burkholderiaceae_C > CAISIP01. Next base: position 3,219 of record JBBRVD010000204.1, on the reverse strand, counting down.
CTACCTGCCTGGCCTGGGCCGGCTCATCTTCCAGTCGATCGCCAACCGCGACCTGATCGTCGTGCGCAACTGCGTCATGTTCCTGGCCGCCATGGTCGTCTTTGTCAACTTCATTGTCGACGTGCTGTATGCCGTCATCGACCCCCGCGTGAAAGCGAGTGACATATGAGCAGCCTGAACAGCTCCGTCACTGCCGCAGGTGCGACGCCGGCTACCGGCTCACAGCCCCTGTGGCGCCGCGCATTGGGACACCGCAGCTTTGTCATCGGCGGCGTCCTGTCGCTGCTGCTGTTACTGGCCGCTGCCCTGTCGCTGGTGTGGACGCCCTGGTCACCCTACGAGATGAACCTGCCCGGCAAGTTGCAAGCGCCAACGGCACAGCACTGGCTGGGAACCGATGTGTTCGGACGCGACGTGGCCTCGCTGCTGCTGGTCGGTGCACGCAACTCGATCCTGGTCGGTGTGATCGCGGTCAGTATCGGCCTGTTCGTCGGCACCACGCTCGGACTGGTCGCTTCAGCGCGGCGCGGCTGGGTCGAGGAACTCATCATGCGGCTGTCCGACTTCACGTTCGCATTTCCGGCGATCCTGTCGGCCATCATGATGACGGCGGTGTTCGGTGCCGGTATCGTCAACTCCATCATCGCCATCGGTATCTTCAACATACCGACCTTCGCCCGCATCACGCGCGCTTCGGCCAACGCGATCTGGTCGCGCGAATTCGTGCTGGCCGCGCGTGCCTGCGGCAAGGGGCCATGGGGCATCACGATGGACCACGTGTTGCCCAATATCATGTCGGTGCTGACGGTGCAGGTGACGATCCGCTTCGCCATCGCGATCCTGGCCGAGGCCGCCTTGTCCTTCCTGGGCCTGGGCACCCAGCCGCCTCAGCCGTCCTGGGGCCGCATGCTGGCCGAGGCCCAGACCCTGCTGTTCCAGGCGCCGCTGCTGGCGGTATTTCCGGGTGTCGCAATCGCCATGGCCGTGCTCGGCCTGAACCTGCTCGGCGACGGCCTGCGCGACCTGATGGACCCCCGCCTGTCCCGCAAGCGCTGACCGAGCAAAAACGCCCCAACAACGACACCGATGCTCGAAGTCTCCGATCTCAGCGTGCGCCTGCAGACCCAACGGGGTCCGGCCTTCGCCATCCGCCATGTCAGTTTCGAATTGAAAAGCGGCGACACGCTGGGCCTGGTCGGCGAGTCGGGCTGCGGCAAGTCCATCACCGCCATGGCCTTGATGGGCCTGCTGCCGGAAAGCGCCGAGGTAACCGGCAGCATCCGTTTCGACGGGCAGGAACTGGTGGGCCAGAACGATACGGTGCTGCGGCGCCTGCGCGGCAACCGCATCGGCATGATCTTTCAGGAGCCGATGACCGCGCTCAATCCGGTGCACACCATCGGCGACCAGGTCGCCGAACCGATGCGGCTGCACCGCGGCGTGGGGCGGGACGATGCCCGTGCCCAGACCATCCGGCTGCTCGAGCGTGTGGGTATCCACAACGCAGCGGGGCGCATCGACGCTTATCCGCACCAGTTCTCGGGCGGCCAACGCCAGCGCATCACGATCGCGATGGCGCTGGCCTGCGAGCCCGATCTCCTGATCGCAGACGAGCCGACCACCGCGCTGGACGTGACCATCCAGGGCCAGATCCTGGACCTGATCCACGACCTGGTGCTGGAGCGTTCGATGGCGCTGATCCTGATCTCGCACGACCTGGGCGTGATCGCGCAGAACGTCGAACGCATGATGGTCATGTACGGCGGCAGCGTGATCGAAAGCGGTGCCACACGCCGGGTGTTCGGCCACATGGCGCACCCCTACACCCGCGGCCTGTTTGGCGCCAGGCCTCGGCTGGGCGCGCCAGCGGGAACCCGGCTGACGACCATCGACGGCACGGTGCCCGAGTTGGTCGACCTGCCGGCCGGCTGCGCTTTCGCCGATCGCTGCGCCTGGGCGCAGCCGCCGTGCTTCACGACCCGGCCGCCGGCGGAGGCCATCGATGCCGGGCACGAAGCCAGCTGCCTGCGCCTGGCCGCGGTACTGGCGCAGGACGCCGCATGACGCCCGCGACCCACCCCCACCGCGACACCTCGACCGGCGAGCCGCTGCTGGTTGTCGACCAGGTCACCCGCACCTACCAGCTGCCACGCGAAAAGTTGTGGCAAAGAGCGCCGCTGGTGCATGCCCTTCAGGGTGTGAGTTTCGCGCTGCAGGCTGGGCGCAGCATGGGCATCGTGGGTGAATCAGGCTCAGGCAAATCCACGCTGGCGCGGCTGGTGATGGCGCTGGAGGCGCCCACCAGCGGCAGCGTGCGCATCCTGGGGCGCGACATGGCAACGCTGGACGCGCCAAGCCTGCGAAACGCGCGGCGTGACTTCCAGATGGTGTTCCAGGATCCGTACGGTTCGCTGGACCCGCGCCAGACCGTGCTGCGTATCGTCACCGAACCGTTGCAGGCGCAAGGCGACACCACCCAGGACAACCAGGCACGCCAGGCACAGGACGTCCTGCAATCGGTGGGGCTGCGTGCCACCGATCTGGAAAAATACCCGCACGAATTCTCCGGCGGCCAGCGCCAACGCATTGCGATCGCCCGCGCGCTGATCACCCGGCCTCGGCTGATCGTCGCCGACGAGCCGGTCAGCGCACTGGACGTCTCGGTGCAGGCCCAGGTATTGAACCTGATGCAGGACCTGCAGGCCCAATTCGACGTCACCTATCTGCTCATCAGCCACGACCTGGCGGTCGTAGACCATCTGTGCGCCGAGGTGGCCGTGGTGTTCCAGGGCCGGATTGTCGAACGCGGCACGCCGCAAACGTTGTTCCGCAACGCGGCGCACCCGTATACCCGCGCCTTGCTCGATGCGGTGCCGCGCATGGAGCCCCGGGCCACGGGCGACCAGCGCAAGCGGGCCCACAGCATCGCGCCCCGCGAACAGCTGCCCGGCGCCTGTCCGTATGCGCACCGATGTCCGCATGCGCAGTCGCGCTGCGATACCGAGCGACCCGAACTGACAGCCCTGGCCCAGGGTCACCTGGTGGCCTGCCACTTCCCGCAGGCCACCGGAGTTGGATCCGGTGCCGGCCGCTGAAGGTTGGCCACGGCGCCTGCGGCACGACACCACGCGTTATCCCATCGCGGCAAGGGATTTCCATGACGCCAACCGTTACCGATGCATTGCCCGGCATGGTATTGTTCGAATTTGCAACCGCACC
>JBBRVD010000203.1:0-6656 GCA_038247175.1 Burkholderiales bacterium | reverse complement strand
CTACCGGTTCCGCCACCACTGAAACGCCGCCGCTCCAGGTCCTGCGCCTGGATCATGTTGTGCTGCGCGTCGCCGATACCGAACGCTCCGTCGCGTTTTATGCGCGCGCACTCGGCTGCACGGTGGTCAGGCGGCGCGACGACCTCGGGCTGGTCCATCTGCGCGCCGGTGCATCCATGATCGACCTGGTTGCGGTCCACGGGCCGCTCGGGCGCAAGGGCGGTGCCGCCGCCGGTACCGAGGGCCGCAACGTCGACCATGTGTGCCTGCGCGTGGAGCCGTTTGACGAGCCGGCGCTGGTGCAACATCTGGTGGCCATGGGCGCTGCACCCCTGGCACCAGCCACGACCAACTTCGGCGCCGAGGGCAACGGGCCGTCGCTGTATTTCCACGATCCCGACGGCAACACGATCGAACTCAAGGGAGCGGCAACAGCATGAGCCTGGAGACCTGGCTGGTGTATTTCCTGGCCGCACTCGGCCTGTCCTTGTCGCCCGGCCCGAACGGTCTGCTGGCGCTGACCCATGGCGCATTGCATGGCAGCCGCAAGACGCTGTACACCATTTTCGGCGGCGCGTTCGGGTTCACCATCGTGATCGCGTTGTCGATGTTCGGCATTGGCGCCCTGCTGCACGCGTCGCTGCTCTGGCTGACGGTGCTCAAGTGGGTCGGCGGAGCCTACCTGGTCTGGCTCGGCATCCAGGTTTGGCGCTCGCCGCCGGTCTGCATGGAGCCCCTGGAGCCGACACGGAGTCGCCCAGGCTCATCCCTGTTCCGACAAGGCGCGTTGTCGGCGCTGACCAATCCCAAGGCGATCCTGTTCTTTGCCGCGTTCCTGCCGCAATTCATCGACCCCGCACGCAGCCTGGTGCTGCAGTTCGTCATCATGGCCGCAACCTTTGCCGGCATCGAGATCTTGACCGAACTGTTCATCGCCAGCCTGTCGCAGCGCATCCGTCCCTGGTTGCAGCGTGTGGGACGCCGCTTCAACCAGGTCTGTGGCGGTATCTTCATCGCGATTGGCGCTGGGTTGTCGTTGCGCGGCTGACCGGTCGCGCCGCCGACCGTCCTTCAAAGCACCAGCATGGCCCGGAAGTCGTTGACGTTGGTGAAGGTCGGCCCGGTGAACAGCAGGTCGCCCAGCGGCTGGAAGAAGCCATACGCATCGTTGCGCTCCAGGTAACTGGCGATCTTCATGTCCTGGCGCGCCGCCCGCGCCAGCGTGTCCGGTGCGACGAAGGCGCCCGCGTTGTCCTCGATGCCGTCGATGCCATCGGTATCAGCCGCCAGCGCATACACGCCTTCCTGGCCCTGCAAGGCTGCAGCCAGTCCCATGCAGAACTCGCCGGCCCGACCGCCGCGACCACGCGTCACCCCCGGCGCATGGGCCCGCACCGTGACCGTTGTCTCGCCGCCGCTGAGGATCACACAGGGCCGGGCGAACGGCTGGCCGCGCCGCGCGACCGCGCGCGCCAGCGCCGCATGCATCTTGCCGACCTCGCGCGACTCGCCTTCGATCGCATCGCTCAGGATGTGGGCGTCCAGGCCAGCCGCACGGGCGGCATCGGCCGCTGCCTCCAGGCTTTGCTGCGGCGTCGCGATCAGGTGCACGGTGTGACGATCGAATCGCGGGTCACCCGGCTTGGGTGTCTCCAGTTCGCCCCGCTCCAAAGCCTGCTCGATCGCCGGCGGCACCACGATGGCGTAACGCCGCAAAATAGCCAGCGCATCGGCGCAGGTGCTCGCGTCCGGCACCGTGGGCCCGCTGGCAATGACACTGGGGTCGTCACCCGGCACGTCACTGATGGCCAGCGTCACGACGCGCGCCGGCGCGCAAGCAGCGGCCAGCCGGCCACCCTTGACGCTGGACAGATGTTTGCGCACGCAGTTCATCTCGGTGATGCTGGAGCCACTGGCCAGCAGCGCCTGGTTGATGGCCTGTTTTCCGGCGAAGTCCAGGCCATCGACCGGCAGACTGAGCAAAGCCGAGCCGCCGCCGGAGATCAGACACAACACCAGGTCTTCGGGCCCCAGGCCCTGGGCCAGCGCCAGCATGCGCCGCGCAGCCTGTTGGCCGGCCTCATCCGGCACCGGGTGGGATGCCTCGACCACCTCGATGCGTTGTGCCAGGTCGGCAGGACGTCGCGGGATGTGTTGGTAACGGGTCACGACCAGGCCCGACAACGGTGCGTCGGCTGGCCAGGCAGCCTCGAGCGCCTGCGCCATCGCCGCACCCGCCTTGCCGGCACCGAGCACCAGCGTGCGGCCAGCGCCGCTCGGCGGCGGCGGCAGGCAGGCCGCGGTCACATGCGCGGGCAAGGCCCGCATCACGGCAGCGCGATACAGGTGTTCGAGCAACGCACGTGCCTGGGCGGCGTTTTGCACGGTAGCATGGGCGGTGGGTGGTGGCTGCGCGGTCATGCCCCGATTGTGCCCAACCCCTGCACCGCGCGACGGCGCAACCACTGCGGCCCACGACGATGAAAACACTGTTGATACGCAACGCTGCCTGCATTGCCACCTGCGACTCTGCCGACGCTGCGCTGTCGCGCGAACTGCACGACGCATCGGTGCTGATCCACGGCAATCGGATCGAGGCCATCGGCCCGGCTTGCGAACTGCCGCAAACAGCGGACGACGTCATCGACGCCCGTGGCCACCTGATGACGCCAGGGCTGGTCAACACCCACCACCACATGTTCCAGTCACTGACCCGGGCCTTGCCGTCGGTGCAGAACGCGGAGTTGTTCTCATGGTTGCGCGGCCTGTATCCGCTATGGGCCGGGCTCACGCCCGAGATGGTGCGGGTGTCCACCCAGGTCGCCATGGCGGAATTGCTGCACAGCGGCTGCACCACCAGCAGCGACCACCTCTACCTCTACCCCAACGGCGTGCGGCTCGACGACAGCCTGGAGGCGGCCCGGGAGATCGGCATGCGCTTTGTCGCCTGCCGCGGCAGCATGAGCGTCGGCCAATCCCTTGGCGGCCTGCCGCCCGACGCGCTGGTGGAGGACGAAGCCCATATCCTGCGCGATGCGCGGCGGCTGATCGAGCAGCATCACGATGCCGGCCACGGTGCGATGGTGCAGATCGCGCTGGCGCCCTGTTCGCCGTTCTCGGTCAGCCAGTCGCTGATGCGTGAGACAGCAGCATTGGCCCGCAGCCATGGTGTGAGGCTGCACACCCATCTGGCGGAAAACGACCACGACATCGCCTACAGCCGCGCAAAATTCAACCGTACACCGGCCCAGTATGCACAGGAACTGGGCTGGCTGGGCGACGACGTCTGGCATGCCCACTGCGTCAAACTCGACGACGCGGGCATCAGCCTGTTTGCGGCAAGCGGCACCGGCGTCGCCCATTGCCCCTGCAGCAACATGCGTTTGGCCAGCGGCATTGCACCGATCCGGCGCATGCTGAACGCCGGCGTACCGGTGGGCCTGGGCGTGGACGGATGCGCCAGCAACGATGGCGCCCAGATGCTGGCAGAGGCGCGCCAGGCGATGTTGCTGGCCCGGGTCGGGCGCGCCATGGCGCCGCCCGAGACCGGTGCCGACGGCAGGCCGGTCTACGGCTGCGATCGCGGTCCGGCCGAGATGACGGCGCGCGACGCGCTGGCATTGGCTACCCGCGGTGGAGCCCGGGTCCTCGGACGCTGCGACATCGGCCACCTGGCCCCAGGCATGTGCGCCGATCTGGCGCTGTTCGACCTGCGCACCCTGGGTTTTGCCGGCGCCGCAGTGCACGACCCGGTGGGTGCGTTGTTGTTGTGCGCCAGTGCGCAGGCCAGCCATACCGTGGTCGATGGGCGGGTCGTGGTGCGCGACGGGCGAATTTGCACGGTCGAAATGGGGCCGTTGCTGGAACGCCACAATCGCCTGGCGCTGACGCTGGCGATGGGACAGTCATGAGCCATGACTGTGGCAGACTGCGTCCGCGCGCAATGACGAAAGCTCACCTCATGTCGATCCTCCGCCTCGCTCGGCCGGCTTTTCTGCTAACCCACACGGTGTCCGCTCCATGAGCTGGCTGGCCTCGTTATGGCCCTGGGGCAGGCAAGGCGCGCAGCCGGCCGATACGGCGACGGCCGTCGCGACACCGGTACGAATTGACCCGGTTGAAAAGCCGGCGCCGCCGGCACCCGCAGCGCGGCCGACACTTCCTTGGTTGCTCGGCTGCGCAGACCTGACCGACACACCGATCACGCCAATGGAGCGCAACGCACTGGACGCTGTTGCCAAGACGCTGGCGCAGCCGGAGATTGCCGATAATCTGTTGCCGCGTGCGGCGGCGCTGATTCCGCAACTGATCGCGCTGGTGCGCCAGACCGACCTGCCGACGCCGGCGATCGCCGAACGCATCGGCAAGGATGCGGTGCTGGCAGCCGAGGTGATGCGCCTGGCCAGCAGCTCGTACTATCGGGTCCAGGGCGATGTGACCAACCTGGAGCAGGCGATCGCGCTGATCGGGCTGCAGGGCTTGCAGACCGTGATCGCCCGGGTGCTGCTCAAGCCGATTTACCGGTCGCCGCCAGGACCGCTGAGCGGGCGTGCCGGAGCGCGCATGTGGGACCATTCCGAGGCCCTGGCGCGCCACACGGCCATCCTGTGCGTCCCGGCCGGCCAACCGGTGTTCGACGGCTACCTGGCCGGCATGCTGCACGATACCGGCTGGACCGTCGCGTTCAGCACCATCGACCGTACCGGCCTGCATCTGCCGGTGCCGCCGTCGCAGGCCTTCGGCGCCGCGTTGAGCGAGCAGATGCACCGGCTGTTCGGGCTGGCAGCGCAGCGCTGGGAGATCACCCCCGGATTTGCCGCGCTGGCGCAGGATGCCCGGCGCAACGGCATGGTCGCCGCCGCACATCCGCTGGCGCGCGTGCTGCAGCAGGCGCAACAGGCGGCGCTGGACGAACTGGCGCCTGTCGGCTGAACCACCCGCCGCGGCAAACCCGTGCTCCGGGCCACGACAGGACGCCCGAACGTCGGCGCGCGGATTGGGCCGGTGCAGGTCAACGCCAATCCGGTCCGCCAGGCCGACGGTTTGTGCCACGCTAATGGATCTGGGCCCCCGCGCTGAACCAGCGCCCGATCAGCGCCCGTTCGGCCTCGGTGATGCCGGTCGAGTTGTTCATCGGCATGACCCGGGTCACGACCGTCTGTTGGTAGACCGCCTGGGCGTGTTGCTTGAGCAGTGCCGGCGAGTCCAGCCTCACGTTCTTCATCTGGACCTGGGCGCCGTGGCACATGGCGCAGCGCTGCTCCACCACTGCCAGCACCTCGATCACCGTGGGCACGGTCTGCGCCGCCGCTGGTGTGTCAGCGACGGGTGCTGGCAGCGGCGCGGGTTGCAGCCAGGCCACGGTAGCGACGATGACCAGGATGCCCACCAGCGCATACGGCCATGGATGGCGGCTGCGGCCGAGTTTGTAGCCGTGGCGCATCACGAAGAACTGGCGGATGGCAGCGCCAGCGAACATCATCAGGATCAGCACCAGCCAGTTCTGCGGATGGCTGTATGTGAAACTGTAGTGGTTGCTCAGCATCGAGAACAACACCGGCAACGTGAAGTACGTGTTGTGCACGCTGCGCTGCTTGGCCCGCTGGCCATGGATCGGGTCGACCGGTCGGCCCTCGCGCAAGTCGTTCACGGTCGTGCGCTGGCCCGGAATGATCCAGAAAAACACGTTGGCGCTCATCGCGGTGGCGATCATCGCGCCCACCAGCAGAAAAGCCGCCCGGCCGGCGAACCAGTGGCAGGCCAGCCAGGAAGCCAGACACACCACCAGCAGCACCAGCGCACCGACGATGGCGTCGCCATGCTTGCGCTGGCCGAAGGCCCGGCAGATCAGGTCGTAGACGATCCAGAACGCCACCAGAAACGCAACCGCGACGCCGATTGCGGCACCGGTTGACCAGTTCATCAGGGCCGGATCGATCAGGTAGGTGCGCGCGTTCCACAGGTAAGACACGGCGAACAGCGCAAAACCGGTCAGCCAGGTGCTGTAGGCTTCCCAGTAGAACCAGTGCAGATGGTCCGGTACGACCTTGGGCGCCACGCTGTATTTCTGCGGGTTGTAGAACCCGCCGCCATGCACCGCCCACAACTCGCCGCCAACGCCTGCCTCCTTGAGCCGCTTGTCGGTGGGCGGCACCAGGCTGCTGTCGAGGAACACGAAGTAGAACGACGAGCCGATCCAGGCGATGGCCGTGATCACATGCGCCCAGCGCAGCAGCAGGTTGGCCCAGTCGAGGTAGTAACTTTCCATCGGTCAGGTCTTTCGCGGCGCGGGGAACGGCGCCCGCGGATGTACCCACTGCTCACCACTGCGGGCGCTGTAAGCAGAATGGGGTCGCGAACTAGGGCTGCTGGGCAGTCCGGCTCCGCTGCGACATGGCGCACCGAGTGTAGACAGTTTTGCTCGCAGACCCAATGTCACTGCACGGCACGCCGGCTAACCTGCGTGCTTCGCACTGCGGGATTCGCCTTGGGGCGGCCCTGCGGTCTGCTGGGTTGCCCTGCGTGCTTCGCACTGCGGGATTCGCCTTGGGGCGGCCCTGCGGCTCATGCGTCATGCTTTTTCGGGGGGGCGGCGCCGCTGCAGCAGCGGCGCCCCCCCCGCGAAAGCGATCACGACTGGGTCCTTGGCGGGTATT
>JBBRVD010000202.1:0-6665 GCA_038247175.1 Burkholderiales bacterium | reverse complement strand
TGATCAATGGCCGCAAGGGACAGGTCGGCGCCGAGATGATCGCGCGTGTACTGGCTGCCTGCGAGTTGTTGGGCTACCGGCCGAACGCGAATGCCCGGCAATTGCGCACCAATCGCCGCATGACAGTGGGCGTGATCATCGTCGACCCCTCGGCCCATTACCTGTCCGACCCCTTCACCGCGGCGATGCTGGCCGGAATCAATGACGTGTTGCAGGTTGCGGGGTATTCCATCGTGCTGCAGGGCGCATCACCATCCGAACTCGCGTCGTTGCCGCTGTTGCGCCGTATCGAGAGTGATGGAATCTTTCTGATGACCTCGGGTGCACAGAAGCAGCGCCGCCAGTTGATTGCGCAGGTGGCAGCACTGGGGCAGCCGCTGGTGCTGATTCAGGACGAACTCCCCGATACCGTCATCGACGGCTGTTCGCTGATTCAGGATGACACAGACGGTGGCGCGCAAATCGCCCGCCACCTGTTTCAGCGCGCCTGCAAACAGGCGGTGATGCTGGTGCCTTCGGTTTCCTGGGCCGCCATGGAGCGGCGCGAGGCTGGCGTACGTTCGGTGTTGTCTGCGATGGCCAGGCCGCCGTCGTTCCATGTGGTGCGTTGTGGCGACGAAGGATTCGACGACACCCAGGCGGCCTTTGCGCTGCATGTCGAAAAACACGGTGCGCCCGATGTGGTCATCGGTGGCAACGACCGCATGGCGATAGCCGCCATGAAATACCTGCGTGCGCGCGGTTGTGCGGTTCCCGCCGACGTGCGCGTGACCGGCTTCAACGGCTTCGATTTCTGGCGTTACGCCAGCCCGGAGCTCACCACCGTGTTTTCGCCTGCATTCCGTCTCGGTGAGAACAGCGCGCGGGCGCTGCTCACGCGCCTGGAAACTGGCAATTTTCCCTGGCGCAAGCGGGTGTTGCCTGTTGTTTTCGCACCCACGGTTTCTTCGGATATCGGCGCGGGCACGCAGACGCGCGACAGATACAGCCAGTTTGACGAGCACCGAAACGCTGCCGATGGGCAGCCATTAACCAAGGAGTAGAGCTGATGATCACGAATCGGACACCCATGAAGCGTCTCGCCCTCGCGGGCACCGCCACCGCTCTTGCTGTTGCAGCTGGTGCCGCCCAGGCGCAGGCCTTTCAATGCCCCAGAACCGGCGGAGACCTGATCTTCGCGCTCGAGTCCAAGGTGCCCGGCCTGGACCAGCACACATCCAACGCCGGCGCCACGCGTAACGTGGCGCTCAATATCTATGAATCGCTGGTGACCCGGGATGAATCCATGAACCCGATACTGGAACTGGCCGAATCCATGGTGGTCAGCCCGGACGGAAAGAACTACACCTTCAAGCTGCGCCAGGGCATCCAGTTCCACAACGGCAAGACCATGTCCTCAGCCGACGTCGTGGCGTCGTTCGACCGCTACAAGCGTGTCGGGGTCGATCGCTCGATCCTGGACCCGGTCGAGAAGTGGTCGGCACCCGACGCCGGCACCTTTGTCATCACGCTGAAGGAAGCGCGGCCGTTGTTCATCGAGGCGCTGTCCTCGTTCACGGTACCGATCGTGATTATTCCGGCTGAAAACGCCCAGGCGCCAGCACAGCAGTTGCCCGTCGTGGGCACGGGTCCGTTCAAGCTCGACGAGTTCCGCGCCGACAGTTTCGTCAAGCTGCGCCGCTTCGATGGCTACAAGCCGGACACACGGCACAACCAGATGGTCGGGTATGCCGGCAACAAGCGCGCCTGTGTGGATACCGTCACTTTCCGGATGATGACCGAGCCGGCAGCGCGCACCGCGGCCCTGGAAGTGGGCGAGATCCACGCAGTCGAGGATGTGCCGGTGGCATCGCAGAAACGCTTGCGCGAGAACAAGGCGATCAAGCTGGCGCGTCTGGAGACTTTCTGGATGAACGTGGCTTATCCCAACTTCTCCAACCCGCCCACCGACAACCTGAAGGTACGCCAGGCAATGCTGGCGGCGATGGATTTCGATGAAATCATGGAGGCCGCGCACGAGGGCCAGTACAAGCTCAACCCGGGCTTCCAGTTTCCGGGCCAGCAGTATTTCACCGATGCGGGCAAGGAACTGCTCAACCAGAAGAACCGCGCCAAGGCGCGCCAGTTGCTGCAGGAGGGGGGCTACAAAGGCGAGAAGATCGAACTGCTCACCAACCGCGACTTCCCGGTGATGTACAACACGGCGCTGGTGATGGCCGAGCAGCTCAAGGCCGCCGGCATGAACGCCGAACTGGTGGTGCTCGACTGGCCTGCCGCGCTGCAACGCAGCCAGAAGGAGACCACCGGCTGGAACGTGTTCTATACCGGCTGGATCACGGTGATCGCGCTGGGCGGCCCGCAAACCCTGCGCCAGATGGCCGAGCCCAACCCGGTGTACAAACCCAAGGACAACAAGGTCGACGCGGGCTACATGGCGGCGTTCAACGAGATCAACTCGGCGCCCACGCTGGCAGCGCGACAGGCCGCCTTTGCCAAGGCCCAGCGCATCGCGCTGGAGCAGGTAATGGCGATTCCGTTCGGCGCGGCGCCCAAGACGCAGGCGGTGCGGGCCAACGTCGAGGGCTACAAGGCGTATTACACGCCGCGCTTGTCCAACGTGTGGTTGACCAACTGACCGGTGTCGTGCATGCGGGACCAGCCTGACGTGCAGCCGATGGCCATGCCGTGCGCCAGGGGGTGGGGCTGCCCGCCATGATGGCGTATTTCATCAAGCGCCTGGTGCAGTGCATACCGCTGCTGCTGCTGGTCAGTTTGCTCTCGTTCGGTCTGATCAAGCTGGTTCCGGGGGACCCGGCCGTCGTGATGGGTGGCACCAACGCGACGGCCGCGGAGATCGCGGTCATTCGCAGCAATCTCGGACTGGATCGGCCGTTGCACGTGCAGATCCTCAGTTTCTACGGCAACCTGGCGCAGGGCGACCTCGGTCGATCGCTGATGCTGGGGCAGCCGGTCAAGGATGCCATCCTCGAACGCCTGCCCGCCACGGCCTGGATGGCCTTGTATTCCATGGTGCTGACGCTGCTGGTGGGCCTGGCCATCGGCGTGCTGGCGGCGTTGTATCACAACACCTGGATCGATCAAGGTGCGATGACGGTGGCGCTGCTCGGCGTGTCGGTACCCAATTTCTGGCTCGGGCTGGTGTTGATCCTGGTGTTTTCGGTGCATCTGGGCTGGCTGCCGACCGGGGGTTATGTCGAGCCATCGACCGACCTGCTGGGGTGGCTGCGCAGCGCCACCTTGCCCGCCGTGTCACTGGCCTTGCTGCAGATCGGACTGCTGGCGCGCATCACCCGCTCGGCCATGCTGGAGGTGCTGCGCCAGGACTATATCCGCACCGCCCGCGCCAAGGGCTTGTCCGAACTGGCCGTGATCGGCAAACATGCCATGGCCAACGTCGCCATCCCGGTGGTGACCGTGGTCGGACTGATCTTCTCGGTGCTGCTGTCGGGCTCCATCATTGTCGAGACCGTGTTTTCCGTGCCTGGCATGGGAGCGCTGTTGGGCAATGCCATCCTGCGACGCGACTATCCGATGATTCAGGGGGGGTTGTTGTTCGTGGCCGCCGCGCTGATGCTGCTCAACGTCCTGGTCGACGTCGCATATGCCTGGTTCGACCCGCGGGTGCGCGTGGGCGGGGGGCACTGAAGTGGCGCGACCCGATGGCAATGGCGTGGTGCGACGTTCACTGGCCCTGGGCACGTTCAGGCGCCTGCTGCGCCATCGGGCGTTCGTGATCGGCGCCGTCTTGCTGGGCACCATGGTGCTGATGGCGCTGCTGGCGCCCTGGCTCGGCACGGGCGATCCCAACAAGTTGGCGGTGCGCATGCGGTTCCAGCCGCCGTCGATGGAGCATCTGCTGGGCACCGATAACCTGGGCCGATCGATGCTCAGCCGGGTTGTCTTCGGCGCGCAACTGAGCCTGATGATCGGCCTGTGGGTCGTGTTGCTCAATGCGGTCTTCGGCGTTTTGCTGGGCGCGCTGGCCGGATATTTCTCCCGGCTGGACGGACCGCTGATGCGGTTTGCTGATGCCCTGATGGCGTTTCCCTCGGTGTTGCTGGCCATTGGTATCGCCGCCGCCCTGGGTCCCTCGACCAGCACGGTGGTCATTGCGCTGGCAGTGGTCTACATCCCGCGCACGGCGCGGATCCTGCGGGCCTCGGTGCTGGTCGTGCGCGAGCTCGACTATGTGCACTCGGCCCGTGTCGCTGGCGCCAGCCACTGGCACATCCTGTTCAGGCATATCCTGCCCAACAGCATGTCGCCGCTGATCGTGCAGCTCAGTTTCGTGTTTGCGTATGCCATTTTGTCGGAAGCGGTGCTGGGTTTCCTGGGCCTGGGCGCGCCGCCTACCCAGCCCAGCTGGGGCATCCTGATTGCCGAAGGTCGCGGTTATATCCGCGAGGCCTGGTGGCTCACGTTCATGCCCGGTGCCGCCATTGCGGTGACCGTGCTCGGCGTCAACCTGCTGGGCGACGGGCTGCGCGACGTGCTCGACCCCCGCCTGAAAATCGAGCAAGCTTGATGGGCGATCCGATCCTGCGCGTCAGAGGCCTGACCTCGACTTTCCGAACCGACGCCGGCGTATTCCCCGCGGTCGACGACGTCAGCTTCGATGTTGCGCCGGGTGAGGTGCTGGGCATCGTCGGCGAAAGCGGCTCGGGCAAGAGTGTCACGGCGTTGTCGATCCTGGGTCTGCTGCCCGATCCGCCCGGGCGTGTGGCCAGCGGCTCCATCAAGTTCGAGGGCCGCGAGATCGTGGGTTTGCCCCGAAAGGCGCTGCGGGCGCTGCGTGGTCCTTCCATCGGCATGGTGTTCCAGGAGCCGATGACCTCGCTCAACCCGGTGTTTCGGGTCGGTGACCAGATCATGGAGACCATCCGCGCGCATGAGACCATCGGCAAGGCCGATGCCCGCAAACGGGCCATCAGCCTGCTGGATCGCGTCGGTATCGCGGCACCCGAGCGCCGTCTGGAAGACTTTCCTCACCAGCTCTCCGGTGGCATGCGCCAGCGCGTCATGATCGCGATTGCGCTGGCCTGTTCGCCGCGCCTGCTGCTGGCGGATGAACCCACGACTGCGCTGGACGTGACGATCCAGGCCCAGTTGCTCGACTTGCTGCGCGACATCCAGCGCGACACCGGCATGGCGGTGGTGATCATCACCCACAACATGGGCGTGATCGCCGAGTTCGCCGATCGGGTGCTGGTGATGTACGCGGGCCGGGTCGCTGAGCAGGGTGCGGTGGACACGGTGTTCACCCATCCACGCCATCCGTATACCGTGGGCCTGCTGGGATCGACGCCGCGGCTGGACCGCGACGAGCTGCGCCTGGCGACGATACCCGGCGTGTTGCCACAGTTGTCCGACACCATGCCCGGCTGCCGCTTTGCGCCGCGATGCGCGCGGCGTACCGACATTTGCGTGCACGCCAAACCGCCGCTGCTCGACGTCGGTGATGGGCAGCAGGCTGCCTGTTTCCACTGGGATGCCTTGGCGCCACGGGGAGCGGCGTGAGCGCAGCTGGCACCGCAGAGCGCAGGGCGGAGGTTCTCCCGTGAGTTCCGCGCCGGCTTGCGTTGCCACAACCGCAGCCCGCGCGCCGCTGGTGGTGGTGGAGGGCCTGGCCAAACATTACCCGGTCAAGGAGGGGCTGCTGTTCCCGCGCGAAGTCGGCCGGATACGCGCGGTCGACGGTGTGTCGTTCAGCGTGGGGGCCGGAGAGACGCTGGGTCTGGTCGGCGAGTCTGGCTGCGGCAAGTCCACTGTCGCCAAACTGCTGATGCGGCTGGTCGAGCCCACGGCCGGCAGCGTGCGGATCGACGGCATCGATCTGGCCGCACTGGGCCCGGACGAACTGCGCAGCGCGCGGCGCGCGCTGCAGATCGTGTTCCAGGATCCCCAGGCTTCGCTGAATCCGCGCATGCGCGCCGAAGACATCGTCGTGGAGCCGTTGGTGATCCAGGGTGCGCGGCGCGGGCCGCAACTGCGCAAACGCGCGGCTGAACTGCTGGAGATGGTGGGTCTGTCCGCCGCCCAGGCGGGTTCTTATGCGCATGAGTTTTCAGGTGGCCAGCGCCAGCGGCTGGGTATCGCCAGAGCGATTGCGTCTCATCCACGCTTCATCGTGTGTGACGAAGCCGTGTCGGCACTCGATGTGTCGGTGCAGGCACAGATCATCAACCTGTTGCAGGACCTGCAACGCGACTTCCAATTCAGCTACCTGTTCATTTCGCACGATCTGTCGGTCGTCAAACACATCAGTGATCGCGTCGCCGTGATGTACCTGGGCAAGATCGTCGAGATCGCCGACAAGCGCAGCCTGTACCGGGCGCCGGTACACCCGTACACGCGGGCGCTGATCGCATCGATACCGGTGGCCCATCCGCGCCTGCGTCAACCGCGCATCCGCCTGGCGGGCGACATGCCGAGCGCGTTGGCGCCACCGGCCGGTTGCGCCTTTCACACCCGGTGCCCGCATGCCACCGACCTGTGCCGCACCCAGGAGCCGGTGCTGCGCGCCCAAGACGACAACCGCCAGGTCGCCTGCCACTATGCTGAAAAATTCGTGCCAGGCTCGGCTCCCAAACCCGCTGCATCCATGTGAGGACACGCCAAGCCATGCGTATCACTGCCGTCGATCC
>JBBRVD010000201.1:0-6669 GCA_038247175.1 Burkholderiales bacterium | reverse complement strand
TCGCCTTTGGAGTGCTGAGGATGCCATTGGCGTTGCAACGGCAGCTGCAAGAACACGCTGCTTGCGCAGCACCGGCGGCGCCGCGAACCCGAACGGACCACTGCGCGCCTACAGCCGCCCGGACAAGCGCCGCTGCGCCAGCGCTGCATCTGCGCCGCCCGGGCTCAGGTAGGTCGGCCCGATCGCGCGCAGCGAACTGGCCGTGATGCCCAGTGCGTCCAGGCCTGGCAACACGCCGGTGCTGACGTTGTCGACCTGCATCGAATCGAGGTTATCGCGGCTGAGCAGTGGTTCGCCCGGCATCACCTCCATGATGCGGGCCTGCCAGCGCGCAAGCAGGGGCGGCAGCGCCATCACCGGGCGCGCGTGGCCGGATAGTCGTCCTGCCAGTTGCACCAGTTCGCGCAGTGTGAATACGTCCGGTCCGCAGGCCTCGAGCACCGGCGCAGGCAGCGGGTTCGGCAAACCGGCAATGATGCCTGGCCGCTCCAGCAGCCGGACGACGGCCAGCGCGACGTCCTGTACCCAGACCGGTTGGAACCGGGTGTCCGCGCCGGCCAGCGGCATGATCGGGAACACCGTTTGCAGCCGCGCGAACATGTTCAAAAACTTGTCGGTTGCGCCAAACACCACGCTGGGGCGCAGCGCGCTGTGATCAAGGCCGCTGGCCGCCAGGACCGCCTCGCCCTTGGCCTTGCTGCGCTGGTACATCGACGGCGCATCGGGTGCCGCACCCAGCGCGCTGATATGCACCAGTCGCTGCACACCGGCCGCCTGGCAGGCCCGCACCAGTTTTTGCACCAGCGCAACATGCACATGGTCGAAAGAGGTGGCGTTGCCATGCAGGATCGCCACCAGGTTGACGACTGCATCATGGCCCCGCACCAGATGCGTCAGCGCGGCCTCGTCGTGGATATCGGACTCGATCACGTCGACCCACGGCAGAGACTGCACCGGCTGTGCATTGATCCTGCGGCGTGTCGGGACGGTGACGCGGCATTTCAGCTGGGACGCCTTTTCACACACATGGCTGCCGATGAATCCGCTACCGCCGAGTACAAGAATACGCTTCACCATAGTGGCTCCTGCTGTGCCGGCGCCGCCACTGTCACGGCAGATCCTTGCTGACTTCCGGCGCGGCGCCCGGGCGTGGTCCAACCATACCCAGCCGCGCCTTCAGGGATTGCGGCTTGCCGGTGATCAAGGCCGCGTAATTGGTGGTGTTGCTCAGCACCTTCTTGACATAGTCGCGTGTCTCGGTGAACGGTATGTTCTCTGCCCATGCAGCCGCCTCGATCACGGGGCCATTGCGCCAGTTGCGCGGGCGTCCCGGGCCGGCGTTGTAGGCGGCAGCTGCCAGCGGCATCGAGCCAGCGAAATCGTCCAGCGCCAGCTTGAGGTAGGCAGTGCCGATCGTGATGTTGGTGTTGCGGTCGTAGATCTGGCTTGGCTGGAATCCGGCCATGCCGATTTTCTTCGCGGTCCAGCGTGCCGTGGCCGGCATGACCTGCATCAGCCCCGATGCGCCGACGCTCGAGCGCGCGTCCATCAGGAAGCGGCTCTCCTGCCGGATCAGGCCGTAGACATAGGCCGGATCAAGCCCGATCTGCCGCGAACGGGAAATCACGGCATCGTGCAGCGGCATCGGGAAACGCTGCGCCAGTGCGATGAAGCCACGGGTGCGTTCACTGGTGTTGATGCAGTTTTTCCAGTCTTCGCGCTGGCAGGCCAGTTCGGCCGCGGCCAGCAGGCGCCGGTCGTCCATGCCGCCAGGCTCGTGCAGGCGCACCGCGTAGTTCCACTCCCGATCGCCGTCACCGCGCAGTCCGATCCCGATGGCATGGTGGCTTCGGATGAGCGCCGGGTTCTGGCGCGCCTCGGCCTTCTCCAGCTCGGTCGTCGGAGCCGGCGGCTCGGGTACGGTGATGTTGCGCCCAAGTTCCTCCAGCGCCAATTGCTCGTAGAAGCCGCGCACGCTGGCAATACGCTCGAGCAACGCCGTGGCCTGGGCCCGGTCAGCCGCTGGACGGCCGTCGGCCATCAAGGCGCGGGCACGCCAGTAGACCCAGGCCGGGTCCTGTCGCAGTGTGTCGTCCATGGCCGTGGTCGCATCTTCCACCTGCTTCCAGTTGCCGGCGCGCAGCGCGGCGCGTACCTTCCACTCCAGCTGTTCGCCCGAGAGGTATTGGTCCTGCGCGTTGGCGAAATAGCCGCTGGCATCGTCCGACAGGCGTTGCGCTGCGCGTTTGCCGATCACGCCCCAGACATAACTGCGCTCCTCCTGCGTCAGCTGGGTGCGCCAACGCAGCTTGCTGATCTGCTCGGCCGCCTGTGCCGGGTTGTCGGCCGCCATGCGGACCAGGCCCAGCGTGACGAATTCCTTGGTGCGCGGCAGCAAGGCCGTCTGTTTCTCGTCCAGGTAACGATCCGGGCCGGAGAAGATGGTCTTGATCTTGTTCGTCCAGTCCGGGTTCAGCAGGCCGACCGCCTGCGTGACCACCGTCAGGCGTCCGGTTTCCATGCCGATGCGGGCGCGCTCCCAGGCCACCTCGGGTTTCATCTTGCGCGCCTTGAGCAGGATTTCGGCCGCGTGGGCGCAGCCATCGTCGGCCTCGCGCTGTGCGAGCCACAGCGACTCGACCTGCGCCGCCACGTCGGCTCCAGAGGCGTTGAAGTCGGTCAGCAGCGCATAACACCGCACCTCGCGGTCGTCATTCATGCGGAAACTGGGGTATTGGGCCATGAAGGTGGACCAGTCGCGCACCTGCCCCAGCAGCAGCAACCAGTCGTTGCGCAAGCGGTCTTCCTGGTAGGTGCCGGCGAATTTGCGCAGGAACGCGCGGATCTCGTCGTTCGATGCGTCAGGCAGCCGCGCCTTGAGCTCCCAGTAAGCGGCCCAGGGCTCCAGCACATGCCCGCGCACCTGTGGCAACAAAGCGGTGAGGCGCTTGCGGTCGGACTTGCGGAATGCGTCCCTCATCTCCAGCACGACGGCGTCCGCGACGCGGGTTTCGGCGCTCTGCGCCCAGGCCAGGCGGATCGGAACCACTGCCGCGGCCGCGAGCCAAACGATCGATGTCAAAATGCCTGCAAACTTCATGGTCTGATTATGGACAACTCCGAGGACAGGAAGACGCAGGAAAAGAAAACCCTTCGCAAGGCTCTTGTCGAGCAGCGCCTGGACATGCCGGACCGCCAGCAACGCTCGGCGCTGCTGCAGGACGTGATGCGGATCTGGTTGGTGGGGCGGCCCGACACCGTGATCGGTGCCTATTGGCCGATCAAGGGCGAGTTCGATCCGCTGCCGGCCCTGCACCGCTGGAAGGAGGACGGCGAGTTGCTCGAGCAGGCGCAGCGTCGGCGCATCGGTCTGCCGGTGGTCGACAAGGTGCACAAGACCATGGTGTTCCATGCCTGGTACCCCGGTTGCCGGATGGAGGAGGATGCTTACGGTATTCCGAAACCCAAGGACACCGAAGCCATCTTGCCCACGCTGATGTTCATCTCCTGCGTCGGATATGGCCCTGGCGGTTACCGCCTCGGTTACGGCGGCGGCTTCTACGACCGCACACTGGCGATCCTGCAGCCGCGGCCGTTCACCGTCGGGCTGGGCTTCACGCAGGGTTTCCTGTCCGACTTCGAGTCACAGCCGCACGATATTCCGCTCGATGCGATCCTCAACGAGAACGGGGCGGTTTGGCCAGTTTAGCGGCAGGCTCCGACAGCGGGTCGGCTTGCGGCGAATCTTCTCCCATGGCCGCGCGCGTGGCTGAAGCCTGAACATCGAGCCAGGCACAGAAAGCATTGACCTGCGCCCGGATTCCGGCGCGCGGACCCAGGATGCGCCAGTACGCCAGCGGAGAATCGATACGCATGCCGGGCAGCACCTCGACCAGGTCGCCGCTGGCCAGGGATTCGGCGATCAGCGGCATGCGCGCCAGCACAATGCCTTGCCCGGCGATGGCGGCTTGGACCATCTGGTACGCATAGTCGAAATAAAGCCACCGTTTGGCCTGCGCGTGACCCAGCTGATTCTTGTCGAACCAGCGTTGCCACGCCAGGATCTCGAAGTTGCGATTGCGGTGGATGTCGCCAGCCTCGATCAGCGTGAATCGCGACAGGTCGGACGCACGGTGCAGGGGTTTGCCGTCCTTGAGGAGCCAGGGGCTGGCCACCGGTGCGAGTTGTTCGCCGAACATGCGCACCGCATGAGAAGGCACCCGGGACGGCAGGGTGTAGCGCAATGCCAGGTCGACGTCGGTCGTGTCAAGGTCGGTGGTGGTGTCGCTGGTGTCGATGCGGATATCGATGTCCGGGTATTGATCCTGGAATTCCTCCAGACGCGGTATCAGCCACATCGAGGCGAACGACGCCCATGTGGTGATGGCGACATGTTTGCGCCCGGCGTTCTGCCGGATCTGGCGCACAGTGCCGTCCAGGCGCTCCAGCGCCGGAACGACGGCGCTGAGCAGGTCGCCGCCGGCGCCGGTGAGTTCGACCGCGCGGGTGTGACGCAGGAACAGAGAGACGCCGAGCTCTTCTTCCAGTGCCTGGATCTGCCGGCTGACCGCGCTTTGGGTCAGCGCCAGTTCTTGCGCTGCCAGACGGAAGTTCAGATGCCGCGCAACCGCCTGGAAGGCCCGCAGGTGGCCTGCGGACAGGGGCCGCGTACGGAGGCGGGATTCATTCTGGGACATGGCGAATACTAAGCTGCAAAGCGACTGCATATTGATGACAAAATGGAATCAATAGCGTAGTGCAGTTTCATTGGACGTCATTACTATTCACAGCCATGATTCAGCTTCCTCACGATCATTGTTCAGGAGCGTGTCATGTCATCCATGCGTTATTTGCAACTCCCAAGTGCCCCGGCCGGCTTCGGATTGCGCAGTTTCTGGACCCTGGCGCGGCATCGCGCCATCACCCTGGATGCCTGGCAGCCGGGCTATCTTCGTGTCGTACACGGTACTGTATGGGCCACACTGGACGGCCCGCACGTGCAGGGAGCGGCCAATGACTGGGGCGACCTGGTGCTGCGTGGCGGCGCCCGGATCCGCCTTGTTCCGGGGCAGCATGTGGTGTTGGAGTCGTATCCGGATGCAGCCAACGAAGAGGCCTGCTTCAGCTGGGAGCCCGAGGCGCCCCTGCCGGCGCCGTACGAGTCGTGGATGGCGCGGTTGTGGCGCAGCCTGCGCGCCCGGGGCTCGGCGCTTGGCCATCGGATGGTTCGGTGGCTACAGCGCGGTCCTGGCTGGTCGCGCCAATCAAGGGGCTTTCCTGACTGGCCGCACCATCCGCAGGACTTTCATGCCAGCGAACGCGACCGGGCCTGGCGCACCCTTTACCATCTGGGCATCAACCAGCCATGACCGCAACGTCGTCTCGCGCGCCAACGTTGGTGTACGCACGATCGGCTGTGCGGTGCCGGGTCAGCCGCCAGGCGGCCGGTTGCTCGGTCTGCGAGTTGTCTTCCTGGCCGGCGTGCGCCGCACCGACTTCGCGTGATGGGCCTTGCGAGCGCTGTCCAGCGCCAACCGGGCCCATGGTGCCATGGCCAGCGCAGACTCCAACGCATCGACTGGCGCGCTGTAGTAACCCATGCTGATCTGCACCGGCGCGCCTTTTTTCTGCGTGGTCCAGGTGAAACGCTGACAACCCGCGGCCTCAAATTGCGGCTGTGTGTCGGCATCGGCCTTGAGCCACAACGTAAGGCCGTCGCCCAGGTCGGCGATCAGCGCCAGATTCAGTCCGTCCAGCGCCAGTCCCCAGCCGCCAAACATGTGCTTGGCGGTGCAAGGTCCGATGCCGGACAGCAAGTCCAGGCAGTCATCGACGAAATCGCGGTTGGCGGCCATGGCGCCAGTCTAAAGCCTTGCCGGGCGCTGGCCGTCCGTGCGCGCCTGGTGCGATTGCGGGCGCCGAATTTAATGGCGTGAACGACCCCGCACACGCGATGCAGTGCAAAAACCGCTGGAACGATGCGGGGTTGGGGGAGGCAGTCGACGCCAGGCTCGGCGCAGTCGCCGCCGCCGGCGCAGCACGGGCGGGCTGCGCACATTTGCTGAGCCAGACGTTGCGGGTGCGACTGCCGTGTGCGTCGACACCGATCATCGCGGGTCGCCGACGTGCGCTGCGCCGGTCGTGCCTAGTGCTGCCAAAATGGGAGCCGGAATCCCGATGAAGTCCATGACGCCCGAACTGACCCAGAAACTCGCCGCCGCCGTCGACCGCATGCCGGCGTTCCCGCGCAGCGTGCAGCAGATACTGGAACTCACCCGCGACGTGAACTGCTCGCCCAAGGATCTGGTACGGGTGATCGACCATGACCCAGTGGTCACCGTGAAGATCCTGCGGGTCGTCAACTCCGCCTATTACAGCCTGCCCAAGCAGATCACGTCGATCAACCATGCGGTGGTGTACATGGGCTTCAACAGCCTGAAGAACCTGGCGCTGAGCATTGCGGCGATCGGCATGTTACCCAAGCAGGGGGTGCCCGGATTTGACGCCCACGAATACCTGTTGCACTCATTGACCACCGCCAACATTGCCAAGTTGCTGGCGCCACGGGTCGGCGACGTCGACCCGAACGACTGTTTCATTGCCGGGCTGCTGCATGACTTCGGCAAGGTGGTGTTTGCCCAGTTCATGCCCAGGGAGTTCCGCGAAGCT
>JBBRVD010000200.1:0-6670 GCA_038247175.1 Burkholderiales bacterium | reverse complement strand
GATCGTGCAGGCCAATGCCCTGCTCGACGAGGAGGTCGCCGATCCCCGGCTCAAGTCCCTGATCCGGATGGTGCATCAGAACGCGAACCGGCTCGAGCGCATCGTGGACGAGGTGCTCAACATCTCGCGGCTGAATCGATCCGGCGATGGGGCCGGACCGTCGCGTACCCGTCTCGAAGACACGGTGGCACAGGTCTGCCTGGATTGGTCGCAGCAGCATCGCCGCGGCGTGCTGACGGAACTGCATGCCGCAGCCTCGCTGGTGGCGTTTGATCCCGAGCATCTGCGCCGTGTGCTGGTCAATTTGCTGGACAACGCGCAGCGCCATGCGGGAGCGGGCGTCGGCTCGATCCAGGTATCCACCGTCCGCGAGCCGACGGGCCAGGCCGTGCTGGCGGTATGGAGTGATGGCCAGCCGCTCGAGCCGTCGGTCGAACGCCACCTGTTCGAGCCGTTCTTCTCGTCCGAGAGCCGCTCCACCGGGCTCGGACTGTATATCTGCCGCGAGTTGTGCGCCGGACATGGCGCGGTGATCGCCTTCGCGCGCAAACAGCGGCTGACGGATGGATCGCGGGTCGACGGCAATGAATTCGGTGTCCGGTTTGCTGCGCCTGCGTCTGACAAAATGCGCACTTGAATGACCGAACGACCGTCGCAGCGCGATGTCCATGTTCTCGTCGTCGATGACGAGCCGGATTTGCGCACCCTGTACGAACTGGCGCTGGTGCGCGAGGGTTACCGGGTCCTGGGGGTGGGTGATCTGGCGCAGGCGCGCGAGCGACTGTCCAGTCAGCGTTTTGACGTCGTCATTACCGACATGCGGTTGCCCGATGGACTGGGCATCGACCTGCTGCACCAGTTGCGCGAGCAGCAGCGCAGTGAACGCTGCGTCGTCATCACCGCCTACGGTTCGGCCGATAACGCCGTGGAATCGCTCAAGGCAGGCGCCTTCGATTACCTGACCAAGCCGGTCGATATCCAGCAGTTTCGCGCCGTCATTGCCTCTGCTGTTCAGGGCGCGCGCAACGCGGCGGTTGCCGGGCGGCGGCACAGTCTGGGTACGGCGCCACATCCGATGTACAACCGGCGCAGGACCGATGCCCCTCCCGGCGTTGGCGAGGCTGCGTTGCAGAGCCTGGTCGGCGAGTCGGCCGTGATGCGCCAGGTCAAGGAACGTGTGGCCAAGGTGGCGCGCTCGATGGCGCCGGTGCTGATCACCGGCGAGTCCGGTACCGGCAAGGAACTGGTGGCCCGTGCCTTGCACGCCAACAGCCACCGCGCGTCCGGCCCGTTGGTGTCGGTCAACTGCAGCGCGATACCGGAGCAACTGCTCGAGGTCGAGTTTTTCGGCTCGCGCAAGGGTTCATTCACGGGTGCCACGCAGGACCGCGACGGTTTCTTCCAGGCGGCCCGGGGTGGCAGCCTGTTTCTGGACGAGATCGGTGACCTGCCGCTGGCGATGCAGTCCAAGTTGTTGCGAGCGGTGCAGGAACGCAGCGTGCGCTGCGTCGGCGCCACACAGGAGGAGCCGGTCGACGTGCGCATCATCAGTGCCACGCACCGGGACCTGGCTGCCGATGTGAACAGCGGCCGCTTCCGGCAGGACCTGTACTACCGGCTCAACGTCATCGATATCGTGATTCCGCCGCTGCGCGAGCGGCTTGACGACCTGCCGGCCCTGTGTGCCAGTCTGCTCGAACGTATCGCAACCGAGTCCGGCATGCCGGTGCCCAGGCTCTCGCCCAGTGTGCTCGAGCAGATCTGCCTGGCGCCGCTCAAGGGCAATGTGCGCGAACTCGAGAACCTGCTGCACCGGGCGGTCGCACTCAGCGAGGGCAACGACCTGCAGGTCGACATCCTCAGCGAGCACACCCTGCCAGCCCCGCTGTTGGCCGATGCGCCGCTGCCAGTGGCAGACGCGGCGCAGCGCGAGCCGGCGTTGGCCACGCCAATGGTCGTGATACCGGGCAACCTGCAGGACCACCTGGACCGGCAGGAGCGCGAGATCCTGGTGCAGGCCTTGCGCGAGACCGGCTTCAACCGAACGGCGGCCGCAGCCCGCCTGGGTCTGAGCCTGCGCCAGATCCGCTACCGGATCGCACGGCTACAGATCGACGAGCCCGCCGACCCGGATCGTGGTGATGACGGCCGCTGACGCCTGCGCCCCGGACGCGTTGTGGGACCAGGGCTGGTATCGCTTCGCGCGCCGCCTGCCGTCGCCCAACTGCGGCCCGCGTCCGCCGTCCAGCGTGGTCGACTTGGTGGTGCTGCATTCGATCAGCCTGCCACCGGGGCAGTATGGCGGCGAAGCGGTGCGGCAATTGTTTACCAATACGCTGGACTGGGACGCGCATCCCTATTACCAGGGCATCCGCGGTGTCACGGTATCTGCCCATTTTCTTGTCGAGCGTTGCGGCGCCTTGTGGCAGTTCGTCAGTTGTGACGCGCGTGCATGGCATGCCGGTGTGTCCTGCTACCGCGGCCGGCACAACTGCAACGACGATTCGGTAGGGATCGAACTCGAGGGCCTGGAGGGTGACCGGTTCGAGCAGTCCCAATATGAAACCACGGCCGCATTGTGCGCGGCGCTCGCGGCGCATTACCCGATTGCGCACGTGGCGGGCCACGAGCATATCGCGCCGGGGCGCAAAACCGATCCAGGCACTGGATTTGACTGGCCACGACTGCAGGCGGCGCTGGCCTGGCCTTCGGCTTTTTTCCCACAGGAAAATGTAAAGGTCTGAGCCGTGGCACCCTGCGGGCGCATGTGCCCGCAGGGTGCGCACACGCGACGGGCCGGATGCCGCAACGTCAAGCCTGGTGCGGTTGGCAGCGGCAAAACCGGCGGATAGTCGCATGTACGGGTGTCTTCCCTGTCAGGGCCGCATGTCGCAAGGCTTTGGATGGACCTTGCGCCGGACGCAGTGCCGCGCAGCCGGAGCCGACCGTCGGTTGCTCGCGCACGGTTCGCGCAGTCTTGCCGCATGGAGAGCCGGATACACTACCGGTAGTGGCTTGTCATGGATGCAGGCCCCATATATAGTGTGCGCAGGTCGCGGGAAGACTGACCGCCACGAGGCGCAAACCAGCCGCCACCAGCCCGCCACCAGCCCGCAATACTCGGACGAGACGTTCCCAGAGAAGAGGAAAACAATGCAGATAGCCCTGAACACCCCCAACCAGAAGACTTCCGGCGTGCCGGCCGCTTCACGCTCCAGTGCCGTGCCCATGACCGGTGCCACGCAGATGCCCGGTGCCGCGGACCTGGCCCAGTTCCAGATCATTCGCCGCAACGGCGCAGTCGTTCCGTTTGAGCCGGGCAAGATCGCCGTGGCGATGATGAAGGCCTTTCTCGCGGTGCATGGCACCCAGGGTGCAGCGTCGGCCAGTGTGCGCGAAGTCGTCGATGAGCTGACGCAGGTTGTGGTGCGCGCGTTGGTGCGTTCGCGCCCGGGCGGTGGTACCTTCCACATCGAGGACGTGCAGGACCACGTGGAGCTCGGCCTGATGCGTGGAGGTCATCATGAGATCGCCCGCTCCTACGTGCTGTATCGCGAGAAGCGGGCTCAGGAGCGTGCGCGCACCAGGCAGCAGGAGGCGCCCGAGGCGCCGCAGCTGCATGCCATCGACAACGGCCAGCGCGTGCCGCTGGACATGGGGTATCTGCAGGGCCTGATCCGCGCCGCCTGCGAAGGCCTGGGGCCGGACATCCGCTTCGAGCCGATCATGGCCGAGACCTTGCGCAACCTGTACGACGGTGTGCCGATGGACGAGGTCTACAAGGCCTCGGTACTGGCCGCCCGCACCCTGATCGAGAAGGATCCGGACTACACCTACGCCACCGCGCGTCTGCTGTTCCATACCATCGCCAAGGAGGTGCTCGGTCACGACGTGCCCCAGTCCGCAATGGGGGCGGCCTATGTCGAATACTTTCCGCAGTTCGTGCGCAAGGGGGTGGACGCAGAGTTGCTTGATGAGCGCCTGCTGCAATTCGACCTGCCGCGCCTGGCTGCCGCGCTCAAGTCCGAGCGCGACCTGCAGTTCGACTATCTCGGACTGCAGACACTGTACGACCGCTACTTCCTGCATATCGACAAGGCCCGTATCGAGCTGCCGCAGGCATTCTTCATGCGGGTGGCGATGGGCCTGTCGCTGAACGAGATCGACCGCGAGGCGCGGGCAATCGAGTTCTATGAAGTTTTGTCGTCGTTCGACTTCATGTCCAGCACGCCGACGTTGTTCAACAGCGGCACATTGCGCTCGCAACTGTCGTCGTGTTACCTGACCACGGTGCCGGACGACCTTGATGGCATCTACGAGTCGATCAAGGAAAACGCGCTGCTGTCCAAGTTCGCCGGCGGATTGGGCAACGACTGGACCCGTGTGCGCGCGCTGGGTTCGCGCATCAAGGGCACCAACGGTGAATCACAGGGAGTCGTGCCCTTCCTCAAGGTGGTCAACGACACCGCGGTGGCGGTGAACCAGGGCGGCAAGCGCAAGGGCGCCGTCTGCACCTACCTGGAAGCCTGGCACCTGGACATCGAGGAATTCCTGGAGCTGCGCAAGAATACCGGGGACGACCGCCGCCGCACCCATGACAAGAATACCGCGAACTGGATTCCGGATCTGTTCATGCGCCGGGTCATGGAAAAAGGCGACTGGACGCTGTTCTCGCCGTCCAGCGTGCCGGACCTGCACGACAGGTTCGGCGCCGATTTCGAGCGCGCCTATGTGGCCTACGAGGAGAAGGCCGCGCGCGGCGAGATCAAGCCCTGTCGCACGTTGCCGGCATCCGATCTGTGGCGCAAGATGCTGACCATGTTGTTCGAGACCGGCCATCCCTGGATCACGTTCAAGGATGCCTGCAACGTGCGCTCTCCGCAGCAGCACGTGGGGGTCGTGCACTCGTCCAATCTGTGTACCGAGATCACGCTCAACACCAGCGACACCGAGACCGCGGTCTGCAATCTGGGATCGGTCAACCTGCTGCAGCACATCCATGAAGGCGGCATCGACCACGACAAGCTGCGTCGCACCATCGGCATCGCGATGCGCATGCTCGACAACGTGATCGACATCAATTACTACGCAGTCAAGAAGGCGCGCGACTCCAACCTGCGCCACCGCCCGGTCGGCCTGGGTGTGATGGCATTCCAGGACTGCTTGTACAAGCTGCGCATCCCGTATGCCAGCGACGCGGCAGTCGCATTTGCCGACCAGTCGATGGAGGCGGTGTGTTACTACGCCTATTGGGCGTCAACCGAGCTGGCGCGCGAGCGGGGCCGATATTCCAGCTACCAGGGTTCCCTGTGGGATCGCGGCATCCTGCCGATCGACACGCTGGATCTGCTGGCAAAGGAGCGCGGCGGTTATGTCGAGGTCGATCGCTCCTCGACGCTGGACTGGGACGCCCTGCGCAGCAAGATCGCCGCAGACGGCATGCGCAACTCGAATTGCGTTGCGATCGCGCCGACGGCGACGATCTCCAACATCATCGGTGTCGATGCGTCCATCGAGCCGAGCTTCGGCAACCTGTCGGTGAAGTCCAACCTGTCGGGCGAGTTCACCGTTATCAACAACAGCCTGGTGCACGACCTCAAACGCCTGGGGCTGTGGGACGACGTGATGGTGATGGACCTCAAGCATTTCGACGGCTCGCTGCAGCCGATCGATCGCGTGCCGCGGGAGATCAAGTCGCTCTACGCCACCGCGTTCGAGATCGAAACTTATTGGCTGGTCGAGGCCGCGTCGCGACGCCAGAAATGGATCGACCAGGCGCAGTCGCTCAACATCTACATGGCAGGCGCCTCGGGCAAGAAGCTCGACGACACCTACAAGCTGGCCTGGGTTCGTGGTCTGAAGACGACGTATTACCTGCGCACACAGTCAGCGACCCATGCCGAGAAATCGACGGTAGCAGCAGGCCGCATGAATGCGGTGTCTTCGGGTGGCGCCGATCGTACGGGCGCGGCGGTATCGATGAGTGCGCTCGACAAGGCTGCCGCAGCGGCGCACGAACAACTCGCGGCAAGTCCGGCCACCGACGTCAAGTTCTGTGGCGTCGATGATCCGACGTGCGAGGCGTGCCAGTAACGCGGCGATGCATCGCCCATGCACGACGCGTGGACGATGCAATTGAACAACACATCACGATAGCTGCGTGCATGAATGCTTTGCATTTCATGACGCTGCTTTCATAATTCACAGATTGGAATTCTCTATGCTGACCTGGGACGAAGAAGTCAAGCCCACATCGCCAACGTCATTTGCTCGTGACCCGCATCCGGGTCGCTCGGTGGAGCCACCCTTGCGTTCTGGTCAGGCCCGCGTTCTCGATGATGGTGCACCGATCCCGTCCTTGACCACCGGGGCCAGCGCTTCGGTGACAGCGCCGCCTGCGCGCCGCGTGAACGCCGCTGACAAACGCATCATCAACGGGCAGACCGACGTCAATCAGCTGGTGCCCTTCAAGTACAAGTGGGCCTGGGAAAAATACCTCGCGAGCTGTGCCAACCACTGGATGCCGCAAGAGGTGAACATGACGCGCGACATCGCGTTGTGGAAAGACCCGAATGGCCTGACCGATGACGAGCGCCGCATCGTCAAGCGCAACCTCGGCTTCTTCGTCACCGCCGATTCGCTGGCAGCCAACAACATCGTGCTGGGCAGT
>JBBRVD010000199.1:0-6708 GCA_038247175.1 Burkholderiales bacterium | reverse complement strand
CGCGCCTGTGATTCGCCCCCTGCCTGAGAAAAAAGCGGCATGTTGACATTCATCGCCAAGCGGCTGTTCTGGATGCTGCCGTTCCTGATCGCCATCAGTTTCCTGTCGTTCGTGTTGATACAGCTGCCTCCGGGAGACTTCGTCACCAGTTACATCGCCACGCTGGCCGCCTCCAACGAGGTGGTGGACCGCAACATGGCGGCCGACCTGCGCAACCGCTTCGGCCTTGACCAGCCCATGATCGTTCAGTACTGGAAGTGGATTTCCAACATCATTCTGCGCGGTGATTTCGGCCTGAGCTTCGAATGGCAACAGCCGGTGGGAGACCTGATCTGGGAGCGCATGGCCCTGACACTGGTGCTGACCCTCTCGGCCTTGCTGGTCACCTGGGGCATTGCGCTCCCGGTGGGCGTGTTCTCGGCGGTGAAGAAATACTCGATTGCCGATTACCTGGTGACGGGCCTATCGTTCCTCGGCCTGGCGATCCCCAGTTTTTTGCTGGCCCTGGTGCTGATGTACGTTGCCGCCGTCGAGTTCGGGCAGGACGTGGGGGGTCTGTTCTCCGAGCCGTTCCAGAACGCGCCCTGGAGCATCGCCAAGTCCATCGATCTGCTGGAGCATCTGTGGATTCCCGTCGCCATCCTGGCCGTGTCGGGTACGGCCAGTCTGATCCGCGTGATGCGTGCCAACATGCTCGACGAATTGCACAAGCCGTATGTGACCACCGCGCGCGCCAAGGGTCTGTCCGAGTTCACGCTGCTGGTGAAATATCCGATGCGGCTGGCGCTGAACCCGTTCATCTCCACCATCGCATGGCTGTTGCCCAACCTGGTGTCGGGCTCGATCATCGTGGCCATCGTGCTCAGCCTGCCCACCGCAGGCCCTTTGCTGCTGCAGTCGCTGATGAGCCAGGACATGTACCTGGCCGGCGCCTTCATCCTGCTGATATGCGCGCTCACGGTGCTGGGCACGCTGGTCAGTGACATCCTGCTCGCGCTGGTCGATCCACGCATTCGACTGGAATGAGCGCATGACCAACGCCACGTCCGTTTCCGCGCCTGCCACCCTCACCTCCGCTGCGGTGCAGCACGATGTCCCCGATGTCCCCGATGTCTCGACACGGCTTGCCGTTGCGTCTCAGTGGCAACTGGTCTGGTGGGCGTTCAAGCGCCACCGCCTGGCCATGGCGGGCCTGGTCATCACCGTCATCCTGTATGTGATCGCCATCGTGCCAGGTTTCTTCGCGGTCAACGACCCGTCGCAGCAGAACACCCGCTCGGCCTTCCATCCGCCACAGGCCCTGCACTTCATCGACAGCGCGGAAGACGGCAGCTGGACAATCCGTCCCTATATCCATCCCTACGTTCTCACGCGCGACCCGCAGACCCTGGCTGCGGTCTACAAGGCCGACGACAAGCGCAAGGTCTACCTGACGATGTTCGGCGAAGGCTACGAATACTCGGTGCTCGGGCTGTTCAATTCGAAAATCCATCTGTTCGCCTCCAACGAGGCGCGCCAGCCGTTGTTTTTCTTCGGTGCCGACCGCCTCGGGCGTTGCGTGTTCAGCCGCATCATGATCGGGACCCAGATCTCGCTCTCGGTCGGACTGGCCGGTGTGATCCTGGCGCTGTCCATCGGTATCGTGTTGGGTGGCATATCGGGCTACTACGGCGGCCGCATCGATTTCGTGATCCAGCGGGTGATCGAACTGGTGTTGTCCTTGCCCACGATCCCGATCTGGCTGGCCGCCTCCGCGGCCGTGCCGCAAAACTGGCCCGCCACACTGAACTATTTCATGATCACGCTGATCCTGTCGCTCACGGGCTGGGCCCAGCTCGCGCGCGTGGTGCGGGGTCGATTCCTGAGCCTGCGCACCGAGGAGTTTGTCACCGCGGCCAGGCTCGACGGCGTGTCCGAAGGGCGCATCATCTTTCGCCACATGCTGCCGAGCTTTTCCAGCCACATCATCGCGTCGGTTTCGCTGGCAATCCCGGCCATGATCCTGGCCGAGACCGCCCTGAGCTTCCTGGGCTTGGGACTGCAGCCACCCACCATTTCCTGGGGCGTATTGCTGCGCGAGGCGCAGAACATCCGATCCATTGCCACCGCACCCTGGCTGTTCGCCCCTGGAGCCGCCGTCGTGCTCGCCGTGATCGCGCTCAATTTCCTCGGCGACGGACTGCGCGACGCATCCGACCCCTACAACAAATGACCCAGGCTCCCGCCGACCCGTCCGTCGCAACCCGGCAGCAACGCTCTGGCGTGTTGCTGCAGGTGCGCGACCTGCGCACGCACTTTCCCACCCGCACCGGTACCGTGAAGGCGGTGGACGGCGTGTCGTTCGATGTCGAATGCGGCAAGACGCTGTGTGTGGTGGGCGAAAGCGGCAGCGGCAAGAGCGTCACCGCACGCTCGATCCTGCAGATCGTCGACGAACCCGGGCGCATCATCGGCGGCTCGATGGTGTTGCACCGCAATGACGGCAGCAGTACCGACCTGGCGAGCCTGGGTCACCGATCGCGCGAGATTCGTGCGGTACGCGGCGCCGAGATCGCGATGATTTTCCAGGAGCCGATGTCATCCTTGTCACCGGTGCACACGGTGGGCAACCAGATCATGGAGGTGCTGACACTGCACCTGAAAATGGACAAGCGGCAGGCACGGGCCCGCTGTGTCGAATTGCTGGGGCAGGTCGAAATTCCCAACCCCGACAAGGCCGTGGACCGGTACACCTTCGAGTTCTCCGGCGGCATGCGCCAGCGGGTGATGATTGCGATGGCGCTGGCCTGCAACCCCGCGCTGCTCATCGCCGACGAGCCGACCACCGCACTGGATGTGACGACGCAGGCCGAGATTCTGGATCTGATCCGCCAATTGCAAATGCACCATGGCATGGCCGTGATGTTCATCACGCACGACATGGGCGTGGTGGCGGAGATTGCCGACCAGGTGATCGTCATGAACCACGGCAAGATCGTCGAGACCGGTTTGGTGGACACGATCTTCCATGCGCCGCAGGATCCGTACACGCAGATGCTGATCGGCTCTGTCACCAAACTCGGGCGCATGGCAGACATCCGCTTGCAACGCGCGCCGATTGCCAGCACGGTCGAACCGATTCTGCAGGTGCGCGACCTGCAACTGCATTTCGGCCAGGGCAAGACCCTGGTCAAGGCCGTCGATGGTGTCTCGCTGAGCCTGCTGCCGGGCGAGTCGCTGGGTATCGTCGGTGAATCGGGCTCGGGCAAGACAACGATGGGACGGTGCCTGCTGCGTGTCTACGATCCCCAGGGTGGGGCCATCGATTACCGCAGGCCCGACGGATCCGTGGTCGACATCGTGCAGACCGACAAGACCACGCTGAAGGACTGCCGGCGCGAGATCCGCATGATCTTCCAGGACCCGGTGGGCTCGCTGAACCCGCGCATGACGGTGGCGCAGATCGTCGGCGAACCCCTGCTGGTCAATGGCCTGGCCAAGGGCAAGGAACTCGATGACCGGGTTGCCGAATTGCTGCGCAATGTCGGCCTGGAACCGGCCTGGCGCGAACGGTATCCGCACGCGTTTTCCGGCGGCCAGCGCCAGCGCATCGGCATCGCGCGTGCGCTGGCGCTGAGCCCACGCATCATCGTGGCCGACGAGGCAACGTCGGCGCTGGACGTGTCCTTGCGTTCGCAGATGCTCGACCTGCTGCTGAACCTGCAGGACAAGCTCGGTCTGTCGTTCGTGTTCATCAGCCACGACATTGCGGTGATCCGTTATTTCTGTGACCGTGTCGCGGTGATGTACCGCGGCAAGATCGTGGAGACCGGTGCCACCGACCAGGTCTGCGACGCGCCGGTCCATCCCTATACCCAGGCCCTGCTATCGGCGATCCCCAGGCCGGACCCGCGCGCGCGCAGCATGCACAAGCGTTTTCGCTACGACCCGGCCAACCACTGACACCCCCATGAAAATCACCGATGTCCAGACCTTCCTGATGCATGTGGGAGTTCCGTCGCCCAAGGCCTGGGCCTCGGACAACGCGTTTGGAACCACGGCCTACTCCCCCGGCATCACCGGAACCCGCAACTGGTTGTTCGTCAAGGTGTACACCGACGAGGGCATTGTCGGTATCGGCGAGTGCTCCGGCTGGCCGCGTGTGATCGAAACCGCGGTGCAGGATCTCAAACGCATCCTGATCGGCGAGGATCCAACACACATCGAGCGGCTGTGGCAACGCATGATGTCGGCCATCATGGTGCACGGCATGACCGGGACGGTTGGCGCAGGTGCGATGACCGGCATCGACATGGCCCTGTGGGACATCAAGGGCAAGGCGCTCGGGGTTCCGGTTTGGAACCTGCTCGGCGGTCAGGTGCGTGACAAGATCCGCATCTACGCCCATGCCAATACGCCCGAGGTGGCGCTGGACCTGAAGTCGCGCGGCGTCACGGCGATCAAATGTGGTGGTGTGTCGGATCCGGTGCGCAAGGTGGCTGCATTGCGCGACGCGGTCGGAATGGACATGGACATCATGATCGACCTGCATGGACCGCCGTGGCTCGCGCCGGGCGACGCGGCGCGCCTGGCCCGTGCACTGGAGCCCTACCACCTGCTGTTCATCGAGGATCCGATCGCGCCGGACAATCTGGACGGCTACAAGCGGATCCGCGACGCAGCGCACGTGCCGCTGGCGGCCGGCGAACGGATGAGCACGATATTCGGTGAACGCGAGTTGATCGAACGCGAACTGGTGGATGTGATACAGCCCGACACCGGCCGCGCCGGTGGCATCACGCAGATGAAGAAAATCGCTGCCATGGCGGAGGCGCACCACATCATGGTGGCGCCGCACTCCGGATCGCTCGGCCCGGTGGCGGAGTATGCGGCACTGCATCTGCTGGCCGCCATACCCAACGGCCTGTTTCTCGAGCGGATCGAAGACGACTGGGAGGGTCGCGCGCAGACAGTGATTCCCCATCCGGTATCGGTTGACGGTTTCCTGCGTGTGCCCGACGCGCCAGGTCTGGGCGTCGACATCGACGAGGCGTTTGTGGCACGGTTCCCCAGCCAGGCCAATATCTCGTCTCAGGTGTCCGCGTCATCAGGTTCGTATGCGCCCGGAACGCATGGCGAAAACAGCTACGTGCAGACGCGGCTGCAACGCGCGCGTTATTTCACCGGCAAATAGGCCCGGTCTCTGAGTGAGGCATAACGGATGAAAGCCGCATGAAGATCGATCGACTGCGCGTGTACATGTCACGGGACAAGGATCGTCCGCGCGTCGTCGTGGCGATGGATACCGACGATGGCATCACTGGCTGGGGCGAGTGTTACAACCATGGCCCGGATCTGGCTTTGCTGCCGCTGCTCGAGTACCTGCTCACCTTCCTGAAAGGGCAGGATCCGCGGCGCATCGGCCACCTGATCCACTACCTGATGCAGCAGACCCGGTTTCCCCCTGGTGCGCTGGGCCTGGCTGCGATTTCGGCTCTCGACCATTGCATGTGGGATATTTCGGCCAAGGCTCTGGGCGTGCCGGTCTACATGCTGCTCGGCGGAAACGTGCGTGACCGGGTCAAGGTCTACGCGGGCATCTATACGGCGCCGGATCCTGGGGCTGCGCGGGACCAGATGGATGCGTTGCAGGCCGACTGGGGATTGACCGCATTCAAACTCAGTCCCTACCGCATCGACATGCACCGCCACCGCTGGGGTGAAGTGGTGCGCGCGAGTGCTGAATATTTCCGCCAGCTGCGCGAGACCGTGCGCAGCGACTACGAAATCGCGTTTGATGCCCATGCCAAGATCTTCGAGCCGACCCAGGCGATCCAGCTGGGCAACGCGCTGGCGCCGTACGACCCGCTGTTTTTCGAAGAGCCGATCCGGCCGGAAAATTTCGAAGCCTGGGGCGAACTCAAGCGCGGTCTGCAGTGCACATTGGCCACCGGCGAGTCACTCTACAGCCGCTTCGAGGTGTTGCGGCTGCTACAGGTGCGCGGTGCCGACATCATCCAGCCGGACATCTGCGTCGTGGGCGGGCTGCTGGAGATGTGCAAGATTGCGGCGCTGGCAGAAGCCCACTTCGTGACCATTGCGCCCCACAATCCGATGGGTCCGCTGGCCACTGCAATCAACGTGCACTTCAGCGCCGCGCAGACCAATTTCCGCATCCTGGAGTACCGGCTGCCACACGGGCCGAGCTATGCGTTCGGCACGGGCGAGAACAGCGACACACCACGAGCCGGGTCGCATGACGGCGCACGTTACGTCCGGGACCCTTACCTGCCCAAGGACGGCTACCTGGAACTGCGGCCGGACCGCCCCGGCTGGGGCGTGGAGATGGACGAAGACCTGCTGGGCACCGAGGACTACATCCACTGGGAGCGCAAGGTGCCGATCAAGCCGGATGGGTCGACCGGTTACGCCTGAGCGCGTGAGTGGCCCGGTTGTCGGCACCCACGGTGGCCGCAATCCGATGTCGCAAGGCCGCAGCGCGGTTGCTGCTCAGAAGCGCGGCCGCCGGTCGTCGAAACCGGGCTGGTGTTTGCGCATCTCCCCGGCATCGTCGCGAACGCGGATACCGCAATCGAGGTAGTTGCGATGCAGCCGCGCCAGCTGCCCGCGGTCCAGCGTCACGCCCAGGCCATTGCCCGGTGGCGGGGCGAGCTGCCCGCCGCGAATCGGCAGTTTGCCGCCGGTGATCACCTCGTCGACCTGCCACGG
>JBBRVD010000198.1:0-6743 GCA_038247175.1 Burkholderiales bacterium | reverse complement strand
TCCGTCCTGCGGACTGCGGGGCTGAGCGCCTTGGGAGCGGCCCGGCGGTGCTCATTCGACTTCCCTCCGTCCTGCGGACTGCGGGGCTGAGCGCCTTGGGAGCGGCCCGGCGGTGCTCATTCGACTTCCCTTCGTCCTGCGGACTGCGGGGCTGAGCGCCTTGGGAGCGGCCCGGCGGTGCTCATGCCTGCCTCCTGCGACGCAATACCAGGTGCTCCAGGCCCGCCACGGCTGCGGTCAGCACCA
The DNA here is from genome assembly GCA_038247175.1 of Burkholderiales bacterium. Taxonomy (GTDB): domain Bacteria; phylum Pseudomonadota; class Gammaproteobacteria; order Burkholderiales; family Burkholderiaceae_C; genus CAISIP01. The sequence continues at coordinate 6,497 of JBBRVD010000198.1, read as the reverse complement.
GCCCAAGCACGGCCGCCAGCACCAGCGCCGACCAGATCTGGATCGTTTGTCCGTAATACGAGCCGGTCAGCAGGCGTGCACCCAGGCCGGCCTGGGCGCCAGTTGGCAACTCGGCCACCATCGCACCCACCAGGCCGGCCGCTACACCGACGCGCAGCGCCGGGAACAGAAAGGGCAGCGACGCGGGCAGGCGCAGCATCCACAAGGCCTGCCATGGCGAGGCGGCGTAGGTGTGCAACATCTCGGTCTCGATCACCTGGGGCGAACGCAGCCCCTGCACCATGGCCACGGTGACCGGGAAGAAACACAGGTACATTGCGATCACCGCCTTGGGCGCCACGCCGGTCAAGCCGATCGAGCCCAGGATGACCAGTACGATCGGTGCGATCGCCAGCACCGGCACCGACTGAGATGCCACGATCCAGGGCAGGAGTGCGCGGTCCAGCGTGTGCGAATGCACGATCGCGATCGACAGCAGCAGGCCGAGCGCCGTACCCATGACGAAACCGACCAGCGTCGACTCGGCGGTGACAGCCGCGTGGAACAACAGGTTGCGCGGCGAGTTCAAGGGCCAGCCGGTGAGGCTGCCCCACAGGTCCAGCGCCACCTGGTGCGGCGCCGGCAGCACTGGCCGTTCCATGGACCAGGTCGTGGCCACGAGATCGCGCCAGGTCCAGGTCGTATCGGCGAGGTTACGTTCGATCGCACCCTGGGCATTGAGTGCGATCGCCAGGCCGTACCAGACCAGCATGATCAGCGTCAGCACAACCATGATCGGCACGCCCTGGTGCGCCAGCGACGCGGCCCGGTTGGCCGGTTTATGCGTTGTGGCCATGGGCCAGCGCCTCGCGCACGGCGTGCGCCACGTTGACGAATTCGCTGGAGTCGCGCATGTCCAGCGTACGCTCGTCGGGTAGTGGCGACGCGATGACCTTGACGATACGCCCGGGTCGCGGCGACATCACCACGATGCGGCTTGACAGGTACACTGCCTCGGCGATCGAGTGGGTCACGAATACCACGGTGCGCCGCTCGCGCTGCCACAGCTGCTGCAGCTGCTCGTTGAGACGGTCGCGGGTTATCTCGTCCAGGGCGCCGAACGGCTCGTCCATCATCAGGATGCGCGGCTCGAACGACAAGGCGCGGGCGATCGACACCCGCTGCTGCATGCCGCCCGAGAGTTGCCACGGGTACTTGGATTCGAATCCGCTCAAGCCGACCCGCTGCAGCTGCTCGCGCGCGATCGATTCGCATTCGGCGCCGCTGCGGCCATGGATCTGCAGCGGCAGCTTGACATTGCCCAGCACGTTTCGCCACGGGAACAGGCCCGGCGCCTGGAACACGTAGCCATAGGCACGTGCCAGCCGCGCCTCGCGCGGCGAAACGCCATTGACCAGCGCGCTGCCCGAGGTAATGTGCTCCAGATCGGCAATCACCCGCAGCAAGGTCGTCTTGCCACAACCCGAGGGACCGATCAGCGACACGAACTCGCCCGGCTCGATGGTCAGGTCGACGTTGCTCAGGGCATGCACCGGAGCGTCGCTGTCCGGGTTGTAGACCAGCGACGCATTGCGCACATCGACAGCCAGCGGGACCGATCGGGATTCAGCTGAGGCCACGGTCATCCTGTTCTCTTGGTCGTTCTCGACATGTGCCTGCGCATGTTGCGGCGTGGCGTGCCGTGCCGTGCTGTCGGTCGCGAGGTCGGGGTGCGGGATGATACCTACCGGAGCCTGAGTCGAAGCCACTTCAGCGTTCTCCCTTGCGGTAGGGTTTCATCAAGGCCTGAGGGTAACTGGCCTTGCGCGCGACCAGCACCAACGCGGCGATGGACAATACATACGGCAGCATCAGGTACATCTGGTAGGGCAACGTGGCACCGCCCGACTGCTGCAGCCGCAATTGCAACGCGTCGAAGAACGCGAACAGCAGTGCGCCAAGCAGTGCCTTGCCCGGGCGCCAGGACGCGAACACGACCAGCGCCACGCAGATCCAGCCGCGGCCGTTGACCATGTTGAAGAAGAAGGCGTTGAAGGCCGACAAGGTCAGGAACGAGCCCGCCACCCCCATCAGCGCCGAGCCGGCGACGATGGCACCCGTGCGCACCGCGGCCACCGACACCCCCTGTCCCTCGGCCGCCTGCGGGCTCTCGCCGACCATCCGCACGGCCAACCCGACCGGCGTGCGATACAGGACATAGGCCAGCAGCGGCACCAGCAGCAGCGCCAGCAAGGTCAGCGGAGTCTGCTGGGCCAGCACGGGGATTGCGAGCCAGTCCATGTCGGCAAATGGCTCGATCGTCGGGGGTGTCGAGACCTTCGGAAAACTGACCCGATAGCCGTAATAACTCAATGCGGTCGCCAGCAGCGTGATGCCCAGCCCCGAGACATGTTGCGACAGCGCCAGCGACACCGTGAGAACCGCGTGCAGCAGTCCGAACACGGCACCGGTCAGCGCGGCGACCAGCACGCCGGTCCACAACGACGCACCGCCATACACCGCCAGCCAACCGGCAAAGGCGCCGGCCACCATGATGCCCTCGATGCCCAGGTTCAGCACGCCGGCGCGCTCACACAACAACACGCCCAGCGTGCCCAGGATCAGCGGCGTGGCGATGCGCAACACCGCGATCCAGAACGCCGGCTGCGCCAGCATGTCGAGCACTTCCATCATGTGCGACGCAGCCGGTACTGCGTCATCTGCGTCGCAACCAGCACCGCGATCAGCGAGGCGGCGACGATGACGTCGGCGATGAAGGTCGGCACACCCACGGCCCGGCTCATGCTGTCGGCGCCCACGAGCATGCCGGCCACGAACACGCTCGCCGCAACCACGGCCAGCGGATGCAGGCCGGCCAGCATGGCGATGACGATGCCGGTGTAGCCATAACCGGGCGACATGTCCAGCGTCACATAACCGGTTCGGCCGGCGACCTCGATCGCGCCGGCCAGCCCGGCCAGCGCGCCCGACAACATGGCCACCAGCACCACGGTGCGGGTCACCGGCACGCCGGCGAAAGCGGCTGCCCGCGCGTTCGCGCCGCTGGCGCGGATATCGAAACCCAGCACCGTGTAACGCATCAGCAACCAGACCATGACGGCCAGCGCGCAGGCCCATATCAGGCCGGTGTGCAATCGGGTCTGGGGAACGAGCTTGGACAGTTCCAGTTCGCCCATCAGGCCCACGCTCTGTGGCCAGCCCATGGCCAACGGGTCCTTCATCGGCCCATCGAGCATCATCGAGACAAACAGCAACACGATGAAGTTCAGCAACAGCGTGGTGACCACCTCGTCCACTCCGAGCCGCGACTTGAGCAGCGCCGGGCCGAGCAGCAGCAAGGCGCCGGCCAGTGCACTGGCCAGCAGCATCAGGCCGAACAACAACGCAGGGGGCAATCCGAAACCGGTACCGCCGTGCATGCCACCCACGGCCACCGCCGCCAGCGCACCGACATACAGCTGGCCTTCGGCACCGATGTTGAACAGCCGGGCCTTGAACGCGACCGTCACCGCCAGTCCGGTGAGGATCAGCGGTATCGCCCGTGTCAATGTCTCGCTGAGCGCGAACACCGACCCGAAACCGCCCTTGAGCAACAAGCCGTAGGTTTCGGTCACGGCCGCGCCGGCCCACCACACCAGCACCGAACTGACGAGCAGCGTGAACACCACGGCACCGATGGGCGCCAGCACCAGCGCGGCAGTCGAACCGGTGGCGCGTTTCTCCAGCCTCATGCTGCCGTACCCGTGTCGACCGACCCGCCCGCCATGGCCAGGCCGATCGCCTCTCGGCTCCAGTCGCAGGCAGGGCGCGCGTCACTGAGGTACCCAGCGTGCATCACGGCGATGCGGTCACCCATGGTCATCACTTCGTCCAGGTCGTCCGAAATCAGCAACACGGCCGCACCGGCGTCGCGCGCGGCAATCAGTTGCTGCTGCACATAAGCCACGGCGCCGATGTCCAGGCCCCAGCTCGGCTGGTGCGCCACGATCAGCCGCGGCGTGATGGTGGCGCCGGCGCCATCGCTGTCAGGGTGCAGCAACGCGCGGCCCAGAATGAGTTTTTGCATGTTGCCGCCCGACAGGGCGCGTGCCGGCGCCAGCGCGCCAGCGCCCCGCACGTCGAACTGCGCGATAACCTGCTGCGCATGCGCCCGTGCCCGCGCGCGTCGCACCCAGGACCAGCGCGAGAAGACCGGGCTGCGCAGGCGTTCGGAGACAACGTTTTCCCAGACCGGCAGGTCGCCGACGACACCGACTGCGTGCCGGTCTTCGGGAATCCGCGCCACGCCGAGTTCGACCAGCCGCGACGGCCGTTGCACCAGCGGTGCCCCCAGCAGGCGCACCGTGCCGCTGGAGGCGGCGCGGGTGCCCGACAGCAGCTCGGCCAGCGCCGTCTGCCCGTTGCCGGAGACACCGGCGATGGCGACAATTTCGCCAGCACGCAGTTGCAACGACACAGCATGCAGGCGTTCGCGGCCGACTCCGGCGGACACCGCATCGAGTGCGCACACCACGGCTCCGACTGTTGCGGCGGGCTGCGTATGCGGCGCGTCAACCGCATGGCCGACCATCCACAAGGCCAGTTGCTCCTGCGTCGTGCCCTTCGCATCGGCCTGCGCGACGAGTTTGCCGGAGCGCAGCACTGCGATGCGTTGCGATACCCGCAGCACTTCGCCCAGTTTGTGGCTGATGAAGATGATGGACAAACCCTGCGCGACCATCTGTCCGAGCACCGCAAATAGCGCTTCGCTCTCGCCAGGCGTCAGCACCGCCGTCGGTTCATCAAGAATCAGGATGCGTGCGCCACGATACAGGGCCTTGAGGATCTCGACCCGCTGGCGCTCACCGACCGACAGGTTGCCGATCAAGGCATCCGGGTCCACATCCAGACCGAAGCGCCGTGCCACCTCGTCCAGCCGCTGGCGCGCCGCCTGGCGCCGGGAAAACGGTTGCCATAACGGCTCCGAACCCATCACGACGTTGTCGAGCACGCTCAGGTTGTCGGCCAGCGTGAAATGCTGGTGCACCATGCCGATGCCCGCGTCCAGCGCCGCTTTCGGGTCGCCCGGTGGCAGCGGCTCGCCAAACACCTTGATCTGGCCTGCATCGGCCACGTAATGGCCGAACAGGATCGAGACCAGCGTAGACTTGCCAGCGCCGTTCTCTCCCAGCAAGGCCAGTACTTCGCCAGCGTGCAACTGCAGCGAGATGGCGTCGTTGGCCACCAGGTCGCCAAAACGCTTGGTGATTTGCGTAAGTTCGAGGACGGGTGCCGTCATGCTGTTGAGGTAAAAAAAAAGACACCCGCCCGTGGGGTGCCTCCTGGAAGCCTCGCCGCCTACTTGGCCGTCGACTTGGGCTGACCATCGTCCACCTTGACGGCGAACTCGCCGTCGAGGATGGACTTTTCCTTGGCCTTGACCTTGGTCATCAGGTCGGCTGGCACCCTGGATGCGAACGTGCCCAGTTGTGACAGCTCTGAACCCTTGTGTTTCATCATCGAGTACGGGCCGTAGTCTTCGGCCTTGAACGCACCATCTTTGACCATCTTGATCGCGCGGTCGATGCTCGGCTCCATGTGCCAGATGGCCGAGGCCACCACTGTGTCCGGGTACTGGGGCTGGGTGTCGATGACGTTGCCGATGGCCAGCTTGCCTTTTTCCTTCGCCGCGTCGCTGACGCCGAAGCGCTCCGCATACATGATGTCCGCACCTTTGTCGATCATCGCGAACGCCGCTTCCTTGGCCTTGGGCGGGTCGAACCAGCTGTTGATGAAACTCACGCTGAACTCGACCTTGGGATTGACTTCCTTGGCGCCCATCATGAAAGCGTTCATCAGACGGTTGACCTCGGGGATCGGGAAGCCGCCCACCATGCCGATCTTGTTGCTCTTGGTCATGCCGCCGGCGATCATGCCCGTCAGGTAGGCCGGTTCCTGAATGTAGTTGTCGAAGACGCTGAAGTTGGGTGCCTGCGGCTTGCCCGACGACCCCAGCAGGAACGAGACCTTGGGGAAGTCCTTGGCCACTTTGCGTGCTGCCGCCTCCACGGCAAACGCCTCGCCAACGATCAATGTATTGCCGCCGGTCGCGTACTCGCGCATCACGCGTTCATAGTCGGCGTTGGAGACGTTTTCGCTGGCCTTGTATTCGATCTCGCCGCGAGCCTCGGCGGCCTTGAGCGCCTTGTGGATGCGGCTGACCCATTGCTGCTCGAACGGCACGGTGTAGATCGCGGCGACCTTGAGTTTGGCCTGGGCGATGGCCCATCCCGGCGCCAACGAGGCGAGAGTGGCGGCAAGCACAATGGCATGGCGGCGAAGCATCGGCGTTTTCATGGTGCAGGTCTTTCTGGTGTGGTCTAACTGGCTGGAAACAAACGGGGCGCCTGCGAACTGTGACTGGCAAGACGGACTGGCAGCAACTTACGTGCCAGCGCGCTCGAGCATCGCATGCAGCAACACATTGCAGCCTGCCGTGATGTGCTCGGGTTGCGCGT
>JBBRVD010000197.1:0-6791 GCA_038247175.1 Burkholderiales bacterium | reverse complement strand
GCGGACCCGCATGCCGGGTGGTGTGGCAGGGGTGCAGCCGATAATGGCTGCCCCCTATGCCGATTGGTGCGGCCAGCATGGGCGCATTTATATGGACGCCTCCCGGCTAGCAAGCACAATTTGCTAAGTTTTGTGAAGAAGTCGGCTGCACACTTATATCCGGCCTTGTTTGCGTGGTTTGACTGGTTTCCCTGTCTCGCCCGCTGGCCCCGATGTATATCCGCTGACAAGCACCTCATCTCCTAGATCGGACTTTTTATGTCCGTGCGCCGCATACAGGTTTAGCTCGTCCCGGTCTGACCTATTTCACATCACTTCGCTCTTTGCCACCTACTAGCCTTGCAAGGCTTAAACCATATCCTTTCGTTTGGGTTGGTTGATAAATGGGCTCGTCCGTCTGTCACGCCGCTTGCGGCCTGACGCTCTTGAAACTTCGTTGGTAATCCTGCTCTTTGGCCGTTACGGCCCAGATCGTTCGGGCCATCTTGGCCGCCTGCGCCACGATCACCACATTGGCGGGCCTGCGCGCCTTCAAACCCTCAAGCCACACCCCCGGCTCCTTGGGACGGGACAGCACACTGCGGGCTCCGTGAATCAGCAAGGTGCGCAAGTAGGTGTCCCCGCGCTTGGAGATGCCTCCCAGACGAACCTTGCCGCCAGTTCCGGTCTGTTTTGGCACCAACCCCAGCCAGGCGCAGAACTCGCGCCCGGACTTGAAGACGCTGGCCTCTCCCATCGTGGCAATGGCCGCTGTGGCCGTCAGTAGCCCGACGCCCGGGATTTGCGCAATGCGCTGCATCGCCGCATCTCCCTTGAGCTGTAGACCCAAGCGTTTCTCAATGGCCACCATGTCGGCACTCATGGCCTTGATGCGCAGGACTTGCTCACGCAGGCTATCGGCCACCATCTGGGGCAGGCTATGGCTGAGCGCGTCAAGCGCCGCCTCTACGTCCTTGAACAGGGCATTTCTGCCCTTGGCAAAGGTGGCACCGAATTCATAGAGCAGCCCGCGCAGGGCGTTGGTCTGCATGGTGCGCATCTTCATCATGAGTTCGCGCTGACGGTGCAGGGTCAGCGTGGCTTGTTGCTCTGTCGTCTTGACGCCGACAAACTTCACGCCAGGTTGCTGCACGGCCAGCCAGATCGCGCGGGCGTCGGTGGCGTCGGTCTTGTTGCCCGAGACGAATGGCCTGACGATTTTGGCGTGCAGCAAGCGAATCGTGTGCCCCAGCACCTGGAGCTCACGCGCCCAGTGGTGCGCACCGCCGCAGGCCTCAATGGCGATCAGACACGCTTGCCGGTTGGCAAAGTGTTCCAAAACCTTGGCGCGCTTGATCTGCACGTTGACGATCTCGCCCGTACTCATATCGACCGTGTGCAGTTGGAACACGTGTTTGGCAATGTCCAGTCCGATCACTTGCTTGCCGCTCATGGTGCCAATGATTTGTCCTGCGTTCATTCCTGTATTACGATTCATGACGGATCCTCTATGGTGTTTGTGAAGACCTTGGTCTATCACGCCTTGGGCACTTTGATGCCGTATCCATCAGAGGATCCACCCCGCTATCGCGGGATTTCTTTCCTGATGAACGGTTGTTTCATCTCAGCACTCCTGTTTCCTTGCCCGTAGGCAGGGAGGCATCCATAACATCTCCTTCGGGTGGCCTGACGCAGCCAGCTGGATGAAGGAGAAACCCTCTTCTGCGCGCAGTTCGGCAAGGAAGATGCGGTCGGGCTCGTCGACAACGCCGGTGTGCCGCACGGGTGGCCGGGATTTTGCCTCACCTTCGCCGTGACGGATGCCGCGCTCGTTGGGTGCTTCTTGGAGTTTCGCGCCCAGGACAAGAGCAGACTCTCTGGCCTTGATAGTCATTGACAACGGCACGGCACTCCATTGTCTCGGACCGTGGAGCGCGACTTGGCTGCGTTCGGTCTCGGCGCTCAGGCGCCCGGACTGCATCGTCGTTCAGGGGAAAATTGCGTAAGCACCGCCGCGCAGGGGAGCGTTTTCGAAGCTCTGGATGATTACGGTTCGGTGGACATCCGGCTCGCGTTGACCGCAGGCGCCGTACATCATCGATCGTTTGGCCTCGACGATGGCCCGGGTATTGGCGCTGGAGCTGGCGGTCACCTCGTAGTCACGCCTGGCGCGTTGACATGCCACGCCGTCGAAGTTAGCCGACGCCGACGCGGCGATTGGCGCGGCAACGGCTACCGGTAATGGCGCGCTTTGCTCTGCGATCCGGTCTTGCGCGGCGAGTCGCTCGGCTTCCCGGCGAAGCAAGGTGTCGCGTGGGTCGACCGTGCCAAGCACATTCGGCTGGATCGAGACTTTGCTGGCGTGATCGGACTTGGCGCAGGGCTCGTCCGCATACCGGACCTTTCCGGACACCGACAGGCACTTGTACACCTGCTGGGCTGTCGCGTGTGTACCCATGCCCAGCGCTGCACAGACACCCATCCAGCACAGAATTTTTAATGCGGTTCTCGGTTTCATCGTGTGGTCCTCCGACAAGTTTTGTTTGATTATTGATCCCTGCGGTCGCGGCATGCGTTCGGCCTGTTACCGATCGTTTCCGCGGAAGGCATCGAAATCACTTCTTCAACAATGCCTGGAACTTCGAATCAGCCTGCTTGATAAAGCCAGCGGGATCCTTCAGCCATTTTGTTTGAACATCCGCGCCGTAATTCAAGTACAACTTGCCATCGATCACCCTGAACTTGTCTGGCTCGATACTGACAAGATTGTCTTGCGCCACACCATAGGCGCAATAGCCGCCATATTGCGGAGCGTACTTCCGCGGATCGGACTTGAACAAGTCAAGGTGAGCCTGCGAGGCGAACTTCCACTTGGCACCCAGGTACTCATGGGTAAAGCTGTCCTGGCCCTTGACTGGCTTTCCGTCGGTGAAATAGGCAACCGGATCAAAGCCGAGGATCGCAGTGTCGGACCGGCCCCCAAACAGCCCGGGTTTGAGCGTGTTGACAGGCGGCGCCGCATGAGCCGCGGTGGTGACGAAAATGCTACCCATTGCGAAAGCCATGAGAAGGCGACGGTTGATGTTGTTGGACGTGACGTAACGCATTGGTGAATCTCGATCATTGAAGAGTTGTTGGGATTGGCACGACTATGTCGCTGTGGCTTTATCAAAATTACAGCTGATGCATCCCGATCCACCACGCCTGGCCTGCTGAGGCATCCGTCGAAGTTGGCATGGCGTCTGCAATGCCTGTGAAAGGGCGCCTGGCCGGGTCCGGCGCGCACCCCCCCCGCGCATCAGGCCTTTCAAATGGTGCCTTGCGCGGCGGCACATAGGGTGCACTCCCCATCGCGCACCATAAAGACGTCACAACGACAAACGGCCTGGGTGTTTCCGGTACCGGCGCGTCCGAAGCTCGGCAAACCGGTAGGTGGATTCATGGTGTGTCCTGGATTCGGGTCATGGTTGAAGTTCGGCGTGTCTTTCAACATGCCGTGAAATGGCACTGTTGCGACGAAGAAGGAACTGACGAAGCAAGTCGCCGTGATCGAGCGGTTTTTCGCGTACATGGGCTTGCAGACCAGGGCGCCGTCCCGGGCGCCAGCGCGCGCAGACTGTGAGCAGGCCGCCACATCACCGGTCGGCGCCGGTTCGAGCAGCGCATGCTGGCTCCCGACCATCCGTGCGCGCGCTCCGGCGCGCCGCCGCCGGCCGGATAATGCGCGCCATGCGCCGCACTGAACAGCCGCCCAAGGTCTTCCGCCGGATGGCCATGACCATCTTCGGGGGCAACCTCGGTGGCGCGCTGGTGACTTTCGCGTACTTCCGGTTTCTCGATACCACGGCGCTGGAAGGCACGGCGCCGCTGGGCCTGGCCGAGATCGCCTATTTCGTGCTTGCGTTTTCATTGCTCTCGCTGCTCGCGCGGATGGCTGCGGCGGCTTGGTGGCGCCCGTTGGGCGATGGGCAGCAAGCCATCGCCGAAGGCCCGCAGGCGGCGCATCTGCGGCGCCGAGCCTTGATGGTGCCGGGTTTTTTGGCGCTGTTGTCGTTGGTCGGCTGGATCATCGCGGCCTTCCTGTGGGGCCTGGTCTGGCCGCTGCTGACCGGGACTTTCACGCTCGCGGGAACCTTGCGCCAGGGTTTCGGCATCGTCTTTGTTTCGGGCATCCTGGTCACGGTCTACATCTTCCTGGCCACGGAACGAATCTGGCGCGAGCGCCTGCCGCAGTTGTTCGGCCGCTCGGATCTGAGTTCCTCCGGTGCGCCCCGGCTGCGTGTGCGCGTGCGCCTGGTGGCGCTGTTCCTGCTGATGGCCGTGTTGCCAATCGCGGTGTTGTCGATGGCTACGCTGGTACGCGCCAACGCACTTTTCGGTGCCGATGCCGATTCCTTCAACGCCATCCTGCGCAACCTGGTTGCGGTGCAATCGGTGCTGGCCGTCGGTGGCCTGCTGGTCGCCTTGCGCCTGGCCGGTTACGTCGCCGACAGCGTGGCCCGGCCGCTGCGCCACCTGCGCGCAGCGATGGCCAGCGTCGAACAAGGCTCACTCGAGGTGTCTTGCCCGGTCGTGTCCAACGACGAACTGGGCGATGTCACCGAAGGTTTCAACCGCATGGTCAGCGGGTTGCGTGAACGCGAGGAGATCCGCGAGACCTTCGGCAAGTACGTCAGCCCCGCAGTACGCGATGAGATCCTGGCTGGCCGGGCCGGGTTGTCCGGTGGCCTGCGCGAGGTCACGATCCTGTTCTGCGACCTGCGCGGATTCACCCCCTGGGTCGAGGCCACGCCACCAGGCGAGGTCGTGGCCACGCTGAACGCCTATTTCACCGAGATGGACGCGGCGGTGCGCACCAACGGCGGCCTGGTGCTGCAGTTCATTGGCGACGAGATCGAAGCGGTATTCGGCGCGCCGGTCGCCGATGCACGGCACGCCGATCGGGCACTGGCGGCGGCGATCGAGATGCAGGCGCGCCTGCAGCGCTGGAACACGGCGCGTCGCGCCGCCGGCAAGATCGAATTGCAGCATGGCATCGGCATCCATTCGGGTACTGTCGTGGCCGGCAATATCGGCAGCAACGAACGTATGTCGTACGCGCTGGTGGGCGACAGCGTCAACCTGGCCTCGCGCATCCAGTCGCTGAACAAGGATTTTGGCACCCGCATCCTTGTCAGTGCGGCGACGTTCCAGCAACTCACGCAAGCGCCAGAGATGCGTGCGTTGCCCGCCGTCAAGGTCAAGGGCCGGGCCGCCGAGGTCGGTGTCTACGCGTTGGACTGAGGCCGGCCCGCGGTCGACCAGCGGGTGCGCGACGGCGCCACGCGGGTGGCTGTACGCGGGCCGCGGCGGGAGGACAATTCTTGTTGCTGCGCAGACCGTGCGACGAACGAGTTGGGTACCTGCAAACCCATCGTATTCGCTCTGGCCAAACTGGCTGGAAAGCGGGGTGGCAAGGCGGCGTTTGCCCGTGGCTACCAGTCGGAGTTTTCGGAGCTTTACCTGCGCCGGCTACACGGGAATGGAGAACATCGGCCCGACCCTGGCGCTCATCATGATCCGCCGGCGCAAGTCCGAAGTGTTGCTCGAGGTACCCAGCCGCACCGACCATAACCTGCTGGTACCCAGGACCGAAATGCAGATGGTTCACCACCCAGAGGAGCGTGGTCGCGCACGCGCATATCGCGCTTGAACCCGACCAGGGCCGCCGTGTCTGTCATGTTGCAGAAACACCTCCGAGCCCGCGTCGTATCGGGCATGCCCGGTGGGCCAGGCGCGTCTGACCGCAGGTCACGGGTCGTTCCCATTGGACGGGCAGGGCGGTTGCGCCGCAGCGGTGCGACCAAGAACCTCAGTCTGCGCCTGCCTTGGATGTTCCATCTTTTGTCCGTCCCACTGTTGGCCACACCAACACCGGCCTTCGGGGTCGATGATGCAGGTGCCGCTGCCGCAGCAGCGCGGGTCTTCGTTCATGTGCAACTCCTGGCTTTCACTTCCAACCATTCAACCGCCATTTTCACAAGGCGCCGCACGGTGCCGAAACCACCTTCGACCGCAAGCACCTGCCCAGTCAGCCGGGCCGCACCATCGCCGTGCAGCCAGGCAATGGCGTCGGCCACTTGGTCGGCCGTTTGCATGCCGCTCAACGTCAGCACCTGCGTACACGCATCTGCGCAGATGCCGGCACCTGCCACCGCACTGCTTAGATGTTTGCGCTAAAAGCAACGTTTCATCATACGATTATCCGACTCAACACCAAGCCCTTGCTGCCGACAAGATAGCCCGAGCGGCAGATACTCCACGCATGACACTTTTTTCATCACCTCTTGGCCTGGCGACCGCGGCAGTTGCGGCTTCTCTGCTGCTGGGAGGCTGCGCAGGGCCGGGTCCGGCGCCCGCCGACCAACGCAGTGCACTGGCATGCACACTGCCCAGCAACTGCGTCGACTCCCTGCGGACGGGTGGCCTCGCACCGCTGAAGTACCGCGGCACGCCGGAGCAGGCGCTGGCGCGACTCGAGGCTACGCTGAAGACGTTTGCCGAGGCGCAGATCGTGCATCGGGAAGCGCTGGCGGTGCAGGTCGTGTTCGTGACATCACTGGGCTTTCGCGACCAGGTCGACTTCCAGATCGACGCTTCAGCCCAAAGTATCAATTTCCGGTCGCGCTCGCAGTCCGGCCTGTTCGACTTCGGCAAGAACCGATCCCGCATGCAGGCGTTCTCCTTGCGCTTCCAGGGCCCTGCGTGACCATGATGCCGTGCTTCGCGTGCGGCAAAGGCCGGTAATCTCCAGCCTTTGCCTTTGCCTTTGC
>JBBRVD010000196.1:0-6797 GCA_038247175.1 Burkholderiales bacterium | reverse complement strand
TGCCACAACCCCGGAAAAACGGGTTGCTGGCGCGTACGGGTGAATCCACCGCGGCAGCGGCGCAGCAGGCGATCGCCTTGCTGCATTTCATCGGCGAAGTGGCGCTCGTCGCGCTGCGCCTTGCCCGCCACCCCCGTCGCCTGAGGCTGCGCCACGTGCTTCGCAACTTGCAGATCGACGGCTTCGATGCGCTACCGATCATCGGCGTCACGGCCTTCCTGCTCGGTGTGGTCGTCGCCTACCAGGGTGCCGACCAGCTTCGCCATTACGGTGCCAATGTGTTCGTGGTCGATCTGGTCGGCTACGCGATGCTGCGCGAGTTCGCGCCCCTGATCAGTGCCATCATCATCGCCGGCCGGTCCGGCTCGGCTTATGCGGCGCAGATCGGCACCATGGTGGTGGCCGAGGAGGTGGACGCGATGCGAACGCTCGCGATCGACCCGATCGAGTTGTTGGTGCTGCCCAAGATCATCGCCCTTGCCGTGGCACTGCCGCTGCTGACAATCTTCGCCGACATCACCGGTGTGCTTGGCGGCATGGTGATGGCGCGCTCGAAGCTGGATATCGGCTTTTACGAGTTCATCGACCGATTCGGCCGAGAGATGCAGGGCGCCGCACTGCTGATCGGCATCGGCAAATCCTTCGTGTTCGCGTTCGTCATCGCCACGATCGGCTGCTTCCAGGGTTTTCGCACCCAGGGCAGTGCGGACAGCGTGGGGCGCCAGACGACGCAGAGCGTCGTTCAGTCGATCTTCCTGGTGATCGTCGCAGACGCGTTGTTTTCGGTGGCCTTCAACGTACTGGGCCTGTAGATGGATACCGTCACCGAATCCGACACCGTGATCGCCATGCACCAGATCACTACCCGTTTCGGCAGCAACGCCGTGCATACCGGCCTTGATCTGGAGGTGCGGCGCGGCGAGATTCTGGCCATCGCCGGCGGCAGCGGCTCGGGCAAGTCGGTGCTGCTGCGCGAGATGATCCTGTTGCAGCGCCCGACGTCCGGCACGATCCGGGTATTCGATCAGGACATCGCCACGCTCACCGAGGCGCAGGCCTACGCGCTGCGCCTGCGCTGGGGCGTGATGTTCCAGCGTGGCGGCCTGTTCGGCGCACTCAGCGTGCGGGAGAACGTCGCGCTGCCGCTGCGCGAGCATAGCGGGCTTCCCGCCAACATGATCGACGCCATAGCCGAGTGGAAACTCAGGCTCACCGGCTTGCCGGCCGACGCGGGCCTGAAGCAGCCCGCCGCGCTCAGTGGCGGCATGCTCAAGCGGGCCTCGCTGGCCCGCGCACTGTCACTGGATCCCGAGTTGCTGTTCCTTGACGAACCCACCTCGGGCCTGGACCCGGCAAGTGCGGCTGGCGTGAATGAACTGATCCTGAGTACCCATGCACGTTATGGGTTGACGATCGTGATCGTCTCGCACGACCTCGACCTGCTCTGGCAAGTCTGCGACCGGGTAGCCGTGCTCGGCGAAGGACGCGTATTGGCCCACGGCACGATGGAGGAACTGTCGCGCCACACGCATCCCGTGGTACAGGCCTACTTCGTCGATTCCCGCCGGCGGGAGGAACGGACACCGCATGAATGACAACGTGAACTACACCGTCGTCGGCGCCTTCGTGCTCGTGCTCGGCGCCGCCCTGGTGGCAGCCGTATTGTGGCTGGCCGTGGGGACAGGCTCGCAGAAGCACTTTGAGCGCTACCAAACGATCATCGTCGAATCGGTGGCCGGACTGAACATCGACGCTCCGGTGAAATACCTCGGCGTGAACGTGGGCAAGGTCAGCGAGATCGCCATCGACCCGGCCAATTCAAGCCAGGTTCGCCTGCGCTTCCTGATCGAACGCGGCACGCCGATCAAGCAGGACACCGAGGCCGTGCTCAAGAGCCAGGGCCTGACCGGCATCGCTTATGTCGAACTCAGCGGCGGCTCCGCCGATTCACCGCCACTGGTGTCACGCGCAGACGGCGAGATTCCGGTCATCACCTCCAAGCCATCGCTGAGCACGCGACTGGAGAGCGTGCTGACCACCGTGCTGGCCAGCGTCGACCGCACCTCGAGCAACCTGGCTGCGGTATTCGACGACGAGAACCGCGCCGCGCTCAAGCAGACCCTGGCCGACGCAGCCGCCGTCGCGCAGGTGCTGGCGGCGCACAAGCAAGCCCTGGGCAGCGGCATCGCCGACGCATCGCGCCTAGCCCGGACCACCTCGCAGGCCAGCGAGCAAATCATGCCGACACTCGATCGCATCCGTGCGGCAGCGAACGCCATCGACAACATGGCCCAGGTCGCTGCAGTGGCCAGTGAACGCGCCGGCAGCAGCGTCGACGCCGCGGCGGGCAGCGTGCAGCGGCTCGGCACCGACACCCTGCCCGTGCTCGAGCAACTGCTGGCAGAACTGAACCAGCTCGCCGCGTCGCTGCAGCGGCTCAGCGAGCAGGCTGCCCGCAGCCCGAGCAGCGTGCTGGTGGGCGGGCCAAAGCCAGTGGCCGGTCCCGGCGAGAAAGCCCCCTGATGAACCGATGGCCGTCATTGCGCAGACTCGTGCTGGTCACTCTGGTCCTGCTGGGCGGATGTGGCGCCTCGCTGCTGCCGAAGGCGCCGCCCGTCGCCGCACGTCACACGCTTGACGACGGCGCGCCCAGCGTCGCAAGCCCCGTCCTGCGTGCCAGCGCACCCACGCTGATCGTGAGTCTGCCAATCGCGGCGGCCGGTTTCGACACGGCACATATCGTCTACCTGCGCCAGACCCAACAGATCGAGCATTTCGCTTTCAACGACTGGGCGGACACACCGGCGAACATGCTGGCGCCCCTGATCGCTCGGCGCATCGAGCGCACGGGAGCGTTCCGCGCCGTACTGACCGCGCCCACGGGCGCCACAGGTCGCTACCGGCTCGACACCGAGCTGGTGCGTTTGCAACAGGACTTCACGCAGCAACCCAGCCAGGTCCGGCTGACGCTGCGTGCCGTGCTGATCGATACCTCCACACGCAGCGTGATCGCGCGGCGCGAATTCGATGCCAGCCTGGCCACCGCGGCGGACGACCCCTACGCCGGCGTGCGCACCGCCCGCCTGCTGACACAGCAGGTGCTCGGCGAACTGGCGGCCTTTTGCGCCGCTTCAGTGCCCTTGACCACAACGGGATCTGCACCATGATCGATTCGATCCTGCTGACTTCGGCACGTATCCTCAGCTTCAACGGACAGCGCTCGCTCACCAACGCCAGCGGCTTCTACTTTCAGCGCGACGAGCGACTGTTCCTGGTGACCAGCCGCCACGTGATGTTCGATGGCCCGAGCAAGCACAGCCCGGACCGCCTCGAAATCGAGGTGCATACCAGCGGCGGCGACATGGGTAAGTCGATCGGGTTTTCATTGCCGCTGTACCGCCAGGGCAAGAGTCTGTGGCGCCAGGGCAAGGACGGCGGTGGCGAGATCGACATTGCCGCGATCGAACTCTCCCGCGAGGCGATGCCGGTGGGCGGCGCGTTCATCGCCTTCACGCCGGCGCATCTGCACCGCTCGGCCGAGCCGATCCAGATCGGCAGCTCCCTGCTGATCGTCGGTTTTCCGCTCGGGTTCCATGACACCTTGCATCATCTGCCGGTGGTGCGGCAGGCTGTCATTGCATCGGCCTTCGGCTTGCGCTTCCAGGGCCAGGGCTATTTTCTGACCGACGCGCGCACCCACCGCGGTACCAGTGGTGCACCGGTGGTCATGCACGATGGCGATGCGGCGCCCGATACAGCATTGCCCTGGAAACTGCTGGGCGTACATTCGGCGCGCATGGACATGAAGGACCGCGACCGTGTGCACGACGAGTCTCTGGGCCTGAACTGTGCCTGGTACGCTGACATGCTGATGAAACTCACCGACGCATGAGCCCGCCAGTCCGCCAGCCACCGCGCCGCCGGATCAGGCCTCGCGGCGCGGGCAAGTGTAGGGGTTCTGCACAGAGTACCTATACTGTGGCCGCGCCGGAAGCGGACTACCGCTTTACCCTTGGCACACCTCAACCGCATGGACCAGCACGAATTCGACACCATCATCGTGGGCGCGGGCACCGCTGGTTGTCTGCTGGCCAACCGACTCAGCAAGGATCCGTCCCGGCGCGTGCTGCTGATCGAGGCGGGGCGGCGCGACAACTATCCCTGGATCCATATCCCGGTCGGCTACCTGTATTGCATCGGCAACCCACGCACCGACTGGTTGTACCAGACCGAGGCCGAAGCCGGCCTGAACGGCCGGCGCCTGCGGTACCCGCGCGGCAAGGCGCTGGGGGGCTGCTCGTCGATCAACGGCATGATCTACATGCGCGGCCAGGCGCGCGACTACGACGGCTGGGCCGCACAGACCGGCGACGATGACTGGACCTGGGCCAACAGCCTGGCCGACTTTAAAGCCCACGAAGACCATTTCCGGCTCGACGGCGGCGCCGACCCGCAGCACGACGGTGGCCGCTACTCCGATCTGCACGGTCATGGTGGCGAATGGCGTGTCGACAAACAGCGGCTGCGCTGGGAGGTGCTCGAGGCCTTCGCCGCTGCCGCGACCGAGGCCGGCATCCCTGGCAGCAGTGACTTCAACACCGGCGACAACTTCGGTGTCGGTTTTTTTGAGGTGAACCAGAAGGCCGGCTGGCGCTGGAACGCGTCCAAGGCCTTTCTGCGGCCGATCCGCAGTCGCTCCAACCTGCAGGTCTGGACCGAGACGATGACCGAGCGAGTGGTGTTCAAGACCGAACCGTCAGGCCGGCCACGATGCATTGGCGTGCTGCTGCGCCGCGGCGGCCAGCGCCTGACGGTCCGCGCCGGGTCCGAAGTCGTCCTTTGCGCCGGTGCCATCGGTTCACCGCAGTTGCTGCAGCGCTCGGGCATCGGGCCAGCCGATCTACTCAAGCAGCACGGGATCGATGTAGTGCGGGATGTACCGGGAGTGGGCGCCAACCTGCAAGATCATCTTCAGATCCGGGCGGTATTCAAGGTGCAGGGCGTACGCACACTCAACACACTGGCCAACAGCCTGATCGGCAAAGCCGGGATCGCACTGGAATACCTGCTGCGCCGCACCGGCCCGATGAGCATGGCGCCGAGCCAGCTCGGCGCCTTCAGCCGCTCCGACCCGTCCCGCCCGCATCCAAACCTCCAATACCACGTGCAGCCGCTGAGCCTGGATGCATTCGGCGAACCGCTGCATGCGTTCCCAGCCTTCACCGCCAGCGTCTGCAACCTGAACCCGACCAGCCGCGGTTCGGTGATGATCACCAGCGCATCGGCGGACGACGCGCCGGCGATCGCGCCACGGTACCTGAGCACCGACGAGGACCGCCTGATCGCCGCCAACAGCCTGCGCCAGGTGCGCCAGATCGCGGCTCAGCCGGCGTTGGCGCGATACCGGCCCGAGGAATGGAAGCCCGGACTGCAGTTTCAGACCGACGACGAACTGGCGCGCCTGGCGGGCGACATCGCCACCACGATTTTTCATCCGGTGGGCACGGCGAAGATGGGCCGCGACGACGACCCGCTAGCCGTTGTCGATCCGCAGCTGCGCGTGCGTGGTGTTGAAGGTCTGCGCGTCGTCGATGCCAGCGTGATGCCGACCATCACCAGCGGCAACACCAATGCGCCCACGCTGATGATTGCCGAGAAGGCTGCGCGCCGTATCGCAGCGGAGCTCCGACGATGAGCGAAAACCTGTTGCCGGTGCTGGCAGCTGAAGAAGTCGATCAAACGCCCGAGCACCCTGCCAGGCCGTCCCACGCATGGTCACTTGAATCGGTGGCGATCTGGCTGTACACCGAGGGACGTTTCATCGCCGACCCGATGACGATGACCGAGACGTTGATGGAACGGCTCGATGCGGCCGGCGCTCGCATCGACCGGCTGCGCGTGTCCTGCGGTACCTTGCACCCGCAATTGGTGGCCGTGGGGCTGAGCTGGACACGCGAGGACGGCGCGCGATTCTGGTCCGGTGCGCATGGCGTGCAACAGACCGATGCCTATATCGGAAGCCCGATCCAGTATGTGCACCAGCATGCGGCGCCGCTGCACCATCGCATCGAAACCGAACCGCCACCCGACGAGCATTCGATCTGGCAGGAGCTGCGTGCCATTGGCGTGCGCGACTACCTGGCGTTGCCGATGATCTTCGCCGACCGCACCGTCAATGTGCTGACCGTGGCCACCCGCGACCCGGCCGGCTTCAACGACGACGACGTGGCCCGGATGCAGGCGTTGACCGATTTGCTCACGCCGCACATGGAACTGCTGGTGATGCGCCGCACCGTACTGGGCCTGCTCGACACCTTCGTGGGCAGGCGCATCAGCGAACGTATCCTGCAAGGCCAGGTCAAGCGCGGCGACGGCGAAAAGATCTCGGCCGCGTTCTGGTATTCCGACCTGCGCGGCTTCACCGCGTTGAGCGAAACACTGCCCACCGACGAGCTGTTGCGCCTGCTCAACGACTACTACGAATATTGTGCCGCCGCCGCCGCCGCCCGGGGCGGAGAGATCCTGCAGTTCATCGGCGACGCCATCCTGATCGTGTTCGAGATCAAGGATCCGGCGCGTACCGCCGAAGTCTGTGCCGCCGCGCTCGACGCGGCCGTGGACGCCTTTGACACCATCGCGGTGGTCAACAACCGGCGTCGCCGATCCCGGCAGCCCGAGATCGCGTTCGGACTGGGCCTGCACCTGGGCACGGTGACCCATGCCAATGTCGGTGCGCCCAATCGGCTGGCCTTCAACGTCGTCGGCCCGCCGGTCAACATGACGGCACGTATCCAGGG
>JBBRVD010000195.1:0-6822 GCA_038247175.1 Burkholderiales bacterium | reverse complement strand
CGGCCATCGGGGCATTGAGCATCAGCGCTTCCGAGCCGTCCTCGACACCCATCGGCGAGCCACAGGTGAAATGCGAACCACAGGTGCGATAGTATTCCTTGTTGCCGACGGCCGCGCGCTGGATGTCTTCCTGGTTGATGGCCAGTTGAGCGGCGCGCCGCGCATTCAGGTTGTTGAAGGGCGGGTGCAGGTGATTGAGCCGGCCATAACCGACGTTGCCGAACTTGTTGAACACCTCGACCTTGACGCCGGGCGCTGCGGCCAGGACCGGCAGGATGTCGATTGGCGGCACCTCGAAAAAATCCACTTCGCCGGTCATCAATGCGGATGCGGCTGTTTGCGCGTCGGGCATGATGTCCCAGATCACACGGTCGAGTTTCACGACCTTGCCGCCTGCGATGCCAGAAGCGGGTTCGCTGCGCGGCACGTAGTCGTTGTTTTTCTCGTAGACCACGCGACTGCCCGGGCGGTACTCGGCCTCCACAAACCGGAATGGCCCCGATCCGATGTGCTTGGTGATCTGGGTGTTCGGATCGGTGGCGGCGATCTCGGCCTTCATCATGAAGCAAACCGGGGTGCTGGTCTTGGCCAGGGCCTCGATCAGCAGGCCGTAGGGCTCCTTGAGCACGATGCGAAAGGTCTTGTCGTCGACCACCGGCGTGTCAGCGACACGGGCCCACAGGTGGGTGCCAGCGCCGTCCTTGACCTGCCAGCGGCGCAGCGAGGCCACGCAATCGCGGGAGGTGACCGGTGTGCCGTCATGCCATTTGAGGCCGGGACGCAACTCGAAGGTGTAGGTTTTCCTGTCGGCCGAGATGTCGGTCTTGCCCACCATCTGTGGTTGCGGATTGAAATTCGCGTCGATGCCAAACAGCGTGTCATACATCATGGCGCCGTGGTACGCCGCCATGTTCTGCGTGGTCCAGATCGGGTCGAGCACGTTCAGATCGCCGTGGGGAACCATGCGAGCCTGACGTGGTGGTCTGGCCTGCGCGCGCACCAGCAGTGGGGTGCCGACACCGGCCACCGCCGCCGCAGCCACACCTGCAGACAAGACAGAACGTCGTGAATGGGTCATCGAAGCATCTCCTGTTGATCGGCTGTTGTCTCGACCGGAAAATACCGGCTCGTCAGCCATGGTTGCAAAGTCAGAATTAATTTAAGCACATTCATCTGGGGTGGGCAAGCAAGTGCGGGTAACTACCCATGCGCTGGCGCAACGCCTGCGGGACTTGACAGCAGGCACAGGCTGATGCAGCAGAAAAATGGGCACCATCGGCGAGTCACGCGCGGGTGATCCGGCGCGACGCCACTGGGCCGCGCGACGGTCTCGATGCATCGGCGCATGGCTCAGGGGGCTGCTGCTGTCAGCACGTCGAGCAGCCGCTGTGCGACCACCTGCTCCTCACCTGGGTGCAGGTTGCAGGGATCGAGGTCGAAGTAGCCCAGGTCCGTCTGGTAGTCGCGCACCATGACCGGCGGATCGCCCTGCGCCAGCCTGTCGGCGAGCGAGCGTGCGGTCCATCGGCCACCGATGGCGAGCTGCACGCGCAGGCGCTGCAGCGGGTTGCCGGTCGGGTCGTCGATGCGCGTGCAGCGCAGTGCCGCGAAGGGTTGCAATGCCCGCTGCCAGAGATCGAGCGCCACGTTTTCGCGGGCGCGGATTTCAGCGTGGTCACGTTGTTGCCAGGCCTGCAATGCGGCCATGACACCGGCAATACTCTCCTTGCCGACCTTCATGCCGCGGCCGATACCGCGGTTCTGCAGACGGGCTGCGCGCACCAGCTCGGCGCGTCCGGCCACGATGCCCGAAGTCGGGCCGCCCAGGAACTTGTGTCCGCTGTAGACGACGATGTCGGCGCCCCGTGCCAGGAAGCCGCGCAGGTCGTATTCGGACGCCGCATCGACGATCACCGGCACATTCCGTTCATGGCAGATCGCGCAGACCGTCTCCAGTGCCAGCATGGCATGCTGCACCGTCATGTGCGATACAACGTACACCACGCAGGCGGTGTGTTCGCTGATCGCCTGCGCGAGCTGGTAGGGCTGGGTCATGCTGACTGTGCCCACGGGAACCACCTGGGCGCCGGTCATCGCGATCGTCTGGTGCAGCGAGGCGCCATAACCGACCATGTGCCCGAGTTGCACCAGCACCTCGTTGCGCAGGCCCCGGGTGTCGGGCAGCCGCTCGATGGCCAGCAGCTTGTCGCCGCTCATCGTGCCGGCCACGGCCAGCGTGATCGCGCTGGCGCAACTGGCGGTGACGAAACCCGCTTCGCCACCGGTGACTTCCGCGATCACGCTGCTGGCGGCGTCGTGCAGCGCCGCCATGTCGATGAACTCGGTGGCGATGGCAGCCATCGCCACCACCGCCTGCGGAACCATGATGGAGGCGCCGAGCACCGTCATCGTGCCCGACACATTGATGATCGGCCGCAGTCCGAGCAAGCGCCGGATGTCGTGATCGCGGGCGCCGGTAACGGCCGCGAGCGTGGTCTCGCGCATGGCGGGCATGGCGGGCATGGCGCAAGAGCGGGCGAAGTCGCTAGCCGTCGACCTGCAGGATGGCCTCGATCTCGACCGAGATGTTGCCCGGCAGCGATCCCATGCCGACCGCCGAGCGGGCATGCCGGCCCGCATCGCCAAGCACGTTGACGAACAGGTCGGAGCAGCCGTTGATGACCTTGGGATGGTCGCCGAAGCTGGGCACGGCATTGACCATGCCCAGCACCTTGACCACATGTTTGATGCGCGCCAGGTCGCCCAGCGCCAGGTGGGCCACGGCCAGCAGGTTCAGCCCGGTCAGTTGGGCGTGCTGGTAGGCGTCTTCGATGCTGACTTCGGCCCCGACCTTGCCGGTATGCAGCGTGCCGTCGGCGCGACGCGGTCCCTGGCCGGACAGGTACAGGAACCCTCCCACGAGCTGGAACGGCACATAGTTGGCCATCGGGGTGGCGGGGTTGGGCAACTCGAGGCCGAGTTCCTTCAGGCGGTCATACGGTGTGGTCATGCTGTTTCTCCAGACGAAATGAAAAATGTGGCTGCGACATGCCGATCATGTCAGCAGCACGGGCTCCACGTTCTCGTCCAGCGGCCAGATCGGACGCTGGACCCGTTGATAAGGCACCTGCCGATGGTCGCGCGGGATCGGGCCGCCCGAATCGCAGTACAACACGCGGCTGGCCAGCGGCGCAAACGCGGCATGGAAATGGTTGGTCGACTTGACCACGACCATCTTCTTGCCGCGGATCTCCACGCCCATGCCGGTCAGCAGGTCGCTGCCCAGTGCCTGGGTCCGTTTGGTGATCAGCACGACCGAGATCCCGTCGAACTCGATCGCGGCGCAGTCGCCCAGCGGAATCTTGGCATCGACGAAGGTCTGTGTGGCGTCGCGCTCGAGCCGGGTCACGGTTATCAGTGCGTCGATCGGCTGGCCCGAGGTGGGCGCGGTCTTGCCGCCGAAACGCAGCCGCAATTGTCCGCCGACGCCGGCCATGAAACACATGCGTACCGCAATCGGGTCCCAGATCGGCGCCAGCGCCACGTTGGTGATCCTGCGCTCGATCAGCCGGCGCAGAATGACGGTGGAGTCGCCCGGCGCCCCCCCGCCAGGGTTGTCAGACGGGTCGGCCACGACGACGGTTCCGCTTTCCTGGAGCGCGATGTCGATCGCACCGTCCGGCGTGTGGTACTGCGGCTGGGTCTTGCCGCGCATGCCGAAGAACTCGTCGGCCAGCACCCGCGCCAGTGCGTCGCCGGCCTCGCGCCGATCGTCGGTCACCACCAGCACCCGTGAACCCATCTCGGGCACGTCGGCGTAAGGAAAACAGTGCGCCAGCGAGATCGACAACACGCCGTCCTTGCCCTCGAGCGCGCTGATCTTGTCGACGAAGCCGCGCATCGGCTGGATGGTGGTCGGGAAGCTGCCGATCATGCGGCAGTCGACCATCGACATCACCGGTTTGATCTGGCCGCGGGCCGCCTGCAGCGTGAGTTCCACCACCTCCTCGCCACGCGCGACGAAATCGGTATGCGGGAATTCCTTGAAACAGATGATCAGCGTGGCGTTCTTCACTCGCTTGCGCGTCAGGTGGCAATGCGGATCGAGTTCCACGCCGATCGGTACCGTGGGCCCGACGATGCCGCGGATGCGTTCGATCAGGTCCCCTTCGCAATCGTCGTAGCCGTCAGCCACCATGGCGCCATGCAGTCCCAGCAGCACGCCATCGACCGGCATCGCCGCGCGCAGTTGGTCCAGCACTTCGTCGCGCAGGGTTTCATAGGCCTGGCGCGACACCAGCCCGGCCGGCTCGGCGAACGAGCACGACCCTTCGACCAGGGTCCAGCCCTCGGCCTTGGCCCGGCGCCGGGCGACCCACAGCGGGGCGGTGCACAACTTGGCGTCGTCGGGATGCTGGCCGGGGGGTGCGTAGAAAGACTCGTGGAAACTCTCGAGTGCGGTCGGTATCGGTGCGAAGGTGTTGGTTTCGGTACCGATGGAAGCGGCAAACAGACGCATGGGTTTGGTTCCTCAAGTGAAGGCGAGAAGCCGGGAAATGGATTCTGCCCTATTGGTGCCAGAGCCGGTATCGTACGCGGCTGACTGACGCCGGCGGCCTGTCGTACGGTTGTGCGACCATCGGCACACCATGCCCGCTGCCATCGACTACTTCTACTCCACCCGTTCCATCTACGCCTACTTCGGCGCGCAGCGCATCATCGACCTGGCGCGCCGATCCGGCCGACGCTTGAACCACCTGCCGATCGATCTGTCGCGCGTGATTCCGGCCAGCGGCAGCCAGCCTTTCGACCAGCGATCGGCGGGACATCTCGCGTACTACTTCGGGCGGGAAATCGAGCGCTGGAGCGAGTACCTGGGTATTCCCGCGCTGGTTGATCCGCGACACCACTACGGCGACCGCGCCCTGCCGTCCGGGTTCGTGATTGCGGCGCAGCAGCAGGGAGCCGACGCCGATCAGCTGCACCTGGCCATTCTGGCGGCCCTTTGGCGCGACGACCGGGACGTCGGCGACCCGCAGGTGTTGTGCGACATTGCACGCGAAACAGGACTGGACCCGCAGCCGCTGCGTGACGCTGCGCTCGGGCAAGCAGCGCAGGCAGAGTTCTTGCGCAACACCGACGCGGCGATCGCCCGCGGCGTCTTCGGTTCGCCGACCTATTTTGTCGACGGCGAGATGTTGTATGGGCAGGACCGGCTGATGATGGTCGAGCGGGCGCTGGAGCGGCCGTTCAGCCGCTCGGCAACGGCAGCCACGTAGTTCCCTGCGCAGGGCAGCTGCACGGGCGGCGCCCGCCGTCGCAGCCCGGACCTGCTCACTGCGTCAGCGCGTCCTTCGGCAGGTTGACGATAAAGTCGGTCAGGCCCTTGGCATCGGCTGCCGGGCGCATGTGCTGCACCATGGCGGCCACGACCGCCGGTGCATCCGCCTTGCGAAACGCGTCCACCACGGCCTGATGCTGCTCGAACGAACTGCGGATACGGCCCAGCGCGCCAAACGCGTGGCGGCGGTAATACCCTGTGCGGGTGCGGATCCGGAGCACCTCCATGCGCAGATAGGGATTGCGGCTCGCGCGGTAGATCAGTTCATGGAACTGCAGATTGCTCTGCTGCCATCCGGCAACATCGTCGGCCAGTGCGTGGTGCCGGCTCTGTTCATGCAGCTGCACCAGTATCTCGAGTTCCTGTGCCGTCATGCGCTCGCAGGCCAGCCGCACGGCCACGCCCTCGAGCTCGGCCAGCAATTCCCACAAGGCCAGCAGTTGCTGCAGGTCCATCTTGGCGACGATCATGCCGCCGCGCGGCAGGCTGGTGACCAGACCCTGGGCTTGAAGCTGGATCAAGGCTTCGCGGATCGGGGTGCGCGACACCTGGTATTGGTCGGCCAGCTCGGCCTCGTCGATCGACTCTCCCGGCAGCACCGAGCCGTCCTTGACGGCGTTCTCGATCTCGGTCCGGATCCGGTCGCTGGCCTTGATGAAATCCTTGTTGCGGCTTGCCATGTAAGGGTAATCCCCAGGGTTGTCTGTATCCAGGAAAAGGTTATATTTATATTTATGCAACCACAGCGTATATCTTACCGTGACATCGCTGTCTGATCCAGCGCCGATGCGCAGCACCGATGGTCCGCATGACGACTGGGCCGGGTTCGTGGACCGCGCCTTGCAGGCAGGCCGGTTCACAGCGGATGCGCGCGAGCGGCACGTTCTGGTTCAGACAGTGCGCCGCCACGCGGAACTGGCGCTGCCGCTGGACGCTGCCGCATTGGCGCAGCCCTGCGCGGCAAAGGACTTCGCGCAGGTATTGCAGGGGCTGGCCCGTGGCTGAATTGCCCGATACCTTGACCGCACTGCAGCATGCCTTGGCGCAAGGCGTGTGGTCGGTCGAGGCCGCGGTTGAGGCCCAGCAGCGGCCTATGGCGCAGTCGGGACGCAGTGGCAATGCATCGTCCAGGCCTTGGATATTTGCCCAGCCCAAGCCGATGTCTCCCAAGGGAGCCTGTCGGGCATTGCCCGAGCCGCAGGAGATTGCCGACCTCGCCGTATTCGGCTGCTCACCGCGTTGCGGCTACCTCAGCGGCAGCGTACTCAACATTGACGGCGGACAGATGTTCGCCAGCGCTTCCTGAACCTTTGCAGATGACCCAACAAATTTCCTCCCCTCACGCTTTCACCGAGCTGCGCGACGGCGTACGCGCGGTCGTATCGCAATTCGACTCCCGCTACTGGCAGGAGATCGACGATGCGCGCAGCTTCCCCGAGGCCTTCGTCAAGGCCCTGACCGATGCGGGCTGGTTGTCGGCG
>JBBRVD010000194.1:0-6884 GCA_038247175.1 Burkholderiales bacterium | reverse complement strand
CTCCCAGCCGGTGGCAACCCGCTTGACCCGGTTCGCCATGGCCTCGATTTCCTCCAGCAGCCGCCCACCTTCGCGCAGCAGCTCCTGGCCCGCCGGCGTGGGCCGGGCGTTGCGGCTGCGCCGGTCGAACAGCAACACGTCCAGCGCCTCCTCGATCTGGCGCACCCGGTAGGTCAGGGCGCTGGGAACCAGCCCGATGCTGCGCGCGGCCGCGGCGAAACTGCCGCTGCGTGCTATGGCTTGCAACATGGCCAGGGTGTCGGGGGTCAGCACAGCGGAGGTTTTGGGCATACGGGCATCATTCGTTCAGTATTTTTGAATGATGCCATCAATCGGCGCGAATCACTGCGCCGCCGATCCGGCTTAAAGTACGGCTCACGCCATCCACACGGAGTGGCATCGAACTGGAGGTTGTGCATGCTGGAACTACGCAGATCGGACGAACGCGGCCTGGCCGACCATGGCTGGTTGCAATCGCGGCACAGTTTCTCGTTCGCCCACTACCATGATCCGCGTCACATGGGCTGGGGCAACCTGCGCGTCATCAACGAAGACCGCATTGCGCCGGGCACCGGCTTCGGCACCCATGGGCACCGCGACATGGAGATCATCAGCTACGTGCTCAGCGGCGCGCTGGCGCATCAGGATACGCTGGGCAACGTCAAGGCCATACCGCCAGGAGACGTGCAGCGCATGAGCGCCGGCACTGGCGTGCAACACAGTGAGTTCAACCACGCGCCCAACGCCAGCACGCATTTCCTGCAGATCTGGATCGAGCCGGATACGGCCGGGGTCGAGCCGGGTTACGAGCAGAAAACCTTCTCCGATGCGCAAAAGCGCGGCGTGTTACGGCTGGTCGCATCGAAGGATGGCGCCGAGGGGTCGGTACACCTTCACGCCGACGCGGCGCTGTACGCCGGACTGTTCGAGGCCGGCGAGTCGGCCGAGCTGCCCGTCGATGCCACGCGCAAGGCCTACGTGCAATTGCTGCGCGGCCGCCTCACGGTGAACGGTCAGATCCTGCATGCCGGCGACGCGTTGCGCGTGCAGGGCGAGAGCCGTCTGACGTTGGGTGACGGCATTGACGCCGAGGTGCTGGTGTTTGACCTGGCGCCCTGAGCCGCAGCGCCGCAACCGTTTTTTCCCTTTCACCATCACAAGGAGTTTTTCATGTTCAACGCATTGCAGTCCCCATTGACTCTGATCGGCCGCCTGTTGCTGGCCGCCCTGTTCCTGCCGGCCGGTCTGAGCAAGATTGGTGGATTCGACGGCACGGTTGGCTACATTGCAGCGGCCGGGCTGCCGATGCCGCAGTTGGCCGCGGTAGTGGCCATCGTGGTGGAGATCGTCGCTCCGCTGGCGCTGATCCTGGGCTGGGGCACGCGCTGGGCCGCGCTGGCGCTGGCGCTGTTCACGCTGGTGGCCACCTTCGGGTTCCACAATTTCTGGGCCATGCCGGCAGAACAGGTCATGATTCAGCAACAGATTTTCTTCAAGAACATCGCCGTCGTGGGTGGCCTGCTGATATTGGCCGCGTTCGGTGGCGGTGCGCTGAGCGTGGACGCGCGCCGCACGGCCTGACCATAAGCCATGCGCCGGGGCGGCTTTGCGCTGGGGCACCGGTTATCGATCATTTGACAACAGAAGAAGGACTGGCATGAGCAAGGTCGTTGTGGTGTTTCATTCGGGTTACGGGCATACCCTGCGCATGGCGCAGGCGGTGGCCGACGGAGCCGATGCCGAGTTGCTGGAGATCGATGCCGACGGCAACTTGCCGCAGGGCGGTTGGGATCAGCTGGCCCAGGCGCGGGCCATCGTGTTCGGCTCGCCAACCTATATGGGCAACGTCAGCTGGCAGTTCAAGAAGTTTGCCGACGCATCCAGCAAGCCCTGGTTTGTGCAGGCCTGGAAAGACAAGCTGGCTGCCGGTTTCACCAACAGCGCCGGCCTGAACGGCGACAAGTTGTCGACGCTGTACACCTTGTTCACGCTGGCGATGCAGCACGGCATGATCTGGGTCAGCCAGGGCCTGATGCCGGCCAACACCAAGGCGGCCACGCGCGCCGACATCAACAACCTGGTCTCGTACAGTGGCGCCATGGCCCAGTCGCCGTCCGACGGCAGCGCGGCCCATATGTCCAGCGGCGACCTGGAAACTGCCCGGCTGTTCGGCCAGCGTATTGCGCAGCAGGTCGAGCGCCTGCACGGCTGACCCTCAGGCCGCTGGGGTGGCCAGGTATTGCTGCAGCCGTGTGCGCCAGCCGGCCACGACGGCCGGGTCCGAGGCTCCGGCGTAGACACGTTCGGGCGCGAACAGCGCGCAGGGTTCGCCGTCAGCCAACTGCAGCTGCAGGAAATAGCGGATCGCGTGTTGCGATCGCGTCTGCAGGCAGGCCACCTGCACGTCCTGCACGTCGGCAAAAGGGATCCGGCGCAGCTGCCGGCCCAGCAGGCGCCGGGTCTCGATCCGGATCTCGCGCTGTTGCGGGTCGATCACGATGCGCTGGCGCGCATTGGCCGCAAAGGTAGTGCCGCCCATCAGCAGCAAAATGGCACCGAACCAGAAGCCGGCCTGGGCATTGGAATCGAGAGCCCCGGCATCGTGCAGCAGCGCCACCAGCAACAGCCCGATGATGACGCAAGCAACCGACAGCATGGTTTGCTGACGGCTGTTGTTTTGGGCTTCCCAGATTGGCACAAGTTTTGGTGGGGTTGGTCGAGTGGCTGCTGCCGGGCATGGCCGTAGCGCGGTCAGGGGTATTGTGGCGCAGGCCAGCGAGGCCCCGCCGGGCCCGGTCTGGCGTGACCATTCGCACCGCAGCAAAAACTACAATGAATCCATGTTTGTCCATTTGCGCCTGCACACCGAATTCTCCGTCGTCGACGGCACCAACCGCATCGATGACAGCATTGGGGCAGCCGTGGCGGCCGGCCAGCCGGCGCTGGCCATCACCGATCTGAACAGCCTGTTTGGTGCGATCAAGTTCTACAAGGCCGCGCGCAGCGCCGGAGTCAAGCCGCTGCTGGGTGCCGAGATCGTGCTCGAGGGCCTGGGAACCGACCCGCTGGCCCAGTCGCGCATGATTGTGCTGGCGCAGAACCACGTCGGCTACCTGAACCTGTGCGAGCTGCTGGCGCGGGCATTCACCCAGAACACGGGCCGTGCGCAGCCGGTGATCAAGTGGGACTGGTTGCGGGAACGGTCCGAAGGCCTGATCGCCTTGTCTGGCGCGCAGGCCGGGGCGATCGGTCAGGCCTTGTTGCAGGACGATGCGGCGCGTGCCCATGACCTGGCTCTGCAACTGGCCACCGTGTTTCCGCACCGCCTGTACCTGGAACTGCAGCGTGCTGGCCGGCCGGACGACAACCGCCATGTGAGCGCGGCGGTGCAGCTGGCGTCGCGCCTGCATCTGCCGGTGGTTGCCACCCATCCAGTGCAGTTCACCCAGATCGACGACTACGAGGCGCACGAGGCGCGGGTGTGTATTGCCGATGGCGAGATGCTGGGCAACCCGCGCCGGGTGCGGCGATTCACGCGCGAGCAGTACTTCAAGTCGACCGCGCAGATGCAGCTGCTGTTTGCCGATCTGCCGTCGGCGCTGGCCAACACGGCGGAGATCGCGCGGCGCTGCAACCTGACGCTGGTGCTGGGCAAGCCGCGGCTGCCGGAGTTCCCGATTCCGCTGGTCGATGGCCGCCAGCTGTCGCCCGAGGATTATTTCCGACATGTGTCGCACGCGGGGCTGCAGGTGCGGCTGGCGCATCTGTACCCCGATCCGGCTGCACGCGAGAAGCAGCAGGCGCGCTATGTCGAGCGGCTCGAGTTCGAGATGCAGACCATCCTGAAGATGGGTTTCCCCGGCTACTTTCTGATCGTGGGCGACTTCATCAACTGGGCCAAGAACAACGGTTGCCCGGTCGGGCCGGGCCGGGGTTCGGGTGCCGGCTCGCTGGTGGCATACGCGCAGGGCATCACCGATCTGGACCCCCTGCAGTACAACCTGCTGTTCGAACGGTTTCTGAATCCGGAGCGGGTGTCCATGCCCGACTTCGACATCGACTTCTGCCAGGCCAACCGGGACCGGGTCATCGACTATGTAAAGTCCAAGTACGGCAAGGAGGCCGTGAGCCAGATCGCGACCTTCGGCACCATGGCCGCACGCGCGGCCATCCGCGACGTCGGCCGGGTGCTCGACATGAGCTACACCTTCTGCGACGGCATCAGCAAGCTGATCCCGAACAAGCCCGGCACGCATATCACGATCGACGGCGCGCTCAAGGCCGAGCCCATCCTGGCCGAGCGGCTCGCGAAGGAGGAGGACGTCAAGACCCTGCTGGCGCTGGCGCAAAAACTCGAGGGCATGACGCGCAATGTCGGCATGCACGCCGGCGGCGTGCTGATCGCGCCCGGCAAGCTGACCGATTTCTGCCCGCTGTACCAGCAGCCCGGCAGCGATTCGGCGGTCAGCCAGTACGACAAGGACGACGTCGAGGCGGTCGGCCTGGTGAAGTTCGACTTCCTGGGCCTGGCCACGCTGACCATCCTGGAGATTGCCAAGGAGCTGATCCGCAAGCGCCACAAGGGCCAGCAGGACTTTGCTTTCGAGAACCTGCCGCTGGACGACGCCAGGGTCTACCAGTTGTTCCCCGAGGGCCTGACCGAGGCCGTGTTCCTGTTCGAATCGCGCGGCATGCTGGGCATGCTGCGCGACGCCAAGCCGACCCGGCTCGAAGACCTGATCGCGCTCAACGCCCTGTACCGACCCGGCCCGATGGACCTGATCCCATCGTTCGTGGCGCGCAAGCACGGCAAGGAGGTGGTGGAGTACCCGCATCCATTGGTGGCCGACATGTTGTCCGAGACCTACGGCATCATGGTCTACCAGGAGCAGGTGATGCAGACCGCGCAGATCCTGGGCGGCTATTCACTGGGCGGCGCCGACATGCTGCGTCGGGCGATGGGCAAGAAGAAACCCGAGGAGATGGCCGAGCACCGGCAGATCTTCCGGGACGGGGCGGCGAAGAACCATATCGACCAGGTCAAGGCGGACGAGGTGTTCGACCTGATGGAGAAGTTCGCTGGCTACGGCTTTAACAAGTCGCACGCCGCTGCCTATTCGCTGCTGGCCTACCACACGGCCTGGCTCAAGGTGCATTACACGGCCGAGTTCTTCTGCGCCAACATGACGGTGGAGATGGACAACACCGACAAGCTGCGCCTGTTGTACGAGGATGCGCGCAAGCTGGGCATGGCCTTCGAGCCGCCGGATGTGAATCGTGGCCTGTACCGGTTCGAGCCGGTCAACGACAAGACGATTCGTTACGGGCTCGGTGCGATCAAGGGCACTGGCCAGCAGGCCATCGAGTCCGTCGTGGCGGCTCGTGCCGAGGGCGGGCCATTCACCAGCCTGTTCGACTTCTGTGTGCGGATCGACCGCGGCCGTCTCAACAAGCGCTGCCTGGAGGCGCTGGTCAAGGCCGGTGCCTTCGACGCGCTGCAGCGCAACCGCGCCGCTTTGGTGGCCTCGATCGACCTGGCGTTCGACTACGCCAGCATGACCGAGGCCAACGCGTTGCAGGGCGGCCTGTTCGACCTGGGCGGGCCGGACGAGCACGGCTCGAGCGCCCGCGAGCCGGAGCCGGTCGAGGCCGTGCCCTGGGGTGTCAAGGAACAGTTGACGCAGGAGAAGACCGCCATCGGGTTCTACCTGTCCGGCCACCTGTTCGACGAAGTCGCGCTGGAGGTGCGGCGCTTCGCCAAGCGCCAGATCGAAGACCTGATGGACACCCGCGAGCCGCAATTGCTGGCCGGCATCGTCAGCGATTTGCGCATCATCAATGGCCAGCGTGGCAAGCTGGCCCTGTTCAAGCTCGACGACAAGTCGGGTGTGATCGAGTCCCGCGCCGACGAGGCGCTGATCCATGCCCACCGCCAGTTGCTCAAGGACGATCAGCTGATCGTCGTCATGGGCCGGCTGATGCCGGACCGGTTCACCGGCGGCATGCAACTGAACGTGAACCAGATCTGGGACCTGGACCAGGCACGCTGCCGTTTCGGCAAGTTCCTGCGGGTCGCCGTCCATGGCCGTGCGCCGGACGTGGCGCGGCTGCTCAAGGAGTTTCCGGCCCGGTGCGAACAGACCGAGCAGGGAGAACAGGTGCGTGGCCTGGGCATCCGGCTGCTGGTGACACGCACGGGTGACTCCGGTGGTGCCAGCGCAGAGTTGCAGCTGGGCGACGCGATGCGTTTCTTTCCGACCGATGCGGCGCTGGCGCATTGGCGCGCGCAGGCCGATCAGGGGCAGGCCGTGATCGTCTACGAGTAGGGGGCGGTGGCCCGCCGCGTCAGTCGCGGCGCCGGAAGTTGATTTCGAGCACCGTCGGCACCGTGCCGTCGATATCGCGTGGTAGCACGGCCGTCTTGTCGATCGCCCGGAGCACCGCCTCGTCCCAGGCCTTGTTGCCGCTGCTCTTGATCAGCTTGCGCCCGACGATGCTGCCATCAGGTGCTGTGCGCACTTCGACCAGCGCGGTCGGATTGTCCAGCGGATTCTCGGTGAACACGATGTTGGGTTTGACGATGGCGCTGACCCGGCCGCCATAACTGCTGGAGCCGCCGCTGGCCTTTTGCGCCGTCCCGGTGGAGCCTGGCGCGCCGCTCGCGCCCGCCAGGCCGGCCATGCGCGCCAGGTTGACCTGGCGCTGTGCTTCGAGCCTGGCCGTTTCTTCCTGGGCCTTCTGGATTTCCTCCTGGACCCGTTTGGCGTCCTGTTCCGCCTGCTGCGCCGCAAGCCGCTGCTTCTCGGTGGCGCGCTCGCGGGCTTCCTCGAGGTCGCGCTGCTTCTTGTCCAGGGCCAGCTTGTCCCGCTCCTGTTTTTTGTTCT
>JBBRVD010000193.1:0-6902 GCA_038247175.1 Burkholderiales bacterium | reverse complement strand
CGACGACGCTGCGGAAATTGCCGCGGCGGTCAAGCTGCGGTTTCCAGGGGCGCGCCAGTCCAAGCAGCAGGACATCTGCTACGCGACGCAGAACCGCCAGGACGCGGTCAAGCTGCTCAGTCCGCAGGTGGATGTGGTGATCGTGGTCGGCAGTCCGACCAGTTCCAACAGCAACCGGCTGCGCGAACTGGCGCACAAGCTGGGTACCGAAAGCTACATGATCGACAACGCCGACGAACTGCAGCCGGCCTGGCTGGAAGGCAAGCAGCGCGTCGGCCTGACCGCCGGAGCCTCGGCGCCCGAGGTGCTGGTGCGCCAGGTCATCGAGCGTATCAAGGCGCTGGGCGCGGTCTCGGTGCGCCGGCTCGACGGCATTGCCGAGACCACCAAGTTCCCGCTGCCCAAGGGGCTCAAGCTGGATTAGCCGTTTGCCGGGCCGTCCCCGGTTTCCTCGCACCCACTTGGGTGGCCGGGCGAGGCCTGGGCTGGGGGCGCTCACTAGAATGGCCCGATGCTCGACATCAATTTACTGCGCAAGGACCTGGAAGCGGCTGTGGCCCGGTTGCAGACGCGCAAAAATCCGCAACCTTTCCTCGACGTGGAGCATTTCCGCACGCTCGAAGCCGAACGCAAGACCATCCAGACCCGGACCGAGGAACTGCAGGCCCGGCGCAATAGCCAGAGCAAGCGGATCGGTCTGCTCAAACCCCAGGGCGCCGCGGCGCAGGCCGAGGTCGATGCGGTCATGGCCGATGTCGCCTCGATGAAGACGGAACTCGACGCATCGGCGGCTCGGCTGGAGCAGATCCAGCATGACCTGCAGGCGCTGTTGCTCGCCGTACCCAACCTGCCGCATGCCAGCGTCCCGGTCGGCGCCGGCGAGACCGACAACCAGGAGTTGCGCCGCTGGGGGTCACCGCGGGCCATGGATTTCCCGGTCCGCGACCATGTGGACGTCGGCACGCCGCTGGGACTGGATTTCGATCTCGGCGTCAAGCTCACCGGCGCCCGCTTCACCGTGCTCAAGGGCGCCATCGCGCGCATGCACCGGGCGCTGGCCCAATTCATGCTCGACGTGCAGACGCTCGAACACGGCTACACCGAGTGCTACACACCCTATATCGTCAATGCCGACAGCCTGCGCGGCACCGGGCAGCTGCCCAAGTTCGAAGGCGACCTCTTTGCCGCGAAGAAGGGTGGCCAGGACGCCGAAGACCAGCCAGACACCGCGGCGCTGTACCTGATTCCGACCAGCGAGGTGCCGCTGACCAATTTCGTGCGTGACGAGGTGCTGCCGTTGACGGCGCTGCCGATGCGCCTGACCGCCCACACGCCGTGTTTCCGCTCCGAGGCTGGCAGCCACGGGCGCGACACCCGCGGCATGATCCGCCAGCATCAGTTCGACAAGGTCGAGATGGTGCA
Organism: Burkholderiales bacterium; assembly: GCA_038247175.1. GTDB lineage: Bacteria > Pseudomonadota > Gammaproteobacteria > Burkholderiales > Burkholderiaceae_C > CAISIP01. The sequence goes on along the minus strand of JBBRVD010000193.1, from coordinate 5,480 downwards.
GATCGTGCACCCGGATGCCAGCTACCAGGCACTCGAGGACATGACGCGGCACGCCGAAACCATCCTGCAGCGCCTGGGCCTTCCGTACCGGGTCATGGCCTTGTGCACCGGCGACATGGGGCCGAGCGCGGCGCGCACGCACGACCTCGAGGTCTGGTTGCCGGCGCAGAATACCTATCGCGAGATCAGCTCGGTGTCCAATTGCGAGGCTTTCCAGGCGCGCCGCCTGCAGGCACGGTTCAAGAACGCCCAGGGCAAGAACGAATTCGTGCATACGCTCAACGGCTCCGGCCTGGCGGTGGGGCGCACGCTGGTAGCGGTGCTGGAGAACTACCAGAACGCCGACGGCTCGGTGACCGTACCCGAGGCCTTGCGGCCCTACATGGGTGGGCAGGAGGCGATCGCCCCCTGACACCCGGCAGCTGCAAGGGCATTCACGGCACGCTGCACTGCAGCCGTTCGATCTGGCGCAGCACCGACGCCGGTTCAGTCCACAGGAAGAAATGGTCCTTGCCCGGCAGCCGCTCGACCTGCATCCAGGGCTTGGGCCCGCGTTGTTCCAGGTAGTCGGCGGTGCGCGGGTCCACCAGCGGATCGCGGTCACCCTGCATCGCGATCATCGGCCTGCGCAGTTGCGGCAAGGCCGCGTCCAGCCTCTGCAATTCGGATTGCAGCACCATCATCTCGTGGTTTGAGCGGGTCATGGCTGGCGACAGGAGCCGGCGCGCCAGCCAGTTGTCGGCCAGATGGTTGTACCAGCGCGGTGCTTCCAGGTCCGGCGCCATGGAGCCGGCAAGCATCACGCCACCACAGACTTTCTCGGGATGGTCGATCGCCATCCACGCGATCAACGGGGCGCCCAACGAATGCCCGACCAGCACAGCCGGCGCGCCCGGCGGGATCAGCTCGGCCAGCAGTGCGGCCTGGCGCCGCAGATCCGGCACCACGCCGGCTGCGCCCGAGCGCCCGAAACCGGGCCGGTCCATCGCGATGCGCGGGCCGAGCGTGTCGAGTGCAGGCGTGTCCAGGAATCGTGCCCACGAGGTCCAGCCGCCGGGAGACCCGTGCACGAACACGATCGGTGTAGCGTGTGGATGGGCGCTCGGCAGCTGCACCACGCCGATGTCCATGTCCTGGACCCGGACCGTGCTCAACTGCGGACGGCGCCCGGGCTGTGGGAAGAGTTCGTCTACCGAGCCCCGCGGCCATGGCGGGTGGGTGCAGGCCGCCAGTTGCAGCAGCGTGGTCAAGACGAGGATCCAGCGCAAAGGCATGGGTGGGGTCCGGTATCGGCGGTGGCGGGTGGCGTCACGGCGTGCATCATGCGGCCTCTTATGGGGGACGGCGCTGCGCCCGGCGCTGGCCGGTGGCGCGGGGCTTGCGGCTCGCAACATTGTAGGCAGGACCCGCTCGCGATGCGCCGCCGGTGCGACAATGCCCCGCCCCTTCGCGATCCCGCCTCACTCCCATGCTTGCAAGCGCCCCTCAGATATCCGTGGTTGTGCCAGTGCACAACGAATCCGGCAATGTCGTCTCACTGCTGGACGAGATCGAAGCCGCATTGACCCATGTCGCGTCGTTCGAGGCGGTTTTCGTTGACGACCACTCCAGCGACGACACGGCAGGCGTATTGCTGGAATACGCACGAACCCATTCCTGGCTGGTGGTGGTGCAGCACCGCAACAACTGCGGCCAGAGCACGGCCGTGCGAACCGGGGTGCGGTCCGCGCGTGGTCCGGTGGTTGCCACGCTCGACGGCGACGGACAGAATCATCCGGGCGACATTCCAGCCTTGCTGGCGCGCTGGCGCGAACTGCAACGCGCCGCTGCCGGCGGCGGCCCGGTCATGGTCGCAGGCTGGCGCGCCAAGCGGCTGGACACCTGGCTGCGGCGACTGTCCTCACGAGTGGCCAACCAGGCTCGCACCGTCCTGCTGGGCGACGCGACGCCAGACTCCGGCTGCGGTTTGAAGCTGTTCGCGCGGGAGGATTTCCTCGACATGCCGTATTTCGACCACATGCACCGGTTCCTGCCGGCTTTGTTCCGGCGTGCCGGCGGCACGGTGGAGTCGGTGCCGGTGCGGCATCGCAACCGCGTGCACGGGCAGTCGCATTACGGCGTCGGCAACCGGTTGTGGGTCGGACTGGTCGATATCCTTGGCGTGATGTGGCTGCAGCGACGGGCCCGGATCGCCCAGGTTCACTCGGGCGAGGTGAAGCGATGACGTCTGTGCCATCGGCTGCACCCACCGACGCGGCGATGGATCGCCGGCTGTTCTGGTGGCTGATGCTGATTGCCCTGGTGGTGCTGGGCGCTGGCATCGGGCTGCGCGATCCCTGGCCGTCCGACGAACCTCGCTTCACGCTGGTGGCCAGGCAGATGGTGGAATCCGGCGACTGGTTGTTCCCGCAGCGCGGCACGGAACTGTATTCGGACAAGCCGCCGATGCTGATGTGGATGGAGGCGGCCGCGTTCCAGCTGTTTGGCAGTTGGCGTATCGCCTTTCTTCTGCCCTCGCTGCTGGCAGGCATGCTGACGCTTGTCCTGACCTGGGACCTTGGCCGGCGCCTGTGGAATCCCCGGGTCGGTCTGTTTGCGGCTGCGGCGGTACTGGTCACATTCCAGTTTGTCTACCAGGTCAAGCGGGCCCAGATCGATCCGCTGGTGATGATGTGGATCACGCTGGCCAACTGGGGTTTGCTGTTGCACCTGCTCAAGGGGCCGAACTGGCGCGCCTACTGGTTCGGTTGTTTTGCCGCGGGCCTGGGCGTGATCACCAAGGGTGTCGGCGTGCTGGCGCTGTTGATGATCCTGCCCTGGCTGTTTGCCCGTGCGCGCGGCTGGGACGGTGTGAACCGCACGCCAGGGTCGGCGCTGCAATGGGCCGGCGGCGCGCTCGCCTTCTTGGCGGCGATCGCGTTGTGGCTGGTGCCCATGCTGCTGGTGGCGCATGCGCGGGGTACGGCAGAGTACGACGCCTACGTCAACGACATCCTGCTGCAGCAGACCGCCAAGCGTTACGGCGGCTCCGTGGGAGGCCATGCGCAACCGTTCTGGTATTACCTGCCGGTGCTGGTGCTGCACTTCTTTCCGCTGTCGCTGGCCTATCTGGGCGCCTGGCGCGGCTGGATCCAGGGGTTGCGCCAGCGTGATGCCCGTTTGCTGCTGTTGCTGGGCTGGTCGGTGCTGGTCGTGTTTTTCTTCAGCCTGGCCGGCGGCAAGCGGGAGGTCTACCTGATGCCGATGCTGCCGATGCTGGCGCTCGCGCTGGGGCCGACCTTGCAGGCAAGCGTGAACGCGCGCTGGATGCGCGTCATCGCCTGGCTGGCGGCGCTGGCGGCGGGTGCCTTTCTGCTGCTGGGCGGCATCTGGGCCCTGCAGGGTCACTGGAGCCGCATGGAGGAGCAGATTGCCGAGCGCGGGTTGGCCGACGGCGGCCGCAGCCTGTGGTGGATGGGTATCAGCATGGGCGCCGTGTTCCTGCTCGCGGCCGCGGCGTTTCGGCCGCGCCGCGGCGTGCATGCCTTGCTGGCCGGCATGGCCGGCTTCTGGATGATCTGGGGCATCTGGGCTTCGCTCCTGCTCAACGACTCGAATTCAGCCCTGGGCGTGATGCGCAAGGCAGGCCAGATCGCCGGCCCGCGGGCAGAGATCGGATTGGTCGCATGGAAGGAGCAGAACCTGCTGATGGCCGACCGCCCGGTCACCACCTTCGGCTTCAAGCGGGAGTGGGAGGCACAATATGCTGCGGCCGTGCGCTGGCAGGCCGAGGCGCCCGGGCAGCGCTGGATCTTCGCGTTGCGCAATGCAGTGGCATCCTGCGTCGATCCGGACAAGGCGCAGGTCGTGGGTTATGCGAACCGGCGCTTGTGGTGGATCTTCCGCGCCGATGCGGTGCGACCCGATTGCGTGCCGCAAATCGACCCCAGGGCGGAGCGCTGGGATAGCCGCTACGGCGCAACCGAGGAAGATTGACGCAGCGGACCAGTCCGCCGGCGCCATGCAGGGCCCACGACGGGCAGGAGCAGAAATTTCATGCCGCATGTTGTCACCGAGACGGCCGGGTCGGCTGGACAGATCACCCTGGCGCGGCCACGGGCCCTCAATGCCCTGACACTGGAGATGATCCGGACGCTGACGGCGCAATTGCTGCGCTGGCGCGACGACGACATCGTGCGTATCGTTGCGATACGCGGCAGCGTGAAGGATGCGTCGGATCCCGCGGCCCACCGGCCTTTCGGCGCGTTTTGTGCCGGTGGCGACATCCGGTTCTTTCACAAGGCGGCGCTGGCAGGCGATCCGGCGCTCGAGGATTTCTTCACCGAAGAGTACCGGCTCAACCACCTGATCCACCACTATCCGAAACCGCTGGTGGCCTTCATGGACGGCATCGTCATGGGCGGCGGCATGGGTGTGGCCCAGGGTGCGCGATTGCGTATCGCTACCGAGCGCACCAAGATGGCCATGCCCGAGACCGGCATTGGCCTGTTTCCCGATGTCGGCGGCGGTTATTTCCTGAGCCGTTGCCCGGGACACCTGGGTGAATATCTGGCATTGACCGGTATCGTGATCGATGGCGCCCAGGCGGTGACTGCCGGCCTGGCCGACCATGTCGTGCCTTCGTCGGTGCTGGCCGGATTGTGGGCGGGCATCGCCGACGGCAGCTTGCCGGACGCAGACGTGGTTGCGCGCCGCTGCACGGCGGCCGCTGGCGATCGCGCTGCGGCCAGTGACTGGCCCGGCGCCGGTGTCGACCGGATCTTCAGCCTGCCCGATATACCTGCCATCGTGGCCGCGCTGCAGGCCGCGGCAGCCGCAGAGGACACATGGGCGGCCGAGACTGCAGCCGTGCTGGCGCGACGCAGCCCCCTCATGCTGCATGTGACGCTGGAGCAGCTGCGCCGGGCGCGCCACATGGACCTCGCGTGCGAACTGCGCATGGAGCGGGACCTGGTGCGGCGGTGCTTCCATCCCGTGCATCTGGGTCGTCGCGGAGCCGACCTGGAGGTGGTCGAGGGCGTACGCGCCCTGGCCGTGGACAAGGATCACCATCCGCGCTGGAATCCACCGCAGATCGACGCGGTCCTGGCCGACATGGTTGCGCCGTTCTTCGACAGCCCCTGGCCGGTTCATGCGCATCCGCTTCGGGATCTGGTCTGAGCGCGACCGACTCCTGGATCGATGCCATCGGCTCGCGATAATCGGGCGGGGGGATGCAAATGTCGGCCCGCGCCGACCATCACTCCTTCAGGAGAAACCATGCAGTCCAGAAATAGCCTCAAGACCTTCGCGGTCCTGATCACCAATGACCTGCCCGGTGTCGCGCAGGTGTTCAATTCGATCCAGTTGCGCTGATCGGCTGCAGGGCTGAACCGTCCATGCCCGGGGCCAACAAGTCAGGCGGATGTGAGCCTCTCGCTGAAGTGACCCTGCAATGGCGACGACGCGTCCCGCGCGCGCCGTCGCCGCGGCAGCGCCAT
>JBBRVD010000192.1:0-6937 GCA_038247175.1 Burkholderiales bacterium | reverse complement strand
CTGCAACTCGGCCAGCTCTTCGTCGCTGGCATGGGCTGCAACCAGTCCTGCCGCGTCGGATTCCAGCAAGGCGAGCACATGGTAGACCTCGGCCAGATCCCGCTCGGACACTTCGGTCACGTATGCGCCACGGCGTACCTTCATCGTCACCAGACCCTCGGCGGCCAGCACCTTGAGCGCCTCGCGTAGCGGGGTTCTGCTGATGCCATAGTCCCTGGCCAGTTTGAGCTCGTCGATCCAGCTCCCGGGCGCCAACTCGCTGCTGAAGATGCGCTGACGCAATTGCTCGGCAACCTCCTGGTACAGCGCACGCGGGGCGAGGGATTGGGCGGCCTTCATGTTGCGGTCCAGGGGTTGGGACGTCAGCTTGTTGGAAGAATTGTGAATTTATAATTATAAATAACGATCCCCGCATCACAACTCACGGATCAGCCGATCGGCGCACCGTGAAGGGCAGACTGCAACCATCCGGACCCATGCCATGAGCTACGACAAATCACCCCCGAGCGCATCCATAGCCGACGCGGATAGCGACATGGCGCAGTGGCAGGCCGCGGCACGCAAGTCCGTTCCCGGGGGCGACCTCGACGCCTTGAACTGGCATACCCCTGACGGCATCACCGTCAAGCCGCTGTACACCGCCGCCGACCTTGAAGGCCTGACGCATGCCAACAGCCTGCCGGGGTTCGCGCCGTATCTGCGCGGGCCACAAGCCACGATGTACGCAGTACGTCCCTGGACGATCCGGCAATACGCCGGCTTCTCGACGGCCGAGGAGTCGAATACCTTCTATCGCAAGGCATTGGCAGCGGGCGGGCAGGGCGTTTCGGTTGCCTTCGACCTGGCGACGCACCGCGGCTACGACTCCGACCATCCGCGGGTGACAGGCGATGTCGGCAAGGCCGGCGTGGCGATCGACAGCGTGGAGGACATGAAGGTCCTGTTCGACCAGATCGACCTGGCCAAGGTCAGCGTGTCCATGACGATGAATGGCGCGGTACTGCCGGTGCTGGCCGGTTACGTGGTGGCAGCGCAGGAGCAAGGTGTGCAACAGGCGCAGCTGAGCGGGACGATCCAGAATGACATCCTCAAGGAGTTCATGGTTCGCAACACCTATATTTACCCACCGTTGCCGTCGATGCGCATCATCGGCGACATCCTGGAATACACCGCGGCCCATATGCCGCGCTTCAATTCGATCAGCATCTCCGGTTATCACATGCAGGAGGCCGGTGCCAACCAGTCGCTGGAGCTGGCCTTCACGCTGGCCGATGGCCAGGCGTATGTGAAGACGGCGATCGGCAAGGGTATGGATGTCGATGAGTTCGCGCCGCGGCTGAGTTTTTTCTGGGCCATCGGCATGAACTTCTATCTGGAAGTGGCCAAGCTGCGCGCGGCGCGGTTGTTGTGGTACCGCATCATGCAGGGATTCGAGGCCAAGAATCCCAAGAGCCTGATGCTGCGCACCCATTGCCAGACCTCGGGCTGGTCGTTGACCGAGCAGGACCCCTACAACAATATCGTGCGCACGACGATCGAGGCCATGGCGGCTGTTTTCGGCGGTACGCAGAGCCTGCACACCAACAGCTTCGACGAAGCCATCGCGCTGCCGACCGACTTCTCCAGCCGCATCGCGCGCAACACCCAGCTCATCATCCAGGAAGAGACGCATATTCCGAACGTGATCGACCCCTGGGCTGGCAGCTATATGATGGAGAAGCTGACCCAGGACATGGCCGACGCGGCCTGGAAAATCATCGAGGAAGTGCAGGCCATGGGCGGAATGGTCAAGGCGGTCGACAGTGGCTGGGCCAAGCTCAAGATCGAAGCTGCCGCGGCCGACAAACAGGCACGGATCGATTCGGGACAGGACGTCATTGTCGGCGTCAACAAATACCGGCTCCAGTCCCATGACGAGATCGAGACGCGCGACATCGACAACGTCGCGGTGCGTGAAGGGCAGATCCGGCGGTTGCGGAAGATCCGCGCCGAACGCGACACCACGGCGGTTGATGCCGCTCTGGCAGCATTGACACAGGCGGCGCATGACAATAGTGGCAACCTGCTCGATTTGTCGATCACGGCCATGCGGGTGCGCGCCACCGTCGGCGAGGTCAGCGATGCGCTGGAGAAGGTTTTTGGTCGTCACCGCGCCGACACGCACAAGGTCAGCGGCGTCTATGCCGCTTCGTATGACAACGCCGCCCATGCGGGAGCCGTTCTGCAGCAATGGGAAACGATCAAGCGGGACATCGCGCAATTCGCCGAGCAGCAAGGGCGCCGGCCCCGGGTGATGATCGCCAAGCTCGGACAGGACGGGCATGACCGCGGCGCCAAGGTGGTGGCCACCGCGTTCGCCGACCTCGGTTTCGACGTCGATATCGGCCCGCTGTTCCAGACGCCGCAGGAATGCGCCCGCCAGGCGATCGAGAACGACGTGCATGCAGTGGGCGTGTCCACGCTCGCTGCCGGCCACAAGACGCTGGTGCCGGCCATCATCGCCGAATTGCGCCAGCAGGGCGCCAATGACATCGTCGTCTTCGTCGGAGGCGTGGTGCCGCGGCAGGACTACGACTTCCTGTACCAGGCCGGCGTCAAGGGCATCTATGGCCCGGGTACGCCGATCCCGGACTCGGCGGCCGATGTGCTCAAGCAGATTTGTGCCGCACAGGCCGTCTGACCAGATTTCATGGAGTCGAAGGTCCTGACTTGCGCCGACAAAGGTGATGCAATGCGCCCGGTGCATGACCTTTTAGCCGATGCGGTGATCGGTGGGTCGGGCCTGCCTCGACGCCGCGCGATCGCCAAGGCCATCACCTTGCTCGAGTCGACCCGTGCCGATCACCGGGCGCAGGCCGACCTGTTGCTGGCGCGCCTGATGCCGCATGCGGGTGGCGCTTTTCGCCTCGGCCTGAGCGGGGTGCCCGGCGTCGGCAAGTCGACATTGATCGAAGCGTTGGGCCTGTACCTGATCGATCAGGGGTTGGCGGTTGCGGTGCTGACGGTCGACCCGTCGTCGACGGTCTCGGGCGGCTCCATCCTGGGGGACAAGACGCGCATGGAGCAACTCTCGGTGCACGACAAGGCGTATATCCGGCCCAGTCCGTCCAGCGGCACGTTGGGCGGGGTCGCCGAGAAAACCCGCGAGGCGATGCTGGTGTTCGAAGCCGCGGGATACGACGTGGTGATCGTCGAGACAGTCGGCGTCGGGCAAAGCGAGGTGGCGGTGGCCGGCATGACCGACATGTTCGTGCTGATGCAACTGCCCAACGCCGGCGACGAGTTGCAGGCGATCAAGAAGGGTGTGATGGAGGTGGCGGACCTGGTACTGATCAACAAGGCGGATCTCGACCCTGACGCCGCCAGTCGTGCCCGCGCCCAGATCACCTCCTCGCTGCGCCTGCTGGGACAACACGGTCACCCCCAGCGGGCCGAGCACGACGCGGCTTCATGGCATCCGAAGGTGCTGCAACTCAGTGCCCTGTCCGGGCAGGGGGTGGATGGCGTGTGGTCTGCCGCACGGGAGTTCCGTATGCTGCGCAGCGGCAGTGGTGCCTGGGAGTCACGCCGACGCGAGCAGGCCTTGTCCTGGATGTGGGAGCGCATCGAATCGGGCCTGCGCCAGGCGTTTCGCGCCGACGCACGGGTGCGATCGCGCTTGTCCGTGTTGTCGCGCGAGGTCGCCGATGGAACCGTGGTTGCGTCGGCGGCGGCGCGCGAGTTGCTGGGCCTGTTTCGGTCCGGCGCCGGGGGTCCACCGGACGATCCACTGCAGAAGGAGGGCCAGGCTTCGTGATCTCGCTGACCTCGATCAGCCGCATCGAGTCCTCGACCGTCTGGCGGCGCAAGCGGGTCGAAGTGATGGACCTGCCCGAAGGACCGATGCTGGTCAAGGGACAGCGCCGGTTGCGCGGCCCCTGGGCGCATCGGGTGCTGAACATGTTCGCCTGGCTGGCCGGGGTACCGTATCTGAAGGCGGTTCCGGTTCACGGAGGCGCGCGGTCGCAGGCGATCGAGATCGAGCGGCTGCGCGCCTTGCGCGCAGCCGGCATCGCGGTGCCGCAGGTGCACCATGTGGCGTCCGGCTATTTCGCCATGTCGTACATCGGATCCAACGACCTGGCCCGCGTCTTGCGCGAGCAGGGTCCGCAGGCGTATGGTCTGTGGATGGCCGCGATGGAGCATCTGCTGCTGGTCCATGCGCGGGGTCAGTACCTGAGCCAGTGCTTTGCACGCAACATCATCGTCTCCGATCATTTTGAAGGCCTGATCGATTTCGAGGACGACCCGCTCGAAGTGATGACACTGGCGCAGGCCCAGGCGCGCGACTGGCTGATCTACCTGCAGTCGTCGCTGTTTAACCTGGCCCTGGAGCCGAATCGACTCGATGCCGCTTTGCACGCCGTGTTGTCGCGCGAGTCCGAGCCGGTGCGCGCAGTCCTTCGCCATGCGGCGCGCCGCCTGTCCTGGCTGCGCTACCTGCCCACCAGCCGCAGGATCTGGGGGAAAGATTTCGTCAGCCTGCAGGCAGTCGGTGCGGCGATGTTCCGGCACCATCTGGCAAACCATGAGCCCCCCTTCACGGAGAAAAACGATGCATGAAATTCTGGAACAACTTGAGACCATGCGCGAGCGGGCGCGCAAGGGCGGCGGCGACAAGCGCATCGAGGCGCAACATGCCAAGGGCAAGCTGACGGCGCGCGAGCGCCTTGAATTGCTGCTCGACGAAGGTACCTTCGAAGAATGGGACATGTTCGTCGAGCACCGCTGCGTCGACTTTGGCATGCAGGACCAGAGGATTCCGGGCGACGGCGTGGTGACCGGTTACGGCATGATCAACGGGCGCCTGGTGTTCGTGTTCAGCCAGGACTTCACCGTGTTCGGCGGCGCCTTGTCCGAAGCCCATGCGGAGAAGATCTGCAAGGTGATGGACCAGGCCATGACGGTCGGCGCGCCGGTGATCGGCCTGAACGATTCCGGCGGTGCGCGCATCCAGGAGGGCGTGGCCTCGCTTGGCGGTTATGCCGACGTGTTCCAGCGCAATGTGATGGCCAGCGGCGTCGTGCCGCAGATCAGCATGATCATGGGCCCGTGCGCGGGCGGTGCGGTGTACTCGCCGGCCATGACCGATTTCATTTTCATGGTCAAGGACAGCTCGTACATGTTCGTGACCGGGCCGGAGGTGGTCAAGACCGTGACCCATGAGGAGGTCACGGCCGAGCAACTCGGCGGCGCCGTCAGCCACACTACCCGCAGCGGGGTTGCCGATCTGGCGTTCGAGAACGACGTGCAGGCGCTCCTGATGTTGCGCCGGCTGTACAACTACCTGCCGCTGAACAACCGGGAGAAGGCACCGGTGCGCGACAGCGGCGACCCGACAGACCGCCTGGACACCAGCCTGGACACGCTGATTCCCGACAACCCGAACAAGCCTTACGACATGAAGGAGTTGATCCTCAAGTCAGTCGACGACGGCGATTTCTTCGAACTGCAACCCGATTACGCGCGCAACATCCTGATCGGTTTCGCCCGCATGGGCGGCCAGACGGTGGGTATCGTTGCCAACCAGCCGCTGGTGCTGGCGGGCTGCCTGGACATCAAGTCGTCTGTCAAGGCGGCGCGTTTCGTGCGCTTCTGCGACGCTTTCAACATCCCGGTCGTGACTTTCGTCGATGTGCCCGGGTTCATGCCCGGCACCAGCCAGGAGTACGGCGGCATCATCAAGCACGGTGCCAAGCTGCTGTACGCGTATGCCGAATGCACCGTGCCCAAGATCACCGTGATAACCCGCAAGGCGTATGGCGGAGCCTACGACGTGATGAGCTCCAAGCACTTGCGGGGCGACGTCAACTTTGCCTGGCCCAACGCCGAGATCGCAGTGATGGGCGCCAAGGGCGCGGTCGAAATCATCTTTCGCCAGGACAAGGGGGACGCCGCCAAACTGGCGGCCAGGGAGGCTGAATACAAGAGGCGCTTCGCCAACCCCTTCGTGGCCGGCGCGCGGGGTTTCATCGACGACGTGATCCTGCCTCACGAGACGCGCAAACGCATCTGCCGCAGCCTGGTGATGCTCAAGGACAAGAAGATCGAGAACCCGTGGCGCAAACACGGCAATATTCCACTGTGAGGAGACAAGCACCATGTTTGACAAGATACTGATCGCCAATAGAGGGGAGATCGCCTGCAGGGTGATCAAGACCGCGCGCAAGATGGGCATCCAGACGGTGGCCGTGTTCTCGGATGCGGACCGCGACGCGCGCCACGTGGCGCTGGCCGACGAGTCGGTGCATATCGGTGCCGCGCCCAGCCGCGAGAGCTACCTGCTGGCCGATCGCATCATCGCCGCCTGCAAGCAGACCGGCGCGCAGGCGCTGCATCCCGGATACGGCTTCCTGAGCGAAAACGCCGGGTTCGCGAAGCGGGCCGAGGAGGAGGGCATCGTTTTCATCGGCCCCAAGCATTACTCCATCTCGGCCATGGGCGACAAGATCGAATCCAAGCGGCTGGCCGGCGCGGCGGGGGTGAACTGCATTCCCGGCGTCAACGACGCGATCGACGACGCCGACAAGGCGGTCGAGATCGCGCGCTCCATCGGCTACCCGGTGATGATCAAGGCCAGTGCCGGCGGCGGTGGCAAGGGCCTGCGCGTGGCCCACGACGACAAGGAAGCCCATGCGTCTTTCACCAGCTGCCGCAACGAAGCGCGCAACAGCTTCGGCGACGACCGGGTCTTCATCGAGAAATTCGTCGAGGAGCCGCGCCATATCGAGATCCAGCTTGTCGGCGACGCGTACGGCAACGTGGTCTACCTCAACGAACGAGAGTGCTCGATCCAGCGCCGGCATCAGAAGGTGATCGAGGAGGCTCCCAGCCCGTTCATCAGCGATATCACCCGCAAGGCCATGGGCGAGCAGGCGGTGGCGCTGGCCAAGGCGGT
>JBBRVD010000191.1:0-6981 GCA_038247175.1 Burkholderiales bacterium | reverse complement strand
GCCGCTCCTGTTCCGGAACAGCCTCTCCTAAAAGAGGTTTTCCTGATCCGAGAACAAACTCATCACCGAGTCGCCCGTCGCGATACGCTGAATCGTCTCGGCGATCAGCGGGGCGACGGTCAACTGGCGGATTTTTCGGCAGGCCTGGGCGGCGTTGCTCAGCGGGATGGTGTCGGTGACGACCACCTCGTCGAGGACCGAGCCCTGGGCGATGCGTTCAATGGCTGGACCCGAAAAAATCGGGTGCGTGCAATATGCGTAGACCTTTTTCGCTCCGCGTTCCTTGAGCACCTCGGCCGCTTTCACCAGCGTGCCGGCGGTATCGATCATGTCGTCCATGATGACGCAGTTGCGGCCTTCGATCTCGCCGATCACGTGCATCACTTCGCTGACATTGGCCTTGGGCCGGCGCTTGTCGATGATGGCCAGGTCGCAACCGAGCTGCTTGGCCAGCGCGCGGGCCCGTACCACGCCGCCCACGTCGGGCGACACGACGATCAGATCTTCGTAGTTCTTCTGGCGCAGGTCGCCGAGCAGCACCGGCGAGGCGTAGATGTTGTCGACAGGAATGTCGAAGAAACCCTGGATCTGGTCCGCATGCAGATCCATCGTCAGGACCCGGGCCACACCAACCGTCTGCAACATGTTGGCTACCACCTTGGCCGTGATGGGTACCCGTGTCGAGCGCGGCCGGCGATCCTGGCGGGCATAACCGAAATACGGAATCACGGCGCAGATCCGCTCGGCCGATGCCCGCTTGAGCGCATCGACCATGATGAGCAGTTCCATCAGGTTTTCGTTGGTGGGCGCGCAGGTGCTTTGCACCACGAACGCATCGCGGGCGCGCACGTTCTGGTTGATCTCGACCGTGACCTCACCATCCGAAAAGCGGCCGACCTTGGCTGCGCCCAGCGATATACCCAGGTGGTGTGCAATGTCTGCTGCCATCAGCGGATTGGCATTGCCGGTGAAAACCATGAAATCTGGAATGTGCGCGGCCTGCATGAAATTCTCGGCGATCGGGTCAGGGTTTTAGCCGGCATTTGCGCAACCGGCGCGGACATCACATTTGGCAGGGGAGGAAGGATTCGAACCTTCGCATGCTGGAATCAAAATCCAGTGCCTTAACCAACTTGGCGACTCCCCTCCACAGGTCAACAGCAGAGCTGTCTACCGTCAATCCAACTCTTGGGCCCATCCCGCCAGGGGATGCGCCTCCAAACCACCACACCACCGAGCCTCGAAACCGGTCGGGGCTCCCTGTGGAACCCCTGGATCCAGAGCCGTATTCGCTGGTGCCCAGGCAAAAACTGCACTGCCTGAACCTGTCATTTTGCCGTCCAGGCCCAGCGCTGCGAGCCAATCAAGAGCTTGGGAAACTTCTGGGGCGTGCTGGATTGCAACCGACTGCATGTCGTTGCGTCCAAACTCCCGGGGGTTTGCAGCAAAGCCTGCGATTATAGCCACCTCCGTGTCGCGTTTCAGGCCGGAGTCGGAAAAAACCGACGCGGTCGGCAAGCCACCTGGCGGCTTTACCACGAGAAAGCGCCCTGGATCGATGTGCAGCGGCGTGAGTTTCTCACCGATACCTTCCACCCAGGCGTTGTGCCCGGCCAGGAAAAACGGCACGTCGGCGCCCAGTGTCAAGCCGATCTCCAGCAGCCGGGACAGCGGCAGCCTCAGGTTCCACAACCGGTTGAGCGCCAGCAGGCAGGATGCGGCATCGGACGATCCGCCACCCATGCCGGCCTGGGCCGGGATGGACTTCTCGATGCCGATATGAACACCCAGGCGCGTTCCGCTGGTCGCCCGTAGCGCGCGCGCCGCGCGTATCGTGAGGTCATCCTCGGGCAGCGGAGTGCGCAGGTCTTCCCGGCTGATCGCACCGTCAGCGCGCAGTTCGAAGTGCAGCGTGTCGCACCAGTCCACCAGCACCAGGGCCGATTGCAGCAGGTGGTAACCATCGTCGCGCCGGCCGGTGATGTGCAGGAACAGGTTGAGCTTGGCCGGGGCTGGCACGTCGTAAACATGCTTCATGCTGTTGCGGCTGTGTCGTTCGTCAGTCCAGCACTAACCGCATCTGCACCGCCGGCAGCGGTTGGCTCCGGTTGGCCAACAGTTTTCCTTGCGCGAGTGCGTTCAGGTCGGCGGTCCAGCCTTCGACCTGGCTTTCCCGGCCGGCCAGCCACTCGAACAGGCTGGCGATCGGCAGTTCGGTTCCGGTAGCCTCGCGGGTCAGCGCCCCGATCGAGTCGAACTGGCGCTGCTGCCTGTTCCAGTCCAGTTGTGCCTGCCCGGGTGCCCAGGCCATGCGCGCCAAGGTGGATCCCAGTGGCGAGAACAACGATAACTCGCCGACCTGCGCGTTGCCGCGCAGGTCGAAGCCGGCGTGGAAGGATTGCACCGGGTCGGAGTCGATCCGCAGCGCCAGGCGCCCGCTCCACTGGTTGCGTGGTACCTCTGGCGAGGACGGCACCCGGGGAACCTGCGCGCAGGCAGACACAAGCAGTGCCAAGCCCGCGGTCAGCCAGCGTCGGCGAACCCGATTCGTCACAAGTTGACGCGGAAGCGGCGGACAGTCTCGAGCAGGGTTTCGTTGTCGGCGTTGATGCCCATGCCCTGGCGCCACACCGCGATCGCTTCGTCCTTCTGGCCCAGAGTCCACAGGACCTCGCCCAGGTGGGCAGCGATCTCGGCATCGGGCTTGTCCGCGAAGGCCTTTTTCAGAATGCGCAGCGCCTCGGCATGGTTGCCACTGCGGTACTCCACCCAGGCCAGGCTATCGGAGATGTAGGGATCGCCCGGCGCGAACTCGAGCGCCTTGAGGATCAGCTCGCGCGCCTCCGGCAAGCGAACGTTTCGGTCCGCCAGCGAATAACCCAGCGCGTTGTAGGCATGGTGGTAGTCGGGTTTGGCCGCGATCAAGGCGCGTAGCACGCGCTCCATCTCGTCGAGCCGACCCAGTCTCTCGGCGATCATGGACAGGTCGTACTGGAAATCGACGTCGCCGGGACTGGTGGCCAGCGCGCCGCGCAACACGTCATAAGCCAGCTGGTACTGCTTGTTGTCGCGCAGGATCTGGACCTCGGCGCTGATCTTCATGCGGGCGTCGGCCGGCTCCTTCTCGGGCAACGCCCGGATCAGGGCCCGGGCTTCGGCCAGCTTGCCTTGGCGTGCCAGAATGGCGGCGCGGCGGCTTTGCACGCTTACCATGGCCTGTGCGTTGTCGATGCGAGACAACCAATCCTGCGCCGCCGCGAAATCTTTCTTTTGCTCCGCAATCTCGGCCAGTCGCAGGTAGGCCTGGGTCAAAGTCTGATCCGTTTCTTCCGTGCCACGCGCGGATGCCTTTTCCTGCATCGCAAGTTCGACGAATCGCAACAGCGAAGCCTGTGCCTGGTCGGGTTGGCGGTTTTGCTGTTCCAGCGTGCCCTTGATCAGCCAGGCGCGCGCGTAGGCCGGCTGCTCGCGGGTCACCCGTTCCAGCTGCATGGCGGACTCGGCATATCGCTGGCGTCCGAGCAGGGCCGTCGCATAGTCCATGCGGACCTCGAATCGCGGGTTGTGATCGAGGTAGCGCAATACGACGGATTCTGCCTCGTTGGCGCCGGATCCGAACAGACCCAGGGCGAGGATGGCCGGCCCGTCGGCTGACGGGTCCAGCGCCTGGCCGCGCAGTGCCGCATCCAGTGCCCCGGTCGTGTCCTTGGCTGCAGCCCGCAACCGTCCCACCGAGGTCCAGGCCGCCGATCCGAGTGTCGGGTCTTCCAGGTAGGCTGCCAGCGCCTGCGCGACGAAGTCCGCCGCCCCGGTCTTGTCTGCCGCGCGCGCAAAATAGGTTGGGATGCTGTTGATCACCACAGCGCGTTGTTCAATCGGGGCGAGGGACAGGTCGCGTTTGAGCGGGTCGATGGTTTCGCTGAGCCGGTTCAGCCCTATCAGTATCTGCAGCAGATACCGGTTGGCCTCACGCGACTGCGGCAGCGCAGTTCTCCAGGCCCGGGCGGCCTGCAGCGCCGACTCTCCGGAGCGGCTGCGCAGCGCGATTTCGGTGGCTCGCTGGAACAGGCGCGTATCGCCGGTCTTGCGCGCAGCATCGAGGAGGATGGAGAATCCCACGCCGGGCTCGCCGCCGATGGCGTTGAGTTCTCCGAGCAGCAACTGGTAGAACAACTCGGCTGTCAACGCCGAACTGGCTTCTGCCGGAGGTGCAGATGGAGCCACCGACTGGGCCATTATCGGGCGCGCGAACAGTGTTGCGGCCAGCACGATGAAAGTGGCACTGCGTTTGATTGGCATCATCAATCCATAATAATCCAACCCGCCGCGTACCGTGGCGATGCCAACCGATATACCCATGCCTGAACTGCCCGAAGTCGAGGTCACGCGACGCAGTTTCGCCGACCGTATCAGCGGCGCCCGAGTACAGGACGCATGGATGGGCAAGCCCTTGCGCTGGCCGCTGGGCTGCACGATCGATGCCCTGGTCGGACAAACGGTCCTGGGCGTGCGCCGGCGTGGCAAATATCTGCTGCTCGATCTCGACCAGGGCTTGTTGCTCATTCACCTGGGCATGTCGGGCAGCCTGGTATTTGCCGACCATCTGCCAGCGCGCGGACGCCACGACCATTTTGAACTGCGCACCAGCCACGGCAGCCTGCGTCTGCACGACCCGCGCCGGTTTGGCGCCGTTGTATTTGCATCGGATGAAGCAGCTCCGCAAGCGCGCAAGTTGCTCGGTCGACTGGGCATGGAGCCGTTGTCCGAACAGTTTGACCTGGTGGCGTTCTCCCATGGCCTCAAGCAGCGCCGCAGTGCGGTGAAACAGGTGTTGCTGGCGGGGGATCTGGTGGTCGGCGTCGGTAACATTTACGCTTGCGAGGCCTTGTTTCGGGCCGGCATCCGGCCGACCGTGCGGGCCAACCGCCTCGGGCGCGTTCGGGTTGCGCGCCTGCACCAGACCATCCGAGATGTGCTGGCGCGGGCTGTGCAGCAGGGTGGCAGCACCTTGCGGGATTTCTCCAGCGCCAGCGGCGACTCCGGGCATTTCCAGTTGGAGGCTGCCGTCTACGGGCGCGCGGGTGAGGCCTGCACGGTCTGCGGCACACCGATATCGCTGCTGCGACAGGGGCAACGTTCGACATTTTTCTGCCACAGCTGCCAGCGAAATTGACGTTGAAAGGTCTGCGCGATGCTATATTGAAAGGCACGGGGGGAAACCTTGGCTACATCATTCAACGAGCAGTTTGACCAGCACGGGGCGTGGCGCCGCGAGTCCGGTCTGCGTCTGAAACTCCTTGCGGAGTGGATGAAGGACCACGAACTGCTCGACGCCGGCGTCGAGGAACGGCTGCGCCGGCTTGAGTTGCAGGTACGCGCCGACAAGGTGATGGTCGCCTTTGTCGGTGAGTTCTCGCGCGGCAAGTCCGAGCTGATCAATGCGGTGTTTTTTGCCGGGTACGGGCGGCGCATCATGCCCGCCAGTGCAGGCCGCACCACGATGTGCCCCACCGAAATGAGTTATGACCCCGAAGTACCGCCCTGCCTGCGGCTGCTGCCGGTCGAGTCGCGGTTGCAACCGCAGGCGCTGATGGAATGGCGCATGGTCCCCGAGAAATGGACACGGGTCGACCTGGACGTGAACGACCCGCAGCAATTGGCGGCTGCGCTGGAGATGGTGGCCCAAACCCGGCGTGTCACCCGCGAAGAGGCACAGGCTCTGGGCTTCTGGCATAGCCAGGACCCGGCGGACAACCCGATGGTGGACGCACAAGGCATGGTGGAAGTGCCCCGGTGGCGCCATGCGTTGATCAACATCGCCCATCCGCTGCTCAAGCAGGGCCTGGTTATTCTCGACACACCCGGGCTCAATGCCATCGGTGCCGAGCCTGAACTCACCGTCAGCCTGCTGCCGCAGGCGCAGGCGGTGGTGTTCATCCTTGGTGCCGACACCGGCGTGACCAAGTCCGATATGACGATCTGGCGCGAGCATCTCGCGGTCGACCCCCAGGGATCGGACCTGCGGCTGGTCGTACTCAACAAGATCGACACGTTGTGGGACCCGCTGAGTTCGCCCAAGCAGATTCAGGCCCAGATCGACCGGCAACGTGCCTCGACTGCGGAGATCCTGGGCGTTTCGGAGAGCCAGGTGATCCCGATGTCGGCTCACAAGGGGCTGGTGGCCAAGGTCACCAACGACCCCGACCTGCTGGCCGCGAGTTGCCTGCCCAAGCTGGAGGAGGCGCTGGCCCCCGGCATCATGGGCCAGCGCCAGCAAATCCTCGGCTCGGCGGTCGCGGCCGGTATAGCCAGCCTGCGCCAGGAGACCGGGCGGGTGATCAACATCCGGCGCCGTGACCTGGCCGAACAAGTGTTGGAGCTCAAGGGCCTGCAAGGCAAGAATGCGACCGTCATCAAGCACATGCGCGCGCGTATCACGCAGGAGCAGAACGAATTCGATCTCAGTGGCGCAAAGATTCATGCGGTGCGTTCAGTCCACCTCAAGCTGCTGCGCGAGGTGTTCGACAGTCTCAGTGGCAGCGCGCTCAAGAACGAGATGACCCAGCTCAACACCGCCTTGCATCAAAAGGGATTGAAATTTGGCGTCAAGAAAGTGTACGGCGATACCTTCGAGCGCCTGCGGGCTGTCTTCCAGCGGGTGCAATCGCTGTGCACCGAGATTCAGTCGATGCTGGCGGCGACGTTCCGCCAGCTCAACGGCGAGCACGGCTTTTCCTTGCAGGCGCCGGCGGTACCGGAACTGGCCAGCTTCGTGCGGGACCTCGACATGGTCGAGCGGGGCCATCTGCAGTACATCGGCGTGGCCAACACCTTTCGTCTGGCGCAGGCCGATTTCGCCGATCGCCTGGTGCGCGCGCTGGCTACGCGACTGCGCACGATCCATGAGACCGCACTGGGCGAGGTGGAGCTGTGGAGCAAGACCGCTGCAGCGCAACTCGATGCGCAACTGCGCGAGCGCAG
>JBBRVD010000190.1:0-7067 GCA_038247175.1 Burkholderiales bacterium | reverse complement strand
GTCGATCGGCGTGGCCCTGAATCCGATCCCGGCCGCGGACGTGCTGGGGGGCAGTGCCGTGGATGTGACGATGGTGGTCACCCTGGCCCACATCTATGGGATTTCGCTCACCTGGAACAACGCGCGGCACCTGATCGAGTCGATTCTGAAAGCGGCCGGCTGGGTCATGCTGGGCGAAATGGCCACGCACTTGGCGGCGACGATTTTCAAGGGATTGACCTTCGGCGCCGGGACCGTGCTCACGGCGATCCCGCAGGGCACTGCGGCCGGCGACCCGGGCCTTGCCCGCCAACACCGCCTCGAACACATCGTGCACCACGTCCTCGGCCAGCATCGGGTCCTGCAACCGGCGCTGGGCGAACCGGATCAGGTCCTTGCGGTGGGACACCATTTCGATCCAGCATACGGCAAGGGCGGCCTGAGGCGTGTGCGGCTCATGATTGCGGGTAGCGGTAACTGGCATTGGATGCTCCTGGATGCGCGTGTTGCGATGACGTAACTCTGCGCGGGTCGTATCGCAGAGGTGTCGCGCCACATCACAGGAAGATCACATTTGCGTCAGGTCTTGCGCTGGCAGCGTCCGTGCGCCGGCCTGCCCGTCCTTGGCCCGTGCCACCGCCATCTCGCGCGGCAGCGGCACCCCGTTCTTGACCGCCAGAATCTCGGCCATCACACTGACCGCGATTTCGGCAGGGGTCTTGCTGCCGATGTAGATACCCACCGGTCCGCGCAGCCGTGCCAGCGTGGTCTCGGTCTGCCCGAAATGCGTCATCATGCGCTGGCGTCGCGCCTCGTTGTTGCGCCGTGAACCGATGGCGCCGACATAAAAGGCGTCGGAGGCCAGGGCTTCGAGCAGCGCCAGGTCGTCGAGCTTGGGATCGTGTGTGAGTGCCACGACGCAGCTGCGCCGGTCCGGGCGGAAAGCCAGCACGACGTCGTCGGGCATGTCGCCAACGACGCTGGCGCCGGCCACCGACCAGGCGCCCCGGTATTCCTCGCGCGGATCGCACACCGTGACCGCAAAGCCGCTGAACAAGGCCATGGTGGCCAGGTATTCGGTCAACTGGCCGGCGCCGATCAGCAACATGCGGTATTGCGGCCCGAAGCTGTTGACCAGTTCGGTCTCGGTCAGCTGCAGCGCCCGCGCACCGGTTGCCGGGTCCAGCCGTGCGAGTCCGTCGGCCAGGCGCACGGTGCGCAGCATCAGGCGCCCGGCCTCGAGCGCCTGCACCAGCTGTTGCAGCAGTTCCGGCGCAGGGTCGTATTCCAGCAGCAATTCGAGTGTGCCACCACACGGCAGGCCAAAGCGGTGCGCCTCGTCGGCACTGACACCGTATTGGACGCAGGTCGGTGGCCCGCCCGGAAAACCCATGCAGGCCGCGCCGGCGGGTGTCCGGGCCGTGGTGTGGCGGTAGATCAGGTCATCCTCGATGCAGCCGCCGGAGACCGATCCGACGACAGCTCCGTCCTCGCACAGGGCCATGATGGAGCCGACCGGCCGTGGCGACGAACCCCAGGTTCGCACGACGGTGGCCAGCAACGCCTGTTTGCCGGCATCGCGCCAGTCGCGCAGCGTGCGCAGCACCACGACGTCCAGATTCTCCATGTCGATGCCTTTCGCAATCGGGGTCCTGAGTGGCAGATCGAGACGGTCTGCCGCATCCTGACCGTAAGATTGTTGTGCCGAGAGCAGACAATGATGCCATGGCCCATTCGATTCTCGTTGCCGAGGACCAGTCCGACATCCGCGAACTGCTCGTCATGAACCTGCGCAACGCCAATTACGCGGTACAGGCGGTACCCGATGGCCTGGCCGCGCTCGAGAGCCAGAACGAAAAAGCCAGCGACCTGATGATCCTCGACCTGATGATGCCGGGCCTGGACGGACTCGAGGTGTGCAAGGCCCTGCGCGCGCGCGGACGCACCACCCCGATCCTGATGCTCACGGCCAAGTCGACGGAGCTCGACCGGGTGCTGGGTCTGGAACTCGGCGCCGACGACTACCTGACCAAGCCGTTTTCGCTGGCCGAGCTGCTGGCGCGGGTCAAGGCCTTGCTGCGCCGGGCCGACCTGCAGCGCGCGGCCCAGCTTGGCGCGCTGGCGCAGCCGAAGGTGATCCGCAACGGCGACCTGGAGATTGCGCCGGCCAAGCGCAACGTGCGTTATCGCGGCGTGGCGCTGGACTGTACCGCGCTGGAGTTCGACCTGCTGCTGTATTTTGCGCAGCATCCGGGCCATGTGTTTTCGCGCGCGCAACTGCTCGACGCGGTCTGGGGCTACACCCACGACGGTTACGAACACACGGTGACGACCCATATCAACCGGCTGCGCGCCAAGCTCGAAGCCGACCCGATGCGCCCCGAGCTGATCCTCACCGTGCGAGGCGCCGGCTACAAGATGCGCGAGGCGCCGGGGTGATGTCCGCGGCCAATCTGCAGAAAGGGTGCGGGCGGTGAGCGCCCCCAACCCTGGCTTCGCCAGGCCCCCCGAGGGGGTGCGAGGAAACTTGGGGCGGCCCGGCGTTTTGTCATGCGCCCCCAGCCCTGGCTTCGCCAGGCCCCCCAGGGGGGTGCGAGGAAACTTGGGGCGGCCCGGCGTTTCCTCATGAGCGTGCGCCTGCGCATTGCGCTGACGATCTTCATCACCGGCGCACTGACGGCGATCGGCGTCATTGCCACTGTCCTGTTCGCGTTCCAGCGGTTCGAGCAGGAGACGACCTTCCAGCGCGCCGACGCCTTCCTGGGGCGGGTGGTGGCGATGTACGACAGCATCTACGAGATGCACCAGCGCGAGCCACAACAATTCAACCAGTTGCTGCGCAACCTGGTGCTGTTCGAGCCCGACACCCAGCTCTACCTGCTCGATGCCCAGGGCGCCGTGTTGTCCTCCACCGGATCGGTGGTGCTGCCGCCCGGGTTCAAGGTCCGGCTGGAGCCGGTGCAGCAGGCGGCCCGCAACCCGGACATGCCGTACGTGATGGGCGACGACCCGGAGCGCATGGAAGCCGGCGCCATCGTCGCCGCGCGTGTCGTGCGACGCGCGCTGATCCGGGGCGACGAGCCGGTGGCCGGCTACCTGTACCTGGTGTGTCACAAGCCGGTGCTGCCGCCCGGCCGGCTGGCGCTGCTGGGCAGCAGCATCGCCCAGCCAGCCC
This sequence comes from Burkholderiales bacterium, assembly GCA_038247175.1. Classification (GTDB taxonomy): domain Bacteria; phylum Pseudomonadota; class Gammaproteobacteria; order Burkholderiales; family Burkholderiaceae_C; genus CAISIP01. The sequence goes on along the minus strand of JBBRVD010000190.1, from coordinate 3,913 downwards.
TGGTGGCCATCGTCGGCGTCGTCGTGCTGGCAACGCTACTGGCCGCCTGGATCATCGCCACGGTCACGCGACCCCTGCGCCAGCTCACACAGGCGGTGGTGTCGATTTCGAGCGGCGGGCTGCACGACGGCGTGCCCGGTACACCCGAGGCCTTGCTGCCGGCGCGCACCGGCGACGAGTTCGGCAAACTCACGCAGGCGTTCGCGATCATGCTCGAGACGGTGCGCCGCCAATGGGAAGCGTTGCGCCGGCTCGACCATTTTCGCCGTGAGGGTGTCAGCAACCTGTCGCACGACCTGCGTTCACCACTGACCGCCACCACCGCCTGCCTGGAAACCCTGGAAGGGCGCTGGCAAGGCGACGCCGCGCGCGCGGCCGATCGTGAACTGGTGGCGATGGCACTGCGCAACACCCATAACGCGGCGCGCCTGGTTCAGTCGCTGGGCGACCTGGCGCAACTCGACGAGCCGGAGTTCCGCCTGCGCTGCGAGACGGTCGATGCCGGCGAGCTGCTGGACGATATCGCCATGCGTTTCGGTCAGCGCGCCAGCAGCCAGGGCGTGACGCTGCAGGCCATGCACCATGCCGGCGCGCCAGCGCGCCCGCCGGTGGCTACGCTGGATATCGAACTGTTCGAACGTGCCATCGCCAATCTGGTGGACAACGCGCTGAAGTTTTGCACCAGCGGCGACCGGGTCGAACTGTCGGCGCAGCTGCGCGGTGAGTCGGTCGAGGTCGTCGTCAGCGACACCGGCCCCGGCATTGCGGCAGTTGACCTGCCGCAGTTGTTCGATCGCTTCTACCAGGCGCGCCAGTCGGTCGCACCGAGCACCGGCGCCGGCGGCAAGGGCCTGGGGCTGGCCATCGTCAAGCGCATCGCCGAACTCCACGGCGGCGCGGTGAGGGTCGACAGTCGGGTGGGGGGCGGTACCCGGGTCACGCTGGTATTGCGGGCCGCTTGAAAGCGTGCGAGGCCGCACCGGTCCTGTGCAGCGCGGCGACGCCACGCTCAGGCTGGAACCAGTCGCAGATAGGTGATCTCGGAGGCCACGCCAAACCGTTTGGGCGGCCCCCAGTAGCCGGTGCCGCGGTTGGTGTAGACCCACAGGTCTCCGAGTTTGCGCAGGCCGGCGGTGAACGGTTGCTGGTAGCGCACGAAATACATCCACGGCCAGAACTGTCCGCCGTGCGTGTGGCCGGACAACTGCAGGTCATAGCCGGCGCCGGCGGCCGCCAGCGCACTGCGCGGTTGGTGCGCCAGCAGCAGGCGCAGCCGTACACCGGCAGGAGCGCCCCGGATCGCCGCATGCGGATCGCTGCGGTGGCTGACATCGAAATGGTGGGCGCTGAAATCGGCCACACCGGCGACCATGACCATCTCGGTCTCGCGGTGCAGCGCGATGCCACCGGGAAACGTGTCGGCTGCCCGTTCATGGTGCAACACCCGGTGCTCGTTGAGCAGCACCTGCACGCCCAGGCTGCGCAACTCGGCGATCCATGCGTGGGCGCCGGAATAATACTCATGGTTGCCGGTGACGAAAAAGCTGCCGTGGGTGGACACCAGGCGCGACAACGGTGCCACATGCGAGCGCAGTTCGTCGACGCTACCGTCGACCAGGTCGCCAGTGATGGCCACCATGTCGGCACCCAGGGCATTGACCCGATCGACGATACGCTGCACATAACCATGGCGGATCGTCGGCCCGACATGGATGTCGGAGATCTGCGCGACACTGAATCCGTGCAGGGATTCGGGCAGGCCGGGGATCGGAACGTCGATGCGCACCACGCGCGCTGTGCGTCGCGCGTTCCAGAAGCCCCATGCCGTGGCGAGCAATGCAAGCGCGGGTACGGCGGCGGCACTCCAGGTCAGCAGTGGATCGAGCGAGAGCCAGCCTGCGCCGGCCAGACCGCTCGCCAAGGCCGCCAGCAGCGCGACAACCAGCATGGCGTCGCGCAGCAGCGTGAGCACGAACAGGCTCGAGAACAGGCCCATGCCGATCAGGCCGGCCCAGGTCACCAGCGTGGCGACGGAGCCGCTGGCGTGACGGCGCCTGCCCGCGAAGGCCAGTGGCATGAGCACGGCCGAGGCGGCCAGGACCAGCCACACCAGGGTTTCGGCCACGAGGCTCCACGGGCCCAGTGGCGAAGCGATGCGCCAGCCTACCCAGCCATGCAACAGTGTCAACAACAGGACGATAGGCGTGAAGGGCATCGGCAGGCAATCGCAGGCAACAAGGCCCGGTAGTTGGGGTGAAGTGCGCCAGAATCAAGTCGGCCCGTCGCGCTGACTGTGCTCACCGCTGCGGAAATCCGCGGCGGTTGTCAGATCGCGTGCCGGATCCACGCCCCTGTGCTGCGTCTGCCGCGCCTGCAGCGCCCGAAGCGCGGCGATGGCCTGCTGCGCCTGCTGCACCGGAACGAACAGGTGATCATGGCGCAGCCCCGCGACCACATTGCAGCTGATGCCCGCCTGCCCGAGCGCCGTGGCGAAAGCGGCTGTCAGTCCGACCGCCTGCAGATCCGAGTGCACGCGCAGCGTGATCCAGGCGCAGCGGTGCCGGGCTTGCAGGCCGTGCGCTCGCGCCACCGATTCTTCGATGATCAGCGACAGGCCTTCCGGTTCCCGGATGCTGGCGATGATGCTGGAGGAATCGAGCCGGTCTGGCTCGGGGCCCTGGGCATAGACGAAAGTGCCCGGGTTGAGGACGGGCTCCAGGTCGCGCAGGAGGGTTCCGAGGTCGGAGATGGGGTGCATGGGGAACCTGGAGGGCGAGGGCATGATTCTTCCGGCCGGCTTCGGATCGCCAACACGATGCACGACTCTAACCGGATCAGGTGACCCTGGCGGAAGCCTGCCAGCGCGGCGGCACAATGGTGCCCGGTCATGCCGTCGGTGGCACGCAACGAAAAAAAGGTGAGCTACATGGACAACTTCCCCGCATATGTCCTCTCGCGCGTCGATGACCGCATCAGCGCGGATTTCACGACGATGCAAGCTGCCGCGCTCGACGCGGGCGCGGTGCTGGTGCGCGTGGCTTATGCCAGCATCAACTTCAAGGATGCGTTGGCGGCGACCGGCAAGGCGCCGATCATCCGCCGGTATCCGTGTGTCGGCGGCATCGATGCGAGCGGCATCGTCGAGCGGTCGGATTCGCCCCGCTTCAAGCCCGGCGACCCGGTCATCGTGCACGGCCATGGTTTCGGTGTCTCACACCATGGCGGATACGCCGGGATGGCGCGTGTGCCAGCCCAATGGGTCAACCGGATACCGCAGGGCATGAACCTGCTCGAGGCAATCACGATCGGCGTGGCGGGTTACACCGCGGCGCTGGCGGTGGAACTGATGGAGCACAACGGGCTCTCGCCGACTCGCGGCAAGGTGCTGGTCAACGGGGCCTCGGGCGGGGTGGCCAGCATCGCGATCGACCTGTTGTCGCAGCGCGGTTTCGAGGTGGTCGCGGTCACGCGCAAGATGCAGGAGCGGGACTACCTGCTGGCGCTGGGTGCGTCCGAGGTGGTCGATGCCGGCACGCTCACGGTGGGCAGCAAGCCGCTGGAGTCGGCACTGTGGCAAGGCGCCGTGGATTCGCTTGGCGGCGACGCGCTGGCCGGCTTGACCCGTACCATGCAGCGCGACGGCGTCATCGCCAGTCTGGGCAATGCGATGGACATCCACTTCTCCACCACGGTGATGCCGTTCATCCTGCGCGGCCTGCGCCTGATCGGCGTGAACTCCGACAACGAGCCGCCACTGCGTGAACACCTGTGGCAACGGCTGGGCAGCGACCTGCGCCCGCGCCAGCTGGCACGGATTGCGCAGGTGCATCCGTTTGACCAGCTGCCGCAGATGATGCAAGAGGTCGTGGCTGGGCGCATCAAGGGGCGCACGGTGATCGCGGTGGAGACGCAG
>JBBRVD010000189.1:0-7085 GCA_038247175.1 Burkholderiales bacterium | reverse complement strand
GGTCGCCAAGCCGGCAACCGCCCGCAAGGCCAAGTAATCCGGTCCAGCGGAGCTGGTCGGGTCGCCTCCCTCCCTGACCCACCGGCCACCGTGAAGGCCGGCAGGCGCAAGCCTGTCGGCCTTCTTTGTTTCCGGAACCCGCTTACTCGGCGCCGGCAAGCGCCAGCGCGCGCATGGCGTCGCGGGTGAGGTTCTCCGGCGCGTCCGCCGTCACGTGCACATTGTCTTCGATGCGGATCCCGCCGTAGCGGTGCAGGCGCTCCACGCGCGCCCAGTCCACCTCGCGCGCGTGCGGGCCGGCGCGCCATCCGTCGAGCAGCAGGTCGATGAAGTAGATGCCCGGCTCGATGGTCAGCACGTTGCCGGCTTCGAGCAACCGGGTCAGGCGCAGGTACGGATGACCGGCCGGGCGCGCAATGCTGTTGCCATCCTCGTCGCGCTGAAAACCAGCCACATCGTGCACCTGCAGGCCGAGAAAGTGGCCCAGCCCGTGCGGGAAGAATACGCGGCTCAACCCGCTCTCCAGCGCCGACTCCGCACTCATGCGCACGATGCCGTGCGCATGCAGCACATCCGCGAGCAGGCGGTGCGCTTCGAGGTGCAATTGCGGATAGTCCTGCCCCGGGCGCGCCAGCGCGACCAGCTGCAGCTGCACTTGATTGACCGCTTCGAGCAGGGCGCTGAATTCCGCATCGCCGTCGCCATAGGTGCGCGTGATGTCGGCGGCATAACCGCGCACCTGCGCACCGGCATCGATCAGCAGCGCATGATGCGCGGTCGGCGCGACACGCTCCTGGTGCTGGTAGTGCAGGGTGGCTCCGTGTTCATTGAGTGCCACGATGTTGCCGTAGGGCAGCTCGCTCTCGGCGTGCGCCACCGCTTCGCAGAATGCGCGGTGGATCTGGTGCTCGGAGCCGCGCTCGCGGAACGCCGCGGCTGCCGCGCGATGGCCACGCACCGCGCGCAGGCTGGCCTGCCGCAGGCACTCGATCTCGTACGACGTCTTGCGGGTGCGCGCCAGGTGCAGGCTGTCGAGCACCTTGCTGGGGTTGTTGGGCAATACACCGTCGAGCGCGCTGTTGGCATCGCCAATGATCGCCGCACGCGAAAGATCGGTCGGCAGATGCGCGCGGGCTTCGCTGGCAGCACCGATCACGACGACCTCGAAGTGCTCGACCCAATCACCGTGCGGTGCGCTCGGCGGCAGGTGCCAGTAGTCGGCAGGCTGGTGATAGACCAGTTTCGGCCGCCGGCCGGGCACGAAGACGATCCAGCAGTGCGGGTGCGCGGTGAGCGGCAGCCACGCCTTGAACTGCGGATTGACCTGGAACGGATACGGATTGTCGTCGAGGAAGCGGTAGAGCTCGGCACCGGAGGCGACCAGCAGGCAGTCGAAGCCGCCGCGCGCCAGCGCGTGGGTGGCGCGCTCGATCATGTACGCGAGATGTTGCGGATACAGCTGGGCGAGTCGATCGGTCATGCGCAGGATGTCCGCCGGGCGAGGCCTGCGATTGTGCCGCAAGCGCATGCGCTTCGCCTGCACCCTGCGAGTCTCATGGCGGGTCGTCGCCCGCACAGCGCTGCGGGCCTTCGACGACGTGCATTTGCGTCGGTCGTCGCAGCAGCGTGAGCCGCCGCTCCAGCGCGCGGCTGATATGCAGCACGTCCGCATCGGTCAGCAGCAGCGCGCAGTGCAGCTGCATGTCGGCGAGCAGGCTGTCGAAGCCGGCATCGCCGGCCACCATGAGCGCCGTGGCCGCCGCGTCGGCGAGCACCGGGTCGGCCGCCAGCACTGCGCTGGCTGCAGCGCCTGCGACCGGCTCGCCGCTGCGCGGATCGAGAACATGCGGTCGTCGGCGCCCGCCATCCTCGCGATACTTGGCATAGCTGCCTGAAGCGAACAGGGCTTCACCGTCGGCAAGTTCCACCCAGCCCAGCGCACTGCCGCCCGGATCGCGCAGCGCTACGCGCCATGGACGGCCGCCCGCGTCGCCGATGGCGATCACGTCGCCGCCAAGGTCGAACAGCGCGTGGCGGATTCCGAGATCACGCAAGGTGCGCGACGCCTGCGCTGCCGCCACGCCTTCGGCAATGGCGTTGAAGTCCAGTTGCAGCAGATTGTTCGACGCGCTCACCGCCAGGCCGTCGATGTGCAGGTCTGCAAAGCGTGGCGGCGCTGCGCGCCACGCCGCGATCGCGCGTTCATCCGCCGGCGCGGTAGCTGGCCAGTCGCTGCCGTGGAAGCCCCACGCCCGCACCAGTCCACCGGCCGCCGGATCGAACAAGCCGCCGCTGCTGCGCACCAGCGGCCGTGACTGCTCGATCAGCATGCGGATCGAATCGATCGTGCGATGGGTGTGCCCGGCAGCCAATGCGCCGTTGAGCTCGACCAGCGCCGAGGCGCGCCACGGATGCCAGTCGCGGTCGTACTCCGCGAGCAGGCGTTCGACCGCGTCGGCGGCAGCCGCCATGGTCGGCTGCGACGCGCCGCGCAGGCTCAGCTCCGCGCTGCTGCCGAACACGACGAACTCGCGTTGCAGTCGCGGCGCTTCGACGCTGCAGCCGACCGCCACTGCCAGCACGCTAGCGGCGAGCACGGCAATCCGCGCGAGCGCTTCCCGCCACCGCGCGCGCCGGCGCGGCATTCAGTGTTTGCCGTTGACCCAGGACTTGAGCAATTCGAACTCGCGCGGTGCGATATCGATGATGCGAAAGCCGGCCCAGTACTGCCCCGGGGCGTTCGCGGGCTCGGTCCACTGCTCGTGCATGCCGACCTCGAGCGGGGTGGGTCGGCCCTGCTCGTCGGGCAGATGGAACACGACCTGAAACAGGGCATCGTCGCGGATCGGCGTATTGGCGATCATCATCATGCCGTCGATCGACAGGTTGCCGACCCGGCCCATCACCACGCCAGTCATGGCATTGGTGACCTGCACCACGCCATCGACGAATTTGCGGCGCGAGCGGCGCTGTTCGCTCATGGTCGGCCGCTCAGGTCGGTGCCGGCACCGGCAGCTTGCCGGTGAACTGCTTGAGGGTGCTCACGATCGCGCTCCATGCGCGGTCGATCAGGGTTTCCGTTTGCGCCTCGACGACGCTCGCCTGGCCGCGCACGATCTCGCGCGCCAGCTGTTCGAGGGTTCTTTCTTCGGTGCGCACGCCGCGCTGGTTCACGAACAGGCAGCGCCCCGTCATGGTCGAGAACCACGACATCTTGCGCCGCACGGCATCGCCCTGCTGGTTGGTCTTGAACGAGAACCAGGTGCCGAACGGCACGGTGCGCAGGCGCTCCAGAACCCGCTGCTCCTCGGCGTTTAGCGGCGTGGTGTCGCGCGGCTTGGCGGTATCGGGCTTGGCAGGTTCGGCATCGGCCTCGGATCCGAGCCGCGAGCGCGCCTTCAACTTGATCGCCAGTTCAGTCAGCGAGGCGGGATCTTCTTCGTTGGCGGCCTTGCCATCACCGCCGAACAGGCGACTGACCACGGCACTGATGTCGTCGCCGTGGTAGCCGACCTGGGTAAGTCCCGTCTCGACCTCGCGCTTCAAGGCCTGTGCGGCCTCGTCCTCTTCGCCGCGCGGGCTTCCAGCGTCAAGCGCGGCGATCAACTGGTCGGCGATCTCCAGGCGTTTGCGGTAGGCATCGCTGTTTTCGCCCTGGCGCAGGATGGTCAAGGCGAGCACGTCGGTCCAAGCCTGCTCGAGCAGGGTGCGGATCAGTGGCGGTGGCTTGCGGTCGGCGATTCGCTCGGCAATGGCGCGGGTTGCCGCGCTGCGCGCCATCTCCAGTCGCTCGCGGCCCTTGGCGGCATCGACATGGCGTCGCTCGGCGACTTCCGACTTGCGGGTCAGTGTGCCGAGATGCTTGCTCAGGTCGGTCAGCAAGTCGTCGAAGACGTTCAGATCACCATCGAAATCGGTGGTGACCCGGTCGACGACGAGGCCCATCTTCTCGACCAGCTGGCGATCTTCGCCCTCCTCGTCGAACCAGAACAGCCCGGCCTCGGCGACCGAATTGAGCAACTGCCGCGCCGGGTGCGAACGGCGCGTAAAGAAGCTCTTGTCCTTGAGGGCCACCCGCAGCAGGGGCACCTGCAGGCGGGCGAGAAAATCGTTGACCGCACCGGCCGGCTTGGCATCCTTGCTCAGGTGCTCGAACAGCATCCCGACCAGGTCGATGGTGTCGTTGTCGACCTCGTCGAGCTGCGGGTTCTTGTTGTCCGGCGAAAGCTGGCGCAGCTGGTTGAGCAGGTCCTGCTTGACGTGGCCGATGCTGCGGTTGACCACTTTGCCGCCAACACGGATCTGCGCCACCGGCTTGGACTGCAGCGCGCTGAGTACCGACTGCAGATCGTCGGTCGGTACCTGGTGTACCTGTTCTGGCGGCAGCCTGCTGTCCATGCCCAGCGTATGCCGTCCGCCGGCCATCAGGTCGCGCATGGTTTCGAACAGCTCGGCTTCGCGCGGGTCCTGCGAGTAGTCCGCTGCGGGCGCCGGTGTGCCCGACGGCACGCCCGGCCAACCGGTCATCGGATTGGCGAAACCGGCCGCACCCGGAATGTCCGACACGTCGGGGATGTACATCGCGGCCGAAGCGCTGTGACCGGAGCCGCGGGTGCCGGGTGCGGCCGGCGGCGGTGCGCGCCCGCCGTCGCCCGCGCGGCGCTGCGCGCCGGGGCCGGGTGCAGCCCCGCGGGCGGGACCGGGCCCCGCGCCGTAAACCTGTGGGCCGCCGGAAAAGCCGCTACCCGTGCCGGCGCCGGCACCTGGACCAAAGCCAGCCTGCGCCGGATTGCCCGACTGCGAGGGATAGCCTGTCTGCGCGGGATTGCCCGGCTGCGAGGCATAGCCCGGCCGTGAGGGATAACCCGCCTGCGAGGGATAGCCCGTAAATCCGGGCTGCGCGGGCGCGGCTTGATCCTTTTCCTGTTCCTTTTCTTCGGCGGCCGGATCGGTGCCCGTGCCCTTGGCGGCGGCGCCGCCCGCCGCCGCCCCGTCGCGCTTGCCGCGCACCGGCGCCAGTGCCAGATTGGGCAGGATGCGCTGCTCGATTCCGACCTGGTTGACGGTCTCGAAGACCTTGGTCAACACCGCTGAGCAGGCGCGATCGAATGCGCGATACAGCACGATGCGGAACTCGAGGCCGACATCGATGCAGCCGACCGCATCGCGGAAGCAGTCGCAAATGCGGTGCGGCCCGATCGGCAGCTCGTCGGGCTCGAAGGCCTTGCTGCCGGCCAGCACGCCAAAGCGCTGGCCGAGCGCGAACAGCAGCATGCTGTTGCGGATCTCGCTGCGCGAGGCGACTTCCTGCAGTGCCAGCGCCTCCTCGAACTCTTCTTCTTCGACCAGCACCAATTCGTCGCGCTGGCCACGGTTGACGCGCGAGAACTGCGGCGCGGCGTGCGATTTGTCGATCGTGGCCAGTGCGGCTTCGAGGCGGATCACGAAGCGCGGCGCGACATCGGAGCGGCCGCGGCGGATTTCGCGCAGTGCCTCGAAGCAGCGATTCTGCTGGTCGTTGGAGCGCGCCTGCTCGGCCTGCTTGAACAGTTGCTGCTCGGCTTCGTTGAAGGTCGCAGCGATGCCTTGCTCGAGAATGGCGCTCGACGCGGTCAGGATCTGTTCGAGCACTGCCCGCGGACGCGGCGGCAGGCCGGCCTGGCGCAGGCTTGGCAGGTCGTTCTCCGATTGCCGCGTGCCGCGGACCGGGCCGAGTTTGTCCATGCTGCGTGGCAGATTCCGGCGAAGACCAACGATTGTAGCCACGGCGGGAAACGAAAGGCCATACCGGATGCCGCCGACCTTCTGGCGCCGCACGCAGTCAGCCCTGCGCCGGTGCGCGGGTCGACCTAGGCAGGTCGCCCGGGCGGTCCAGCGCCCGCTGGCGTGTCCATCGACGCGATGATCGACCGCCGCGCCATCGGGCGTACTCAGGGTGCTTCGTAGCGTACGCTCAGCTGCACGGCCCGGCGCGGCGTGGCGAAGCCTGCGGCCAGTTCGTAGTCGCGGTCGGTGGCGTTGTCGAGTCGCGCGCCGACCCGCCAGGCCTTCGACAGCGGATACTCCACGCGCAGATCGAGCAGGGCATAGCCGGCCAGATCGGCCGCGAAATCGCGCCGTGAAGAAACGTACTGCCACTGTGCGCCGCCGATCAGGGCGCCGAAGTCGCGCTCGACGCCGAACGCGAACTTGCGCTGTGGGCGACGCAACAGGTCCAGGTCGGTCGCTGCGTCGCGCGCGTCCTGCACGTTGGCGCTGGCATCGATGCGCCATGCGTCCGTGCGCCAGTCCCAGCGCAGCTCGATCCCATCCAGCGCTGCGCGCGCGACATTGACTGCCTGGAACGTCGATCCGCCCTGGAAGGCGATCAGATCGCGCACCCGGGTGCGGTATGCGCGCGCGCCGAGCCGATGCGCCCCCAACTGCCAGTCTGCGCCCAGCTCGGCGCTGTGCGAGCGTTCCGGGCCGAGCGCGGGATTGCCGGCAAACAAACCACCGAAACCGGGCGAGTACTGCTCGTTAAGGTTCGGCGCGCGAAAGCCCTGGCCGATCGATGCGAAGGTGCGCACCGCGTCGGTGAGGCGCCAGCCGAACGCCAGCTGCCCGGTACCGGTGGCATCGAAAGTGGAGTTGTCGTCGATCCGTGCAGCGGCCTGGTAGTCGAATACGCCGCGCGCGCCCTGGGCGCTGGCGAATATGCCGAGATTGGTCCGCGACTCGCAGTAATTGCACAGGGGCCGGCCCTCGCCCACGCTCAGCGACCTGCCGCGTTCACGCACCCAGTTCGCGCCGAACACCAGGCTGTCGCGGTCACCGAGCGCGAGATCGCCGGTCCAGTCGAGACTGCTGCGGCGGCTACGAAACGCGCTGCCGAAGACCGGGGTGTCCAGCGCTTCGCGCGAGAATCCGAGCACCGTGCGCTGGCGCAGTGCCGCGCCCCACGGTCCTTCCAGCGAGATTCCGCCGACGTCGGTATCGATCGCCGAGCGGCCCTGGTCGAAGTCGACCTTGGCGCGGGTCGCCAGCAGCCGCGCAGCTATCCGCTGCTCGCCCAGCATCCGCTGGCCGCGCAGCCCGAGGTTGCT
>JBBRVD010000188.1:0-7091 GCA_038247175.1 Burkholderiales bacterium | reverse complement strand
GTGACCGAGGACTTCCGGATCCAGATGGACCTGGCACGCCAGTCCTTGTTGATCCGCGAGTTGTTCAACGACTACCAGCAGAAGAACCCGGTGACCGATGCGGACGCCAAGGTCGAATACGACAAGTTCGCGGCAGCCAACAGCGGCAAGGAGTACAAGGCGCGGCATATTCTGGTCGAGAAGGAAGCCCAGGCCAAGGCCATCATCGCCGAGCTGAAGAAAGGCGCAAAGTTCGAGGACATCGCCAAGAAGTCGTCCAAGGACCCGGGGTCCGGCGCCAATGGAGGCGACCTGGACTGGGCCGCCGCCAGCAGTTACGTGAAGGAATTTTCGGATGCCATGGTTGCGCTGGAAAAAGGCAAGACCACCGACGCACCGGTGCAGTCGCAGTTCGGCTTCCATGTCATCCGGGTGGACGACGTGCGCGAGGCGCAGTTGCCGAAATTCGACGAAGTCAAGCCGCAGATACTGCAGCAGTTGCAACAGCAGAAGCTGGCACAGTTCCAGCAGGACCTGCGCACCAAGGCGCGAATCGAATAAGCCCGCTCAGCGTGAGACGGCCGTGAACAGCCACACGGCTGCAATCAGCACCGGCTGGTGCAGCATGTAGAACGTCAGGCTGCGCCGGCCCAGCCAGGTGGCAGTTGCACCGATCCATGTCGTGGCGCGCCAGGCAGAGCCCGGTGCTCCAACCCTTCGCCACAGGCTGGCACTGGCCAACCCGATCCAGACCACGCCCATCCACGGCAGCAACGGCACATAGTCCTCGGTGATCGGCTTGCGGGTGATCAGGCCGAGCCAGTTCAAAGCCGGTCCGTTCAGGGCGCCCGACCAGGTACTGTCGGCAATCCAGCCAGCCGAAATGGTTGGAGCAGCCAGAGCTAACGCCGCTGGCAGCAGGCACCAGCTACCCCAGGCCGCGGTCACGCGTGCCAGCACCAGCATCACCGCCATGCCGTGCAAGACGCCGAAATAGATGAAGCTGCGCGGAAACATCAGCCAGGAACCGGCGCTGACCAGCAACGCGCAACCGGCAATCACCAGCCAGCGCCGCCAGAACCGCGGCCAGCCCTGGCCGTTGCGCCAGGCCATCGCCTGTCCGAAGCCGGCGCAGAACAGGAACAGGCTCAGGATCGTGGTGCGTTGCAGCGTCCACACCGGATCGCGGTAGAAATCCTGGTGCAGGTAGCCGAAGTTGTTCAGGTCGAACGCAAAGTGGTATAGCGCCATCCACAGCAGAGCGAAGCCGCGCAACATGTCGATGCCATCTTGGCGGGCCAGGGTTTGCAATGGAACCATGTCCGGCAGTGTAGGAGAAGCCTGGGAGCCGCACGGCCACCCGGCCAGGCCGGCACGGGCGCGCAAGCTGCGTCAAGCTGACGCGTCCGCGGCACGCAGCGGGTGGCGCGGAGACACGTCGGGATTGACGATATGCTGCGGCCACTGTCCGGCGAGCACCGCCGCGGCATGCCGGGCTCCACGCACCTTGGAGTCGTACGACGACTGGACGGAACTGCCCGCGCAGTGTGGCGTCGCGATGACGTTATCCAACGCCAGCATCGGATGCTGCAGTGGCGGCCCGGGTGGCGCGAATACGTCGATGGATGCGAAGACGTCGAGCGCCGCGCCAAGGATGGCGCGACGTTGCAGGCAGTCGATCAGCGCCGCTTCATCGACGATGGCGCCGCGGGCCGTGTTGACCAGCACCGCGTCGGGCCGCATGCGGGCCAACTCGCGGCTCCCGAGCAGGTGTCGGGTGTCGGGCGACAGCGGCAGGTGGATGGACACGAAATGGCTTTCATCCAGCAGTTCCTCCAGCGGGACGAGCCGCACGCCCAGGCCTTCGGCGCAATGGCGGTACTTGACCGGATTGCGGGTCCACGCCAGCACGCGCAGGTCGAACGCCACGGCCCGGCGCGCGACCGCCTGTGCGCTGGCTCCGAAACCGATCAAGCCCAGCTTCCTGCCGGCGATCCGCTGCACCCGTGGATCGGAACGCGCCGTCCAGTGCCCGCGGCGCATCGCTTGTTGCATCGACGGGATTTGCCGCGCCATCGACAACAACAACGCCATGGTGTGGTCGGCCTGTTCACCCAGGCAAAAGTCAGGTACGTTGCTCACGACGATACCGTTGCTGGTGGCAGCGGTGATGTCGATCCGGTCGGTACCGGCGCCCAGGCGCGCAATCGTGCGGCACCGCACAAGCGCCTCGATGAGTGGTGCCGGCACGTGGGCCGACACCACCAGCAAGGCATCGCAGTCCCTTGCCGCAGCGATCACCTGCTCGGGTTGCTGCCCTTCCATCGGCACCAGTTCTGCGCCCACCGCGGCCAACGCGCGGATTTCGTCTGGTTCGACCGGATAGGTTTCGGCGTTGAGCCGCAACGCCCGTAATGTGTTCATGCCCGATCCCTCGGCGCTTTGGCGCAAGATGTTGCCATGGCGGCGCAACGCCCACACCCGCATTGCGGCGGTTGCCGGGCGTCACGCCAGGGGCCGACAGTTCGCGGTGTCATTCGGATTGCCCCGCCCGTCGTCGGTCGTCAGGCGCACGAACAGGTAGTTGCGCAGCCCGCAATTCGTCAGAAAGGATTCGAGACGGATGATTTTCATCATGACTCCAGCGGTCAGGTTTCGGGCATGGCGCCGGCGGCTTGCCGCTGGCGTGCGCTCCACCATGCGCTTGCGACGCCACAGGCCACGATCAGGCCGATGCCGGCAATGGCCAGCGGCTGCGGGACATGGCCAAACACCACCCAGCCCGCCAGCACAGCAAAACCGACATGCGCGTACATGTACGGCATCAGAATTGACGCCGGTGCCTTCTGGTGCGCCTGCGCCAGCACGAAATGCCCCGCCGCTCCCATGATGCCCATCAGCACCATCAGTGTCCACAACAAGGGGGAATCCACCGGTGCCCAGAAAAACGGCAAGGCCAGTGCGCCCGCCGCGGCACCTATCCAGGTGCTGCACAGGTGGGTGGTTGCCGGATGCTCCCGGCGGCCGAGGTGGTTCGACATCAGCTGGAACGCCGAACTGCACGCCATGCACCCCAGGCCGTACAGCGCCCCCCAGCCGAGGCCCTCCTGCCCGCCTGGCCGTACGATGAGCATGGCGCCGGCAAATCCGCCAGCCACGAACAGCCAGTGCAACATCGACACCCGCTCCTTCAGCACCGACACCGCAAGCACGGTCACCACCATCGGCGTGATCATCACGATCGCGGTGAACTCCCCCACCGGCATGATCTGCAGTCCGAGCATCGCCAGGATGGTGGCGGCCGCCAGCAAGCTGCCACGCGCCGCCTGGAGCCAGGGGTGGTTCACCCTGAGCAGCACCCGCCCGTGCATCGGCGCCAGGACCACCGTGGACAGGGCAGCCTGCAACAGGTAACGGATCGCGGCGGCCATGACGATCGGAACACTGGCCGCGACTACCTTGGCGCTGGTGTCGAGCACTGCGAAGCAGGCCCCTGCCAGCACCATATAGGCGATCCCAACCAGCGCGGTAGCGGCATTGCGGCTCACCCGTCACCCATGTTCGGGCGCGACAGCGAGCCTTGCCTGCGGCTGCTGGCCAAGCCCTGCATGGCTCGCGGTGGTCAGCCGAACGAACAGGACATCGTGCAACCCGCAGTGGGTCAGGAATGTTTCAAGCTTGACGACTTTCATAGGCTTGCCGGTACGACGCCCCGCGTTTACTTCAGCTTCGAATAGCCCGTCGGCGCGAGGATTGAGTTTTCCACCCGGGCCACGATCGGCCCGTCCTTCTCGGTTTGCGCACGGGCGGCAATCCATGCGGGGTCAATGGCAAACGCATTCCACTTCTCCTCCCGCTCGGCCAGGCTTTTCCACTCCAGCAGATAGGTGAGTTTGCTGTTGCAGTTGTCGCCAATGGTGTCGGTGAAGAACCCGACCTGCCGGATGTGGTGCTTCTTCCACAGCTTGAGCGTGACCGTCGAAAAGCGCGCATGCAGGGCGGCCAGCCGGCCCGGCACGCAGTGGTAGATACGTAACTCATAGATCATGCCGGCACTCCTTCACGCCTGAGCCTTGAATCGGGCGCTCATGGTAACCCGGTGGAAGTACCGCATCGTCAGCCGCCCCGCATCAGACTGGGCAAACCAGTGGACAAAATCGGGAAATACACCAGCAAGACGATGACCGCGATTTCTGCATAGAAGAAAAGGGCCAGGTCGGACCACAGGTCGCGCATCGTGATGTTGCCGATCTTGCAGGCGACAAACAGCACAATCCCCACGGGTGGTGAAATCAGGCCCAGTGTCACGCTGACCATCATCACCATCGAAAAATGCATGTCGTCGATGCCCATGCTGCGCGTGATTGGCAGCAGTACCGGCGCCAGCAGCAGCAGGGCTGGACCGGAATCCAGCGCCAGCCCGATGACAAGGAACGCAAACACGCACACCAGCAGAAAGATCTTGGGATTCTCCTTGAACACCGCCAGTACAGCCCCGGTTCCTTCCGCAATGCCGGCCAGGATCAGCACATAGTTGACGACTTCGACTGCCGCGATCAGCAGGAACAGGCCGGCGGTCAGGCGCGCCGAACTTCGGGCCGCCTGCATGAAGCCGGCCAAGTCCAGGTGCCGGAATACAAAGGTGCCAAGGAAAGCCGCATAGACCACAGCGATACCGCCCGCCTCGGTCGGCGTGAAGGCGCCGGACAGGGTGCCCAGCACGATAAAGGCGGGCAGACTCAGCACCAGAAAGCCATCGCGTACCAGCTTCGGAACCTCCGCCCGGGTGACGGTGATGGTGGCCACCGGAAGGTCGCCCTTGCGCCCACGCCAGTAGACGACTACTGCGCACGACACACCCAGCAACAGACCAGGCACGATGCCGGCCAGGAACAGGCGCAGCACCGAGATATCGGCGACCGCCGCATACAGGACCATGATCACCGACGGCGGGATGATCGGGCCGATGACCGCCGATGCCACGCAAACCGCAGCCGCGAACGACCTGGTGTAGCCCTCTTTGTGCATGCCCTTGATGAAAATGTTTCCCAGGGCCGCAATGTCGGCCACCGCAGTGCCAGAAATCCCGGAGAACAGCACCGAGGCCACGATGCTGGCATAGGCCGTGCCGCCACGGATACGCCCTACCAGGATTCGGGCCAGGTTGATCAGCCGTTCGCTGATGCCGCCTCGGTTCATCAGTTCACCGGCAAACACGTAAAACGGGGCGGCCATCAGCACAAAGGAGTCCAGGCCGGAGAACATCCGGGAGACCACATTGAGCTGCTGTTCACCGGTGTACCAAAGGGCGAAGGAGCCCGCCAGCGCGAATGAGTAACTGATGGGCAGACCGGCCACCAGCAGGACCACCAGGGCCAGCGCGACCGCCATCATGGCGCAGTTTCCGCTGTGGGTTCCTGCTGCAGGGAGAGCAACAATTTGTGCACGGACACGATGGCCAGCATCACACCGCCGATGACGGTGGCCCCATACACGTACAACATCGGCAATCCGGTGGCGGGCGCCGTCTGCATGCCGTTGAGCAGGCAAAACCGCGTTCCCTGCCATATGACGATCACGCAGAAAACCAGAATGATCAGCTGCAGAAAAGCCTGGTGCCAGGCCTGAAAGCGGCGACTCTTCACCTCCAGGAACAGGTTCATGTCCATGTGGTCACCGTACAGGCTACCTGCGGCCGCGCCGACAAACGTGAGCCAGACCGTGGTGTAACGCACCATCTCCTCGGTCCAGAACAGTGGGTCGTTCATCGCATACCGGGTGAAAACCTGCGTGACGTTCAGCACGACACTGACCAGCAACAGCCAACCGATCACATGGTCGCAGACCTGGCCGGTCAGCCGGCCAAAGCGGTGAATGAAGTTCATGCAACCTTCCCACGGGCCGGCGCCTCAGGCGACGACGCCTGCGCGCGCACGGTTTAGAGGAGCCAGCGGATCAGTTGGCGTACGAGCGCCGGGTGGTCTCACGCACCGCTTCGAGCAGCTTGTCGACGATGGGGCGTCCGGTCTGGGAGGCGACGAACTCGATCACCGGCTCCTGCGTCTGCTTGCGGAAGGCTTCCTTTTCGGTCGGTGTAGTGACGTGTACCTTGGTGCCGGCCGCACGGATCTTCTGGATCGCCTGCATGCTGTCCATGGCCTTGCGTGAATTTGCCGTCTCGGCGTGCACCGCGGCGCCGTCCATCAGGATCTTTTGCAGGTCAGGGGTGAGGCCCTGGAAAACCTTGTCGTTGATGATGATGAAGTGCATGCCGTAGATGTGTTCATTGACCGACATGAACTTCTGCACCTCGAACAGCTTTCCATCCCAGATCGTCGACGCGGCGTTCTCCTGGCCGTCCACCACACCCTGCTTGAGCGAGGTGATCAACTCGGGAAAAGCGATCGGGGTGGCGGCAGCACCCATGGATTTCATGAAATTCACATACACCTGCGACTGCATGGTGCGCATCTTCATGCCTTTCATGTCATCCGGCGTCTTGATTTCGCGTTGGTTGTTGGTCATGTTGCGAAAACCGTTCTCGGAAATCGCCAGGGTGCGAATACCGGTGGCTTTGCGCATGTCCTCGTTGAGTTCGCGCACAAAGGGGCTCTTCATGAACTCCCATGCAATGGGAGACGAAGCGAACAGATAAGGAATCTGGAAGATCTGCATCGGCTTGTGGAAACTGCCGAGCACCGAGTCGTCGGTCAGCGCCATTTCCAGCGTGCCGTTCTTGACCTGTTCAGTAACCTGCAGCGACCCCCCGAAGGTATTGAAGAAAAGCCGGATCTGGATTTTTCCGTCGCTCTTGAACTCGACGTACTCCTTGAGCGCCTTCATGCCCAGGATTTCGCCTCCCTGGTTTTCCGGCGCGCCAATCGAGAACTTGAGGACGGTCTGGGCCGCAAGGGTGCCTGAAAGTGACAGTGCAGCGACTGTCAACAGGCTGGATACGAGGTGCTTGATACGCATGGTGTTGTCTCCTGGTTGGTCGAATAACAAGTAAAAAAAACCGACTCGCTTCTAGTTTTTGTGAAATGCTGACAGCGCAGAACCGCGCCCGGGAATGCTACGCAGCTCAATCAGCGGCGTCAACGCAAACCCTTCGC
>JBBRVD010000187.1:0-7131 GCA_038247175.1 Burkholderiales bacterium | reverse complement strand
CAGGCGATGCAGGGCAAAGCGTTTTTAGGAGAACCCAATGAAAGTTTCGGCTTCGGTCAAGAAAATTTGCCGCAACTGCAAAATCATCCGGCGTAACGGCGTGGTTCGCGTGATCTGTACCGATCCGCGCCACAAGCAGCGCCAGGGCTGAGATTGCACGAGTTTTAGAGGACCCACATGGCACGTATCGCTGGTATCAATATTCCGCCGCATCAACATTCTGAAATCGGCCTGACCGCCATTTTCGGTATTGGTCGCACCCGCGCCCGCAAGATCTGTGAAGCTTGCAACATCGCGTATTCCAAGAAGGTCAAGGACCTGACCGACGCCGATCTGGAGAAGATCCGCGAGGCGGTGGGCCAATTCATCATCGAAGGTGACCTGCGGCGCGAAACCACGATGAACATCAAGCGTTTGATGGACATTGGTTGTTACCGCGGGTTTCGCCATCGTCGCGGTTTGCCGATGCGTGGCCAGCGTACCCGCACCAATGCCCGTACCCGCAAGGGTCCGCGCAAGGCCGCGCAGTCACTGAAGAAATAAACGGGATTGAGAGACCACCATGGCAAAACCACAAAACAACAGCGCTGCACAACGTGTTCGCAAGAAGGTTCGCAAGAACGTCGCGGACGGCGTTGCACACGTGCACGCTTCGTTCAACAACACCATAATCACGATCACCGATCGCCAGGGTAATGCTCTGTCTTGGGCGTCGTCCGGTGGCCAGGGCTTCAAGGGTTCGCGCAAGTCGACGCCGTTTGCGGCCCAGGTCGCATCCGAGGTTGCCGGCCGTGCAGCTGTCGAGCAGGGTATCAAGAATCTGGACGTCGAGATCAAGGGTCCCGGTCCCGGTCGCGAATCGTCGGTGCGCGCGCTGGCGGCGCTGGGCATTCGTATCAACATGATCTCCGACGTGACGCCGGTGCCGCACAACGGCTGCCGTCCGCAAAAACGTCGTCGGATCTGATTGCCGCATCGCATTTGCGACAGATTCGCTCTTTCAACCAAGCCCACCGCCGTCAGTGCAACCTGACGGCTCCCGCACTTGCGCGCGGCAGATGACATAAAGGAAGTTCAAGTGGCACGTTACCTCGGCCCCAAGGCCAAACTCTCTCGCCGTGAAGGCACCGATCTTTTTCTCAAGAGCGCTCGTCGCGCCATCGGGGACAAGGCCAAGTTCGACTCCAAGCCCGGCCAGCACGGCCGCACTTCCGGCGCTCGCACATCCGATTACGGACTGCAGCTGCGCGAGAAGCAAAAGGTCAAGCGCATGTATGGCGTGCTCGAACGCCAGTTCCGCCGTTATTTCGAGGAAGCGGACCGCCGCCGTGGCAACACGGGCGCAAACCTGTTGTTCCTGCTCGAGTCGCGGCTGGACAATGTCGTCTATCGCATGGGTTTTGGTTCGACGCGCGCCGAGGCGCGCCAGCTGGTCTCGCACAAGGCGATCGCGGTCAATGGCGAAGCCGTCAACATTCCGTCTTACCTGGTCAAGACCGGCGACGTGATTGCCGTGCGCGACAAGTCCAAGAAGCAGAATCGTGTAGTGGAAGCCCTTCAGCTGGCTCAGCAAGTGGGTCTTCCGGCCTGGGTCGAGGTCAGCCTGGAGAAAGCCGAAGGTACTTTCAAGAAGACCCCGGACCGTGACCAGTTTGCTGCCGACATCAATGAATCGCTGATCGTCGAGTTGTATTCGCGTTAAACACGCGCACAAAAAAAGAAACCGTTCCTGGATCGCGGGGCACCGCATTCCAGGCGCTTCACCAGCCTTACCGATGTAACGAGTCGGGGGTATTGAGAGGAAGTCTGCATGCAAACCAATCTGCTGAAACCCAAAGCAATCAATGTGGAACAACTTGGCGCGAACCGTGCCAAGGTGGCTCTAGAGCCGTTCGAGCGTGGTTATGGCCACACCTTGGGTAATGCATTGCGCCGTGTCCTGCTGTCGTCCATGCCGGGTTACGCCGCGACCGAAGTCACCATCGCCGGTGTGCTGCACGAGTACTCGTCCATCGATGGCGTGCAGGAAGACGTCGTCAACATCCTGTTGAACCTCAAAGGCGTGGTGTTCAAGCTGCACAACCGCGAAGAAGTCACGCTGAGCCTGCGCAAGGACGGTCACGGCATCGTGACCGCTGCCGACATCCAGACGCCGCACGATGTCGAGGTGATCAACCCTGACCATGTCATCGCCAACCTGTCGCACGGTGGCAAGCTCGATATGCAGATCAAGGTCGAAAAGGGCCGCGGATACGTGCCCGGCACGATGCGTCGCCAGGGCGACGAGCCGACGAAATCGATCGGCCGGATCGTGCTGGATGCGTCGTTCTCGCCGGTCAAGCGGGTGAGCTACACGGTCGAGAGCGCGCGTGTCGAACAGCGCACCGACCTGGACAAGCTGGTGGTCGAGATCGAGACCAACGGTGCGATCTCGGCCGAAGACGCGGTGCGCGCGTCGGCCAAGGTGCTGGTCGAGCAGTTGGCGGTTTTCGCCCAGCTCGAGGGCAGCGAACTGTCCACCGTTTTCGATGGCCCGGCGCAACGCAGCAGCACCCAGTTCGACCCGATCCTGCTGCGTCCGGTGGACGAACTCGAGCTGACGGTGCGTTCGGCCAACTGCCTGAAGGCCGAGAACATCTACTACATCGGTGATCTGATTCAGCGCACCGAGAACGAGCTGCTCAAGACCCCGAACCTGGGTCGCAAGTCGCTCAACGAAATCAAGGAAGTGCTTGCCTCCCGGGGCCTGACCTTGGGCATGAAGCTCGAGAGCTGGCCGCCGGCAGCACTGGAAAAGCGTTAAGTTCACAGGCCCGCAAGGGCTTGCGATGTGCCAAGGCAGTACCTGATACGGCTAGCCATTCATAAAGAAGCGAAAAGGAAAGCACCATGCGTCACGGACACGGACTACGTAAACTCAACCGCACCAGCTCGCACCGGCTTGCGATGTTGCAGAACATGATGAACTCGTTGATCGAGCACGAGGCCATCAAGACAACGGTACCCAAGGCCAAGGAACTGCGTCGCGTCATCGAGCCGATGATCACGCTGGCCAAGGTGGCCACGGTGGCCAATCGCCGCCTCGCGTTCGATCGCCTGCGCAGCCGTGACAGTGTCGTCAAGTTGTTCGACGTACTGGGCCCGCGCTACGTTGCACGGCCGGGCGGCTACACCCGGATTTTGAAGATGGGCTTTCGTGTGGGCGACAATGCTCCCATGGCATTTGTCGAGCTGGTGGATCGTCCCGAAGTTGCAGATGAATTGGTCGAGGAAGCCGATAAGGCTCAATAAGCAGTTATACTCTCAAGCTTACCGCGCGATGGAGCAGCCTGGTAGCTCGTTGGGCTCATAACCCAAAGGTCGCAAGTTCAAATCTTGCTCGCGCAACCAGACAGGCAACCTCAGAGGTTGTACGCAAAAAGCCCGCTGACACCAGCGGGCTTTTTCACGTCTGCTGGGTTCTTCAGTGGCGCCTTGTTTCCCGACCGGATGGAGGTCAAGATCAACGGAGTCGATGCATCCATATTCCGTGTCGTTGCATGCCCATCTGCCAGTACATCGGGCCGCTGCGAACGTCCATGACTTCAACTCATGCCTGCCAGGCTTAAACATCGGGATACGCAGGCTGGGGATCCGCCCCATACTCGCCGGCTTGCCAACCCGAGAATCGCAGGAGCCCACCCATGACCGATGGCGCAGCACCGACGCCCACAACAAGCAGCCGACGGCGCTCAGGCCGCAGCACTGGCGTCGCCCGGGCCCCGGTCTCCACCACCCAGTACCGCAGCCTGAAGCACCGCTTTCCACCGATTCCGGTGGTCTCCGAGGACGAACTCGAGGCGATTCACGACGCATCGCTGACCATCCTGGAAGAGATGGGCATGGACTTCATGCATGCAGGCGCGCGCGAGATCCTGAAGCAGGCCGGTGCCGATGTGCGCGAGGGTTCGGAGCGGGTGCGTTTCGACCGCAACCTGATCCTGGACACGATCAAGACCTGCCCGTCCGAGTTCACCCTGCATGCGCGCAACCCCGAACGCAACCTGCAGATCGGCGGCAAGAACCTGGTGTTTGCGCAGGTTGCCAGCCCGCCCAATTGTTCCGACCTGCAGGGCGGCCGGCGTGCCGGCAACCAGGTCGATTTCCGCAACATGGTGCGACTGGCGCAGCGTTACGACATTGTTCATGCCAGTGGCGGATATCCGGTGGAGCCGGTGGACCTGCATGCGTCGGTGCGCCATCTCGATTGCCTGTCCGATATCGCCAAACTGACCGACAAGCCGTTCCACGCGTATTCGCTGGGCAAGGAGCGCAACCAGGACGCTCTGGAGATCGCCCGTATCGCACGTGGCATCTCGCGCGAGCAGATGGATGCCGAGCCGTCGCTGTTCTCCATCATCAACAGTTCGTCGCCGCTGCGGCTTGATACGCCAATGCTGCAGGGCATCATCGAGATGTCTGCCCGTAACCAGATCATCATGCTGACGCCATTCACGCTGGCCGGCGCGATGGCACCCGTGACGATCGCCGGCGCGCTGGTCCAGCAGAATGCCGAGGCATTGGCCGGTATCGCGTTCACGCAGATGGTGCGGCCCGGTGCGCCGGTGGTATACGGCGGCTTCACATCCAACGTGGACATGAAGTCGGGTGCACCCGCGTTCGGTACGCCCGAGTACATGAAGGCGGTGCTGGCGGGTGGCCAGTTGTGCCGCAGGTACGGCATTCCGTACCGTACCTCGAATGTGTGCGCGGCCAATACGGTGGATGCGCAGGCGGCTTACGAGTCGGTTTTTTCGCTGTGGGCCGTGATCCAGGGTGGCGGCAACTTCATCATGCATTCAGCCGGCTGGATGGAGGGCGGCCTGACGGCCTCGTTCGAAAAGTTCATCGTCGACGTGGACCTGTTGCAGATGGTCGCCGAGTTTTTGACGCCGCTCGATGTCAGTCCGGCCGGCCTGGGCCTGGATGCGGTGCGCGAGGTAGGCCCCGGCGGACACTATTTCGGTACCGCTCATACGCTGGAGCGCTTCGAGACCGCGTTTTATTCGCCGATCATCTCCGACTGGCGCAATTTCGAGACCTGGCAGGAGGCGGGCAGTCCCACCGCGTTCCAGAAGGCGAACAAGGTGTGGCAGAAGGAGTTGGCCGCCTATGAGCGCCCACCGATGGACGCGGCGATCGAGGAAGAACTCGACGCCTTCGTCGCGCGGCGCAAGGCCGAGGGCGGCGCACCGACCGACTTCTAGGACCACTGCGCGCACGACCGACAAGCGCGAACGGGCCCGGGCCTCGGGCGACAATGGAATCACAGCACGCCAAGGAATCTGAAAAGTGAAATCAACAGCACAAGTCGTCGTGATCGGTGGCGGCGTGGTGGGATGTTCCGTCCTGTACCACCTGACCAAGAAGGGCTGGAAAGACGTGATGCTGCTCGAGCGCGACCAGCTCACCTCGGGGTCCACCTGGCACGCAGCCGGTGGTTTCCACACGCTCAACGGCGACCCGAACGTGGCCATGTTGCA
Organism: Burkholderiales bacterium; assembly: GCA_038247175.1. Taxonomy (GTDB): domain Bacteria; phylum Pseudomonadota; class Gammaproteobacteria; order Burkholderiales; family Burkholderiaceae_C; genus CAISIP01. Next base: position 1,609 of record JBBRVD010000187.1, on the reverse strand, counting down.
GAGCTACACCGTGGGCCTTTACAAGGAACTGGAGGAAATTTCTGGCCAGTCTTGCGGGCTGCATCTGTCGGCCGGCATCATGCTGGCCGATACGCCCGAGCGGATGGAGTTTCTCAAGACCACGGTGGCCAAGGGCCGTTACCTGGGCATGGCCACCGAAATCATCTCGGTGACGGAGGCCAAGAACTACTTCCCGTTCATCGATGAGCAGCACTTCATCGGAGCCCTGCTCGATCCGAACGAAGGCCATCTCGACCCTTCCGGCACCACCTATGCTTACGCCAAGGCGGCCCGGCTCGGCGGCGCAACCATCGAGATCCAGACCATGGTCGAAGGCTTGGAGCAGAAGCCCGACGGAGGCTGGCGCGTCATCACCAACAAGGGTGTGGTCGAGTGCGAACACGTGGTCAACGCGGGCGGGCTGTGGGCGCGCGAGGTCGGCCGCATGGTCGGTATCGAGCTGCCGGTACTGGCAATGGAGCATATGTACCTGGTGACAGACGAAATCCCGGATGTCGTGGCCTACAACAAGGAAGCAGGCAAGGAGATCGGCCATGTGATCGACTTCGGCGCCGAGTGCTACCTGCGCCAGGAAGGCAAGGGCATCGTGCTCGGCGCCTATGAGAAAGCCTGCGTGCCGTGGTCGCCGAAGGAAACCCCCTGGAGCTTCGGCCAGGAACTGCTGCAGCCCGATCTGGACCGCATCGCGCCGTCGCTGGAGGTGGCGTTCCGGCACTTCCCCAAACTGGAGAACGTCGGCATCAAGCGCGTCATCAACGGGCCGTTCACGTTTGCCCCCGACGGCAACCCGCTGGTCGGGCCGGTGCGCGGGCGCACCAACTTCTGGTCCGCCTGCGGTGTCATGGCCGGTTTCAGCCAGGGGGGCGGTGTCGGTCTGGCCTTGTCGAACTGGATGGTTGACGGCGATCCCGGGTTCGATATCTGGGGCATGGACGTGGCGCGTTACGGCGACTGGGCGACGCGAACCTATACCAACGCCAAGGTGCGCGAGAACTATGCGCGCCGTTTCAGCATCCGGTTTCCAAACGAGGAGCTGCCAGCGGCCCGGCCGTTGCAGACTACCCCGCTGTACGACACGATGCTCGCCCAGGGCGCGGTCATGGGCGACTCCTGGGGCATGGAGACACCCCTGTGGTTCGCGCCCGCCGGCGCAGAGGCGAAGGACATCGTCTCGTTCCGCCGCTCCAACGATTTCGAGCCGATCAAGGCCGAATGCCGGGCGGTGCGCGAGGCGGTGGGCGTGACCGAGATTGCGAACTTTGCCAAGTACGAGATCACCGGCAGCGGCGCCGAAGACTGGCTGCTGCAGATGATGACCAACACCATGCCCAGGCTGGGCCGCATCATGCTCACGCCCATGCTCAACCCGCAGGGCAAGATCATCGGCGACTTCACGGTCGCCAAGGCCGCAGACGGCCGCTTCATGATGTGGGGCTCGAGCCAGGCACAGGTCTACCACATGCGCTGGTTCGAACAGCACCTGCCCCGGGACGGCTCGGTACGCATCGAGGCTCTGGGCATGAAACTCATCGGCCTGTCGATCGCCGGCCCGAAGGCGCGTGAACTGCTGCAGCGCCTGACCGACGAT
>JBBRVD010000186.1:0-7144 GCA_038247175.1 Burkholderiales bacterium | reverse complement strand
TCCAGCAGATCGTCGATGTGCTCGATGCCGATCGACAGGCGCACCATGTCCTCCTGCACGCCAGCCTTGGCCAGTTCGTCAGCGTCCAGCTGGCGGTGCGTCGTCGAAGCCGGATGGCAGGCCAGCGACTTGGCGTCGCCGATATTGACCAGCCGGGTGAACAGCTTGAGTGCGTCCTGGAAACGGCCCCCCGCTTCGCGACTGTCCTGGGCCTTGAGGCCGAAGCCGATGATGCCCGAGGCCCGCCCACCCATCAGTGTCTGGACCAGACCATGGTCGGGATGGTCGCTCAGGCCCGCGTAGTTGACCCAGCCGACCTTGGCGTGCGACTTCAGGAAGCCGGCCACGCTCAGCGCGTTGTCGCAGATGCGGTCCATGCGCAACGCCAGCGTCTCGATACCTTGCAGGATCAGGAACGCGTTCATGGGACTCAACGCGGCACCCATGTTGCGCAGCGGTACCACCCGGGCGCGGCCGATGTAGGCCGCCGGGCCCAAGGCCTCGGTGTAGACAACGCCGTGGTAACTGACATCCGGCTCGCTCAGCCGCTTGAAACGCGCCTTGTGCTGGGCCCAGGGGAACTTGCCCGAGTCGACGATCATGCCGCCAATCGAATTGCCATGTCCTCCCAGGTACTTGGTCAGCGAATGCACCACGATATCGGCACCATGCTCGAACGGTCGGCACAGGTAGGGGCTGGGTACCGTGTTGTCGACTATCAGCGGCACGCCGGCAGCATGCGCGACCTTGGCCAGCGCTGCAAGGTCGGTGACGTTGCCCAGCGGATTGCCGATCGACTCGCAGAACACGGCCTTGGTCTTGCCGTCGATCAGCTGGGCGAACGACGCCGGATCGCGATAGTCGGCGAAACGGGTCTCGATGCCCATCTGGGGCAACGTATGGGCCAGCAGGTTGTAAGTGCCACCATACAACGTCGAGGCCGACACGATGTTGTCGCCCGCCTCGGCGATGGTCTGGATCGCATAGGTGATCGCCGCCATGCCCGATGCCACTGCCAGTGCGCCCACACCCCCTTCCATTTCCGCGACGCGTGCCTCGAGCACGGCATTGGTCGGATTCATGATGCGGGTGTAGATGTTGCCCGCCACCTTCAGGTCGAACAGGTCGGCACCGTGCTGCGTGTTGTCGAACGCGTATGCAACGGTCTGGTATATCGGCACCGCGACCGCCTTGGTGGTCGGGTCGGGGCTGTATCCGCCGTGCACGGCGATGGTCTCGATTTTCATGATGGTCTCCTCAAAAGACGCACATCTTAGGCGATGCAGGCAGAGTTGACCGGTTCAGCGTTCAATGTAGGGCGCGCCCAGCGGCTTCGCCCCGTTGAGGCCGCCGTAGCTCAGGTTGCCGTGCCCCGAAGGGGGTGTACCAAACCAGCGATCGTCACGCGCTTCACCGGCCGGTTGCCACCGCACGTCGCAGGACAGCCGCACCTGGCCTGCGCCAAGCCGGTTGTCGCACGAACCGTGCAAGGTGAACATGTCGAACAGAATCACGTCGCCCAGCCGGAAATTCGCGGTCAGCAGACGGGCGCCACGCTCGCGTGCGAAACCCACGGCGTCTCCCGGAAACGATCCGGGCAATCCATCGCGGTCGACGTCCACACCGCGGTACCGCGCGATCACATCCTCGAACCGGTTCGAGCCCTCGATCACGACCAGCGGCCCGGCCTGCATAGCGACATCGCCAAGCGGAATCCAGGCGGTCAGTACATTCCAGGAACCCCGGTTCATGTAGACATGGTCGAAATGCAGCGGACTCGCACGACCCTCGAGCATGGTACGCAGCCACAGGAAATCGAATGGCACCGTGGGTGTGCCCAACAGGGCGGCGGAAATCTCGGCCAAGCGCGCGCCGTGGGTCAGTTCGCGCATCGGCGGCGCCTCGCAGACCGAGCGCCAGAACGCGCCGAGGTCCGGGTGCTGCTCCGCACGGCGGCTGGTGCCGCTGGCAACCGCGGCATCGACGGGGTGGACAATCTCTCCAACCGCGGCCAGCCGTTCGAGCACGTCGCCGCGCGCCTGCCGCACCAGATCCGGATCGAGCGCGTTGCGCAGCAGCACATAACCGTCCCGGGCGAGTCGCTGCGGCAACTCGGGCCGTGCCGCGCGCCAGTCGGCGACTTCGTTCAGGGGCGCGAGCAGGCAAGAGGGCACCGGTTGGCCGGCGATATAGGCAATACCGTGCATGGTCCGTGGCAGCAAGGGAGTTGAAATGGCAGGAGAAAACAGGCATTGACGACAGCGCCCGCGTTCTGATAGTATTACTAACATGTCAGTCCGTCAACACGCTGTCTGCCACGTATGCCCGTTCGAGCGTGGGCACCTGAACCCCGGAGCGTGAAGCCGATGCTCAAAGGACTGTCTCCGCTGCTCTCGCCCGACCTGCTGCACGTGCTCGCGAGCATGGGGCATGGCGACGAAATTGTGCTTGCCGACGCCAACTTCCCGGCGGCAACGCATGCCAGGCGACTGGTGCGGATGCCGGGAGTCGACGCGCCGCAGGTGCTCGACGCGGTACTCAGTGTGCTGCCGCTGGACGATTTCGTCGACCGGCCGGCATGGACGATGCAGGTGGTGGGCGACGCGAATGCCGTGCCCGTCGTCGTGCAGGCCTTCAATGCCAGTTTGCACCGTTACGGGGCCGCGGCATCATCGCCCCTCGAGCGTTTCGCGTTCTATCAGCGTGCAGCCGCTGCATTCGCCATCGTCGCAACCGGGGAATGCCGTGTCTACGGCAACATCCTGCTCAAGAAAGGCGTTGTGCGTCCGTGACCGGGAAACGGAAAATCCCTGCCGCCGTCGTACCGCTGACCAGCAACACGGCGCCCGATGGCACCAGCCAGCGGGCCCGTGCCTACCAGGGCTTCACGCAGCAAATCCTCAGCGGCGGCATCCGCAGCGGCCAGTTCATTTCGCAGCGCGAACTGATGACGCTGCTCGACATGCCACTGGGTGCGGTGCGCGAGATGATCCCGCGGCTCGAGGCCGGTGGCCTTGTCAAGACCGTGCCGCAACGCGGATTGCAGATCGCACATGTCGATCTCAAGCTGATTCGCAATGCCTTCCAGGTACGCTCCATGATCGAGCATGAGGCGATACGCCACTTCGTGCACTCCGCCAGTGGCCATGAGCTCGAGCAGATCGACGCCTCGCACCAGGACGTGTTGCGGCGCGCCAGCGCCACGTCGGTCGACAGCCAGTTGCTGGACGACGCACAGGCGATCGACTGGGGTCTGCACGACCGCATGGTCGATGCGCTGGGTAACGAGATCGTGTCCGAGGTCTACCGGGTCAACAGCCTGCGCATCCGATTGATCAAGCTCGAGAACAGTGTCATCACGCCAGCGCGCCTGATTCCGGCCATGCAGGAGCATCTGCGCTTCATTGCCGCGTTGCGCGAGCGAGATGCGGCCAAGGCCACCGAACTGCTGGAGGCCCATATCCGCAGCGCGCGCGACCGGGTCATGAACGCACCGCTGGAGCTTGTCAACCCGGACATCCCGACCAACCCGGCGCCGAAACCCCGATCCAAAACCCCCTCGACACGAAGGAAAGCAACTTGAAGCACGAAATCCACGGCCTTTGGCCGGCATTGCTCACCCCCGTCAAGGCCGATGGCGACCTGGACACCCACCGCGCCATCGGGCATGCCAAACGCATGTTGGCCGCCGGCTGTGACGGCGTCACCCTCTTTGGTACGACCAGCGAAGGGCCGGCATTCACCAACGCAGAGCGCAAAGGCCTTCTCGAGTCGTTGATCGACAGCGGACTGCGGCCAGACCAGATCGTTGTCACCATCACCTGCAGCGCGCTGGCGGACGCCATCGACCTGGGCCGGCATGCCGTCAGCAAAGGCTGTTTGCGGCTGCTGTTCATGCCGCCGTTCTATTTCCGCCAACCGCGGGACGCCGGCATCATGGAGTCGGTGTCCATCGTCATTCGCGGCATCGACGATCCCCGGCTCCAGGTCCTGCTGTACCACATCCCCGGCCTGTCCAGTGTGGTGTTCAGCCACGACAGCGTGCGTACGCTGGCCGAACGCCACCCCGGACAAGTGATCGGCGTCAAGGACAGCAGCGGCGACCGCGAGCATGGCCTGGCGCTGGCCAAGGCGTTTCCGCAACTGTGCATCCTCAGCGGCGCCGAACAGTTTGTCGCCGAGACCATGCGGGCGGGCGGCTGCGGATCGATCAATGGCCTGGCCAATGTCTCGCCCGGCCTGATGGCGCGTATCGTGGGCAACCCGCAAACGGTCGATCCAGCGGATGAGAAGCTGGTGCTCGACCTGCTGGCGCTGCTGTCGATCCGACCCGGTCTGCCATTCGTCAACGTCTACAAGACCATGCTGGCCGAGCAGACCGGGGACGACGCCTGGCTCCATGTCCGTGCGCCGCTGTGCCGTTTGCACAACGACGAAGAACGCGATATCCGCGCCGCCTACCGCGCCATCGGCGCGCCACTGGCCGGCGTCTGACTCCCCTGCGCCGCAGGGACCGTCAACCCATTGCCGTCGCCCTCCAGCTTGTGGGTGGAGCCAATCCGGGAAACGGATCCACCGCGGGTCGCCGCTGCCGCGGTTGCCCGCGCAGCACTGCGTCGGCGAAATCCAGCAGGCTGTTCCAGTCCGCCAGGTTGTGCTCATGGCCGCCCGGGCGAAAGGCGATACCCATCTGGCGCACTGCTCCCAACAGGTCGAACACGCAAAGCGCCGCCCGATGGCTTTGCCAGCTGCCCTGCGGGTTGGCCCAGTGGTCGTCCAGCGCCTCGGTGGTGAGCAGTGCACGCGGCGCGATCAGTGCCTTGAGGAAATGCTGGTCGAACGGCAGCGTGTGCTCGCGCCCCGCAAACACCTGCAGGCCCGGGTCGAACCAGTGGCCGAATGCGCGCAGCAGGTCGGCCAGGGATTCTGCGCCCGGACCCTGGTGCCGCCAGCTGCCGGCGCCGCCGGCACCCGAGTTGTTGGCGCTGGTCAGCGCAATGCGTTCGTCGGTCGCGCCGGCCAGCAGCGCAGCCTTGCCACCACGGGAATGGCCGACCACCGCAATCGCCGCAGGATCGATCCAGTCCAACGTGCGCAACACGTCCACCACGCGGTGATAGGCCCAGGCCCAGCTGGCCAGCGTACGGCACTGCGCCGGGGCTTGTGGCAAGCTCGGTTCGCCCGGCGGCGGGCCCGGATCCGGCGCGACTTCGACCCGGTTGAATTCGGCGAGAACATAGCCGCGCGCCAGTATCGCGGTCAATGCGGCATCGTCGGCATAGTGCCAGCAACCGTCTCCGCTGACGATGACCGCAAACGGCCCGGCACCGTGGGGCACGAACAGGCGCAGCATAAAGGCGGGCATCGCAGCGGGCTCGACGCGACAGGTCAACAGTCGGGCGCCGGAAAGCTGCCTCAGCACTGCACCGTGCAGCGACACCAGTCGCGTCGTGGCAGGCGCGGGCGGCAGATCCCCGTACAGCAACGGCAGCATCAGGCGCATGATTTCGCGGCGCCGCCCGGGCCACTGCCGGGGCTCGGTGATGCGCTGACCGGCCCGATTCAGCAGCGGATCTGGCCAGTCGCTGCTGGAGGAAAACACCATGGCGTCAAGCGGGTCATCCATATGACTGGATCGGTAAAAACGATAGGCACAGCCGGCGATTTTTGACCTACGATTGCGCTCGCTTCCCTCCACTCTCATGAAGGCTGTCATCATGGTAACCCGTATCCTCCACCATCCCGTTGGCGCACTCTTCGCCGCCCTGTTCGTCCTGCCTGCCGCGGTGCATGCCGCGGAGATCCGCGTCATGTGTTACCAGGACGGCGTCGAATGCGACGTCGTGGCCGAGCAGGCCAAGCGTTTCGAAGCCGCCAATGCGGGCACCAAGGTCGTCATCGACGTCGTGCCCTACAAGACCATCGTCGAGCAGCTGCCGGTGCAGCTGGCTGCCGGCCAGGGACCCGACATTGCCCGCGTCACCGACCTGGGCGGCTTGTCCAAGTACTACATGGACATCAGCGCCCATGTGAAGGACAAGGCCTACTGGGAGACCAACTTCGGCGCCACGCTGCCGTGGCTGCGCCCCACGGCCGCCGACAAGGGCATCTACGGCTTCATGTCGCAGCTGACGATGACCGGCCCGTATGTCAACAAGACCTTGTTCGAGCAGGCCAAGGTGCCGATGCCTGGCCCGAAAGCGACCTGGGACGAATGGGTCGACGCCACGCGCAAGGTCGCCAAGGCCAACCAGCTGCCGGCCGCCCTGGCCTGGGACCGCTCCGGCCACCGGTTCGCCGGCCCGGCCATCAGTTATGGCGCCAAGATCTTCGACGCCAAGGGCGACCTGGTCATGGACGACGGTTACAAGACCGCCGTCAACAAGTTCGTTGGCTGGCACAAGGACGGCGCCATGCTCAAGGAGGTCTGGGCCGGCACTGGCGGTTCCAGTTACGCCGACTCGATCGGCGAGTTCAAGAACGCACGGGTTGCGATGGTGTTGTCGGGCTCCTGGCAGATCAACCGGCTGCAGAAAGACATCGGCAACGCGTTCGACTGGGTCGCGGTACCCAACCCCTGCGGCCCGGCAGCCTGCTCCGGCATTCCGGGGGGTGCGGCCTGGGTGGCGCTCAAGACCAGCAAATCGCCCAAGGAGGTCGGCATGTTCCTGGACTTCATGGCACAGGAGGCGAACTACGCCGAGTTCACCGCCAGGACCAACAACATTCCGGCCCATGCCGGGCTGGCCAAGAAAGGCGTGAAATACCCGGGCGCAACGCCGCAGGCGCAGGCGGCTCTAGGCGTATTCAGCTCCGGCGTGGCCAACCTGTCCCCGGTGGCCTACCAGTTCCAGGGCTACAAGTTCAACCGCGCCGTGATGCTGCCCACGGTGACCCGTGTCACGCAGGCCATCGTCGGCGAGATGAGCACCGACGAGGCAATGACCAAGATCGCCGCCGACATGGCCGACGCAGTCAAACAGGCAACAAAATAAGCGGCCTGGCATTTACCAAGGTCTGTGATCGTGCCATTGCTGTCGCGCGCCGCGGGCCTTTTCTTCAACCTGTTCGAACCCCTGTTCCGGCTGGCCCAGCGCCGGCTGGGGCTGGGCCGGCTAGGCTGGTTGTTCGTGGCGCCGAACCT
>JBBRVD010000185.1:0-7179 GCA_038247175.1 Burkholderiales bacterium | reverse complement strand
GCCACCAGCGCCATGTTCTGGAACTCCGGGTTGTTGAGCAGCGTCAGTCTGAGCTTGATGTTGGACTGCCCTGCTGCGGCCAGCAAGGCCTTGGCTTCGGCCACGTTGCGCTTGTAGGCTGGCGCTTCCTTCCAATGTCCCATCACCGGCGGCGGCAACGCCGTGTTGAGCCGCCCGACCTTGCCGTTGTATCCGGCCAGCAGCATCTGGTCGACATCAAGCCCCAGGCGAATCGCCTGGCGTACCCGAATATCGGTCAACGGCGCCTTTTCCATGTTCATGCCCAGCCAGACATACGCCATCGAAGGCTCGATGGATACATTCAGACCCGCAACGCCGCGTATCGGCTCGGCCTGGGCCGGCGACAAGATCGCAAAATCGATCTCACCCGCACGCAATGCCAGATCGGTCGTCTTGGGATCGGTGATCACCCTCACATTGATTTCGTCGAAACTTCCGCGCCGGGCGCCCTTGTAAGCCGGGTTGCGCTTGAGCACGGCACCCTTCTGCTTATCCAGCGACACCACCTGATAGGGACCTGAGCCGACCGGCTTGAGGCCGAACTCCACACCACGCTGCTCCACGGCCTTCTTGCTGACGATGCAGCCGGAGCCGTCGGCGATCACGGAGTCGTAAATGTTGGCGCGCGCCTGCTTGAGCACGATGCGGCCTTCGTATTTGCTTTTCACCTCCACCCCCACCAGGTGCAGCCAGTCGCCCTTGTACGCCGACTCCTTGGCGCCTGCTGCCGGCGGCAGACCGATCCGCTCGAAGGAGAACTTGACGTCTTCTGCCGTCATCTCGCCGAACCCGTCGGTGAACATCAGGCCCGGCTTGAGTCTGAAATCGATGGTCGTCGGCGACGACTGCTTGAGTTCGGCAGCGGCGTCGAGTTCGAGCTCAGCTGAATTCGGCTTGTTGTTCATCAAACGCTGGAACACCACCCGCATCACGTTGCCATCGGTGGGGCCGCGGCGGTGCGCGGGATCGACAAGGTCGAAGTCCGCCGCCGTACGCACCGTAAGCAACGGCCTGGACGCAGCGCCGCTTTGCGCCAGCAACTCCAGCGGCCAACTGACCGCCGACACGCCTGCCGCGCCGGCACCCGCGGCAAGAAGACTTCGCCTGGAAATTCGTTTCGCCATAGTCATACTCCTGGTTGAATGCAATGTGTGTCTGCCAACTCGCCGCTGCGGTGATTCATGCGAGCAACCTGGCAGTGTATCGATCGACGGGCACTTGTGCACAGGGCCGGTCACTGACCGTGCCTTCGAGCGAGGTGGTGCGGATCATGCGTCGCCGCTGACCGCGGATGTCGTTCATCGGGTAGTGCAGGGTGAATCGGTTGTCCCACAACACAACCCCTCCGACCTGCCAGCGAAAGCGACACGTGAAGTCGTGTTTCTGCATGTGCTTGATCGTTCATGACTCGCATCCTGACACGACATGCAACCCGCCATTGACCGCAGGGCCAAACCCACCGCTGCCCGACAGCAGCGTCAAAAAGCAGATTTTCATCGCAACCCTCGCATCAACCGCTGCTCGAACGAAACCTGCGACTCGCTCACCGCTGCGGCGCAGGTCACCCGCACCTGCTCGTCCAGTTCCACGCCCTCGATCACGGCAACTCCCATCATGTAAATCTCAGCCGCTGTCCGATGCCCAGTGCCAACGCCTTTTGCCACATCGCGTGGCCAAGCGCGATATCGCTCAGCGACAACCCGCGATGCCAGAACAAGATGGTCTCGGCGTCGCTTTCCCGACCGGCCTTGAGCCCAGCCACGACCTGACCCATTTCCGCATGCAAGGTCTGTGCCGACAATTTTCCGGCATCGACATGCGCGCGCAGAGAGCCAAACGGTCCGCCCTTGCACTGACCCCAGTCGTCGACCACCAATTTGGACATGATGTCGGTGAGGTCGAGTTCGACCGCACTCATGGTCCCATAGGGCACGACGAACGCGCCAGGCTTGATCCAGCCGGTCTTGAGCAACGGCGTGGGCTCGCGCAGGCGCGACGCCTCGACGACGATGTCGGCACCGACCACCGTGTCGTGCCAGTTGTCGCAGACCCGCACCGGTTTGCCCAGATCGCGCGACAGCCGCGCGCCAAACGCGTTGCGGCTCTCGGGCCGCGCCGAATGCACGCGGATCTCGTCGAAATCGAACAAACCGTCGAGCAGCCGCACGTTCCAGTAGGCGGTGCCTCGCGCACCAATATGGCCCAGCACCTTGGCATTCTTGCGCGCCAGATACTTGGCGCCAATGGCCGTCACCGCACCGGTGCGCATCTCCGTGATCGCTGTCGCGTCGATGATGGCCGCCGGAATGCCGGTACGCGGATCGAACAAGGTCAGCATGCCCACTTCCGAGGGCAGGTTCTGCCGGAAGTTGTCGACAAAATCGCCGACGACCTTGACGCCCGCCATGTTGATCGGCGCCCCGATGGCGCCGCGCAACACATTGAAGTGGCCGTCGACCCCGGCCTTGGGCATCAGGTGCATGCGCGGTTCGATGACGCACTCGCCGCGCCCTTGCGCGGCCAGGCTGGTTTCGATCGCCTGCAGGATCTCTGCGTCAGTGATACCGAGCGCCGTAATGTCCGGGCCGTTGAGGTAGTGGATGTGAACTTCTTGCATGGATGGCGCGCGTCCAGAGTCGAATCAGGAAAACCCAGAGGCTAGCGCAGCCCGGCCAATCAGGACAATTCGAATTTCTCGCGACCCCCTATTGGAATAATTTATGCACAATGGCGCGTCCGGCAAAACCGCATATCCCCGCGCGGCTCGCCCGTGGTCAATCGCGATCGAAACCCGATGAACTTCTCCCTGCGCCAGCTGCGTTATTTTGTGACCGTCGCCGAACTGGGCCAGGTGTCACGCGCTGCCGAGCAACTGCACGTGACCCAATCTGCCGTGACGCTCTCGATCCGCGATCTGGAAGACAGCCTGGGTTACTCCTTGTTCAAACGCGAGGCGCACGGCATGGTGCTGACCGACGACGGGCGCCAGTTTCTGCCCCACGCCTACACGATCGAGGGTGCGGTGGATGCGGCGCACAACATGCCGCGTGCCGCCGAGATCAGTGGCACGCTGACCTTGGCGGCCACCTCGACGGTGATCGGATACTTTCTGCCGGAGCACGTGCATCGGCTGCGCAGCCTGCATCCGCGGCTGACGATCACGATGCGGGAACTTGAACGCACACAGATCGAGGCCGGGTTGCTCGCGCGCGAATTCGATCTGGCGGTCATGGTCACCTCCAATGTCGACAACCCGGACGTGCGGACCCAGACTCTGGTCGAATCCCGGCGCCGCCTGTGGGTCGCACCAGGGCACCCCCTGGCACGCCGCGACGAGGTCGCGCTGGCCGATGTCGCCCTTGAGCCGCTGATGATGCTGACCGCCGATGAGGCCGCTGTTGCCGCACAACGGTACTGGGACCAGCACGGACTGAAGCCCGACATTCAGTTGCGGTCATCGTCGATCGAGGCCATCCGCAGCATGGTCGGCAATGGCATGGGGGTGGCGATCGCGTCGGACATGCAATTCCGGCCATGGACTCTGGACGGCAAGCGGGTCGAGACGCTGCCGCTCAAGGAGATGATCCCTCCATTGGCGGTCGGTCTGGCGTGGCGCGCGGGTAGCGCGTTCAGTGCTGCGATGCAGTTGGTGCAGGCCTATTTCCGTCAGCGTTACCTGGACCCGCCGGCCCGCCACAAGGCTCCGCGCGGTTGAACCGCTGGGAGCCTGCGGCGCGTTGCGTCAGGCGACGCCGTGTGTCTTGAACCAGGCCAGCATTTCCTGCCAACCGGCCTCGGCCGCCTCTTTGCGGTAGCTGGGGCGGTAGTCGGCATGGAACGCATGCGGTGCGCCGGGGTACAGCACGAAGCGGCTGGCCTGCGCGAATCGGTTGCCCGCCTTGAGCACCTCTTGCAGGCGTGCCACCTCGGCCACCGGAATACCGGTGTCGGCACCGCCATACAGCCCCAGCACGGGCGCGTTGAGGTTGGCTGCCACGTCATGCGGCGTCTGCGGCATCGTGACCGGCACCGGGTTCAGACCGCCATACCAGGCCACGCCGGCCTTGATCTTCTTGCTGTGCGCTGCAAACATCCAGACCGTGCGGCCGCCCCGGCACATGCCGGTGATGCCGATCTTGCGCGGATCGGCCTTGGGCTGTTTCTCGATGAACGCCACCAGCGAGTCGAGGTCGGCCAGCATCACCGGATCAGCCAGCTTGTTGGCCTCGGCCACCACCGCACGCACCTCGGTCAACTTGGTCAGGTCGCCGAAGCGGAAAAACGGGTCCAGCGACACACCGACATAGCCAAGCTTGGCCAGGCGGCGGCAGATGTCCTTCTGGTACTCGTGCATTCCGAAGATCTCGGGCACAACGATGACGACCGGATATTTGCCCGCCTTGGCCGGCGCAGCCATGTAAGCCGGCATGTTGCCGCCATTGACCGGCACCATCAGGTCGGCGACGTCCAGACCATCGGCCGGCGTGCGGATCACCGATTGGGCGTTGACCGGCCCGGCCGCCAGCGCGAAACCGACGGTGGTTGCGGCGGCCATGAAGCCACGTCGGTTCGACTGCACCGGCGGCAGCAGGCTCTCGAGATGGGGATCGGCAAAGGTCGTCGAATCTTGTTCTTGCGGCATGGAAAACTCCGGTTGTTATGGAATGGCGGCGGATGGACAAACCGACAGCATGACGCGACGAGGCGACTCTGCCAGCTGAGACGAACACTACGTGGACGTGGTTTGTAGCGGATAGTTCAGAGTTTCGTCACCGCAAGGCCATGTGCGTAAACTGGTCGCCGACCCTCGAAAGGAATGACCTTGTCCAACTTGTCCAACTCGTCCACCCTGTCCAGCCTGGACACCCAGGTGTTTCACCGCCATCTGCATGTCAAGCCGCCGATCGCCACCAGCGGCAAGGGCCTGTTGCTGACCGACGCCGAGGGCCGCAGCTACATCGACGCGTCGGGCGGCGCCGCCGTGTCCTGCCTCGGGCACGGACACCCGGACGTGATCGCCGCCATGCACGCCCAGATCGACAAGCTGGCCTATGCCCACACCAGTTTTTTCACCACCCAGGTGGCCGAGGAACTGGCGCAGAACCTGATCGCCGGTGCACCCGAGGGCATGAGCCATGTGTATTTTGTCAGCGGCGGCTCGGAGGCCATGGAGGCGGCCATGAAGATGGCGCGCCAGTACCACGTTGAAAATGGCCAGCCGCAGCGGCGCCACTTCATCGCCCGGCGCCAGAGTTACCACGGCAATACCCTGGGCGCGCTGGCCGTGGGCGGCAACCGGTGGCGGCGCGAGCCGTTCGCGCCGATCCTGATTCCGGTCACCCATGTGGCACCGTGTTACCCCTACCGCGAGCAGCGGGACGACGAAACACCCGAGCAGTATGGCCAGCGCCTGGCACGCGAGCTGGACGAGACGATCCAGCAGCTCGGAGCGGACCAGGTCATCGCCTTCGTCGCCGAGACCATCGGTGGCGCCACTGCAGGCGTGCTGGTGCCGGTACCGGGTTATTTCAGGGCGGTGCGGGAGGTCTGCGACCGGCATGGTGTGTTGCTGATCCTCGATGAGGTGATGTGCGGCATGGGCCGCTGCGGCACGCTGCACGCCTGCGAGCAGGAAGGCGTGGTGCCCGATCTGCTGGCCATTGCCAAGGGCCTGGGCGGCGGCTACCAGCCAATCGGCGCGGTGCTGGCCCAGAACCGCGTGGTGCAGGCAATGTCCGGGGGCAGCGGCTTCTTCCAGCATGGCCACACCTATCTCGGGCATGCGGTGGCCTGCGCCGCGGCGCTGGCGGTGCAACGCGTGATCGAACGCGATGGACTGCTGGCGCGGGTGCGCCAGAACAGCGTGGTCCTCGAGGCGATGCTGCGCGAGACCTTCGGCGAGCATCCCCATGTCGGCGACATCCGGGGGCGCGGCTTTTTCTGGGGCATCGAACTCGTACGTGAGCGCGAGAGCAAACGACCGTTCGACCCGAAGCAAAAACTCCATGCGCAGGTCAAGAAACAAGGGTTTTCCCGGGGCTTGATGGTTTACCCGATGGGCGGAACGGTCGACGGATGGTATGGTGACCATATATTGCTGGCACCGCCCTTCATTGCCAGCGAGTCTGATTTGGCCCTGATAGTCGAACGGCTGTCAGCCGCTGTGAATGCAGCCGTTGCAGGCGCATTGAAGGCTGACGCTCAGGCCCAAACGATGCACACCCGTGCAGGTACACCCAACCCATGAGTCAAGAGAGGAAACCCACCATGTCCCATCCGCCCATTCTCAAGTCCCTGGCGATCGCCGCCGCGTTTGCAGGCGCGCTCGCCAGCGCGCCGGCCGTGGCGCAACAGAAATTCGTCACCATCGGCACCGGTGGCGTGACCGGTGTGTATTACGCCGCGGGCGGCGCGATCTGCCGGCTGATGAACAAGGATCGCGCCAGGCATGGCATCCGCTGCTCGGTCGAGTCCACCGGCGGCTCGGTGTTCAACATCAACACCATCAAGGCCGGCGAACTCGACTTCGGCGTGACCCAGTCCGACTGGCAATACCATGCTTCCAAAGGCACGTCGGTGTTCGAGAAGGACGGCGCGTTCAAGGAATTGCGTTCGGTGTTCTCGGTGCATCCGGAGCCATTCACGGTGCTGGCGCGCAAGGAAGCCAACATCACCAAGTTCGAGGACTTCAAGGGTAAACGTTTCAACGTGGGCAACCCCGGCTCCGGTACCCGTGCCTCGATGGAGGCGCTGCTGAGCGCAATGGGCTGGAAGCTGGGCGATTTCGCGCTGGCATCCGAACTCAAGGCCGACGAACACGGAGCCGCCTTGTGCGACAACAAGATCGACGGTTTCTTCTATGGTGTTGGCCACCCGGCGGCCAACATCCAGGATCCGGTCACGACCTGCGGCGCCAAACTGGTGGGCCTGACCGGTCCGACGGTCGACAAACTGGTAGCGGGTGCGCCGTATTACGCCAAAGTGGCGATTCCGGGCGGCATGTATGCGGGCAACCCGAACCCCACACCGACCTACGGCGTGCTGGCGACCTTCGTCTCCTCGACCAAGACACCCGACGCCACGGTGTATGAACTCGTGAAGGCAGTATTAGAGAACTTCGACGACTTCAAGAAGCTGCATCCGGCCTTCGCCAACCTC
>JBBRVD010000184.1:0-7233 GCA_038247175.1 Burkholderiales bacterium | reverse complement strand
CGACCCGCACCGGGTTCTGGTCGGTCCGCGCGATCGCCTGGGCAACGCCGCCCAATTGCGAACCTTGCTGGACGCCGGTTACCGGGGGGTAGTGTCGTTCGAGCCGTTTGCCGATGCTGTCATCACGGCGGGCGACATCGAGCAGCAACTGGCGCGCAGCATGAACTATCTCTCGGCCGCGGTGGCGGCATCGACCGGCGCGGACGTCAGTTCGGTGCGATAAGCCAGCGCGATAAACAGGCTCTGCGCCAGGCACATGGTGTTGGTCAGGGACCGAAAGCCGAACGTGCTGCTCTCATGCACCACCAGTGTCGCGCTGGCCATCGCAGCCAGCGGGCTCATCTGGCTGTCGGTGATCGCGATCAGCCGCGCGCCACGGCCGACCGCGACGCGGGCGCATTCCAGCGACTCCTGGGCATATGGCGTATAACTGACGACGACGATCACGTCGCTCGCGCGCACGCTGCGCAAATGACCTTCGTACATGCCGCCCAGCCCGGTCAACAACTCGACCCGCTTGTCGGTGTGCTGCAGCGCGTATGTCAGGTAGGCTGCAACCGCAAACGAACGCCGGCAACCGACAACCCAGATCGCGTCCGTTGCAACGAGCAGTGCGACCGCATCGTCGAACACGGTGCTGTGCAGGTCGCGTTTGAGTTCCTGCATGCCAGAGATGCTGCCACCGATGAATTCGTCGGCGATATCGGCACTGCTCAGCCGCCCCTGCGCCTGTTCGATGACGCGCCGGATGCGAACCTGGTAGTTGCGGCTGGGCGCAATCTGCTGCGCAATGCCGTCGCGAAAGATCTTCTGCATCTCGGAGTAGCCAGAAAAGCCGAAGCGCTTGGCAAAACGGATCACGGCCGAGGGCTGCACCTCGCACCGCTGAGCCACATCCTGGATCCGGTCCAGGCCGATATGGTCGCGGTGCTGTTCGACGTAGCGCGCGATCTGTTTGAGCTGGCGGCTCAGCGACTCGTAGGCGTCGCCGATATCGGCCAGCAGTTGTTCGGCCGCCGGGTTGGATTCGGGCCGGGCGCCAGGGGCATGGGATGCGTTCACGGTGTCGGTGATCTGCTGCAGCAACGGAAAAATAGAAAAACAATTCTAGGCGTTTGCCCGAGTGCAATTTTTTTGCTTTCCGTCACCATGCCCTCGCATGTCCGACACGCCGCGAAGATGACCGAATACTCCCTCTGGCTGCTGCCAGGCCCGGGCCATGAGCCTCTGCTGGTGGAAACCATCGCGCGGCTCTCGGCCCTGATGGAAGGCGCGAGTTTCGAGCCGCACGTGACCATCCAGGGTGACCTCGACTTGCCGCTGCCCGCCTTGCAACGATTGGCCCGGTCGCTGGCGGTCCGGGTTCCGGCGCAAACCTGGACTATCGAAGCCGTCGCTTCGGACGACCATTTCTTTCGCTGCCTTTATCTGCGCCTGGAGCCCAGCGCCGCCTTCGACACGCTGCAATCCGCGCTGGTGACCGCAACCGGCACATCGGCGGGTCAATCCCCCTATCCCCATCTGAGCCTGGCCTACGGAGCACCACACCCCGACAACCAGCGTCTGTGCCAGGTGCTGGCGGACCGGTTCGCCAACCGGTCACTCACGCTGGACCGGATTGCCGTGGTACGGTGCTCCAGCCAGCTTCCGATCACGCTGTGGGCGATCGAATCGACCTATCCGCTTGCCCCACCCGCCATGACAAACACCGCACCCCTGCCAGCACTGACCATCGCGCCAGGCCGTCGGCACGACATCGCCTGCCTGGGCCGGCTCGCCGTCGACCTGTACGCACAGCAGCTCGGCGCCCGGCTCGAGGACGTGTCGAGTTTCGCCAAGTACCTGGGCGGCAGTTCCGCCAATATCGCATTCGGCGTGGCACGGCTGGGCCTGCGCGCGGCCATGGTTTCGCGGGTTGGCGACGAACAGATGGGCCGCTTCCTGACCGAGACGCTGGCACGCGAAGGCTGTGACATTTCCCAGGTGCAGATCGACCCGCAGCGCCTGACCGCGCTGGTGTTGCTCGGCCTCAAGGACCGCGACACCTTTCCGCTGCTGTTCTACCGCGAGAACTGCGCCGACATGGCGATCGACCCGCTGCTGATCGACGAGGACTTCATCGCTGGCTGCCGCGCGCTGCTGATCACCGGAACCCATTTGAGCGCACCGACCGTGCGCGCCGCGTCCAGCCAGGCGTTGGCCCATGCCGCGCGGCACGGGGTGCTGCGGGTGCTCGACATCGACTACCGACCCGTGTTATGGGGTCTGACCAAACGTGGAGAGGGGGCGAACCGGTATGTGGCCGACGCCCAGGTCACGGCCCAGCTACAGGCCGTGCTGCCGCAGTTCGACCTGCTGATCGGCACCGAGGAAGAATTCCTGATCGCCGGGGGCGTCGCTCACGACCTGCTGGCTTCGCTGCGTGCGGTGCGGGCGGTGACGGCGGCTGCGCTGGTGGTCAAGCTCGGCGCAGCCGGCTGCTGCTTCATTCCCGGGCCGGTGCCGCAGCAACTGGAAGACGCGCTGACGGTCCAGGGCGAGCGCGTCGAGGTCATGAACGTGCTGGGTGCAGGCGACGCCTTCGCCGCTGGCCTGATGACCGGTTTCCTGCGCGGCATGGACTTCGCGGGCGCCGCTCGGCTGGCCAACGCCTGCGGCGCCATCGTGGTGTCGCGCCACGCCTGCGCGCCCGCCATGCCGACGCCGGAAGAACTCGCACACTGGTTCGGCGGCACGCGCAACCCGCGCGTCGACGCCGACCGCCAGCTGGCACATTTGCACCGCGCAACACCCCGGCGCGCGGCCTGGCCGGAACTGCAGGTCATGGCGTTCGACCATCGCAGCCAGTTCCTCGAGCTGGCGCGCGAAGCCGGCGCCGACACCGCCGACCTGGTCCTGCTGAAGAAACTGCTGCTGCGCGCGGCGGAACAACTCGAGGCCAGCGCCGGTATGCAGGGCCGGTTCGGCGTGCTCATCGACGGCGGCGCCTACGGCGCCGATGCCTTGGCCGCCGCCACCGGTCGTGGCTGGTGGGTCGGCCGGCCGGCCGAGCTGCCAGGCTCGCGACCGTTGCGGTTCGACGGCGGCCTGTCCATCGGGAGCAGCCTGCATGGCTGGCCCGCCGAGCAGGTGTGCAAGTGCCTGGTCCAATACCACCCGGACGACCCGGCGCCGCTGCGGCTCGAGCAGGAACTCAAGCTGCAGGAGTTGTGGCAAGCCACCCGCGCCAGCGGTCACGAGTTGCTGCTCGAGCTGATCTGCCCCGGCACGCGCCCGGCCAGTGACGGCAACGCCGATACCCTCGTGTTGCGCGCGATCAAGCGCTTGTACAACCTCGGCTTGCAGCCGGAATGGTGGAAACTGGCGCCGATGACATCCAACGGCTGGGACGCTCTGGGCCTGCTGGTGGCCGAACGTGATCCGCTGTGCCGTGGCGCCGTGATCCTGGGCCTGAACCAGCCGCTGGCCCGTTTGAGCGAGAGTTTTGCGCAGGCGCTGAACCCGATCGTCAAGGGTTTCATGGTCGGACGCAGCTTGTGGGCCGAACCGTCCCGGCGCTGGCTGCAGCAGCAATGCGGCGACCAGGAGCTGGTGGACGCCGTGGTGGGTAACTTCACAGTGTTGTCCCTCGCCTGGGCGAGGCGGCATGCGCATGCGACCATCGGGGCCTAGAACCACGGCCACCGAACGCTGACGACAATGATCACTGAACGACTGACGCTGGCCCAGGCCCTGGTGCGCCACCTGGCGGCCTTGCGCATCGAGATGCCCGACGGCACGCTGCAGCCCTACTGTGCGGGCGTGTTCGCGATCTTCGGCCACGGCAACGTGGCCGGCCTGGGCGAGGCCTTGTGGGCCGAGCGCACGTTCTTGCCGACCTGGCGCGCGCACAACGAACAGGCGATGGCGCACGCCGCCATTGCGTACGGCAAGGCTCAGCTGCGCCAGCGCATGATGGCCGTCACCACCTCCATCGGGCCGGGGGCAACCAACCTGCTGACGGCCGCGGCGCTGGCGCATGTGAACCGGCTGCCACTGCTGATGTTGCCCGGCGACACATTTGTATCCCGAGCGCCCGACCCGGTGCTGCAACAACTCGAAGACACCGCGTACGGCGACGTCAGCGTCAACGACGCGTTCCGGCCGCTGACCCGGTATTTCGACCGCATCGTGCGACCCGAGCAGATCCTGCAGTCGCTGCCGCGCGCGATCGCGACCATGCTCGACCCCGCCAGCTGCGGCCCGGTCTGCCTGGCGTTGCCGCAGGACGTGCAGTGCGAAGCCTTCGACTGCCCGGTCGGGTTCCTGCATCCGGCGCCGCTGCGTATTCGGCGCCCGGGGCCGGATGCACACGAATTGCAGGCCGCGCTGGCCTTGCTGCGCAGCGCACGCAAGCCGCTGATCATTGCTGGCGGTGGCGTCCTGTACAGCCAGGCCTGGGACATACTGGACCAGTTCGCGCGCAGCCATGGCGTGCCGGTATCCGAAACGCAGGCCGGCAAGAGCAGCCTGCACTGGGACCATCCGCTGAACCTGGGCGCGATCGGCGTCACCGGTGCGCCAGCGGCCAACGATGCGGCGCGCGAGGCCGACCTGCTGATCGCGATCGGCACCCGGCTGCAGGACTTCACGACCGGCTCACGCAGCCTGTTCACTGCGCCGGTGCTGGGCATAAATGTTGTGGGCTCCGATGCCCTCAAGTGTGGGGGCAGCACGCTGGTGGCCGACGCACGGCTGGCACTCGACGCCTTGCACGGCGCACTGGCCGGCTGGCGGGCCGAACCGGGCTGGACCACGATTTGCACCGCGCGCGCCACCGACTGGCGACACCGGGTCGATCAGTTGACGGCTGCCGAATCCCGCTTCGGCGTGGCGCCGTACGATGCCGACGTGATCGGGGTGGTGCGCGACTCGACCCAGCGCAGCGACGAAAACGACGTGGTGGTCTGCGCCGCAGGCACCTTGCCGGCCGAACTGCACAAGCTCTGGCGCGCCGGGGCACCGGGCAACTACCATGTCGAGTACGGTTATTCCTGCATGGGATACGAGATCGCCGGCGGCCTGGGCGTCAAGATGGCGCGGCCGCGGCAGGAAGTCATCGTCATGGTGGGCGATGGTTCCTACCTGATGCTCAACTCGGAGATCGCCACCTCGGTCATGCTGGGCCTCAAGCTGATCATCGTGGTGCTCGACAACCGCGGCTTCGGCTGCATCGAACGGTTGCAGATCGCCAGTGGCGGCGCATCGTTCAACAACATGCTGGGCGGCTGCGCCATGCCCGGCACGGCGCAGTCGCCGATCGACTTTGCAGCCCATGCGCGCAGCCTGGGCGCGGACGCGGTGCATGTGGCCGACCTGGCCGAACTGCGCCTGGCGATGACCGCCGCGCGTTCGGCCAGCAAGACGCAGGTGCTGGTGATCGACACCACGCACGAACGCACGACGAGCGAGGGCGGCTGCTGGTGGGAGGTTGCCATCCCCGAAGTCTCGTCCCGCCCGCAAGTACAAGCCGCGCGCAAGGTCTACGAAGCGGCCAGGAAGGACCAACAACGATGACCTGGAACGTGAGGATCGGCATCAACCCGATCAGCTGGATGAACGATGACCTGCCCGCGCTCGGCGGCGAGACGCTGCTGGAGACGGCGTTGTCGGAAGGCCGGCAGATCGGATATGCGGGCTTCGAGCTCGGCAATAAGTTTCCCAACGACGGGCCGGGTCTGAAGACCAAGCTGGCGCAATTCGACCTGGCCTGCGTCTCGGGCTGGTATAGCGGCCTGCTGGCCGAGGACAGCGTGGAGGCCGAGATGACGCGTTGCCACGGTCACATGGCCAAGCTGCAATTCAATGACGCCAGGGTCGTCGTCTACGGTGAGTGCGCCAGTACGATTCAGGGCCAGATCGACACCCCGCTGAACCATCGCCCCCGGTTCACCGAGCCGGAACAATGGCAGGCCTACGGCCACAGGCTCGATGCCTTCGGCGCACAACTGCAGCAGACTTACGGACTCACGCTGGCCTACCACCACCACATGGGCGCTTACGTGGAATCGCCCGGCGACATCGACCAACTGATGGCTGTGACCGACCCGCGCCATGTCGGACTGCTGTTCGACACCGGACATGCCTGGTTCGGCGGCGCCGGCGACCCGGTGCCGTTGTTGCGCAGGCACCTGGCACGGGTCGTCCACGTGCATTGCAAGGATGTGCGGTCCGCGGTTGTCGCGCAGGCGCGCAACGACGGCTGGAGCTTCCTGAACAGCGTGTTGTACGGCGCCTTCACCGTGCCCGGTGACGGCGCGATCGATTTCGACGCGGTGTTGTCAACCCTGCACGGCGCCGGCTACCAGGGCTGGCTGGTGGTCGAGGCCGAGCAGGACCCGGCCGTCGCGCCAAGTTACGCATACGCCAGGCTGGGGTACACGACGCTGCACGGGATCGTCGAGCGCCTGGCCGCAACGACAGGGGGGTCATGATATGGTGAGCCGGCTGCAGGTCAAGGCAAGGCGCGCGGGGCGCAATATCGTCGATGTGACGCCCGACAGCGCAGGTTGGCAACATGTCGGCTTCAAGGTCGTGCGTCTTGCGACGGGCGAGCAGGAGGTCGTCAATACCGGGGCGCGCGAGTTGTGCCTGGTCGTCTTGTGCGGTAGCGTGGATGTGCGCATTGACGGACAGGACTTCCCCGGCCTGGGGCTGCGTGACAGCGTGTTTGACGAAGTTTCGCCAGCCGCCGTGTATGTGCCCCCTGGCAAGACGGTCCAGGTGCGGGCGCTGCGCAATGCCGAGCTGGCCTTGTGCAGTGCTCCCGGAGACAACCAGCAACGCGCGGTACGCCTGCTCGAGCCGGGCCGGATGAAACGCAGCGTGCGCGGCAAGGGCAGCAACACCCGCTATGTCTGCGACATCCTGCCGCACGACGACCCGAGCGCCGCGCACCTGCTGGTGGTCGAAGTGCTGACGCCGGCCGGGCATGCGTCCAGTTATCCGCCGCACAAGCACGATACCGAAACCCCGCCTCACGAGACCCAACTGGAAGAGACCTATTACCACCGGCTCAACCCGCCGCAGGGGTTTGCGTTCCAGCGCGTCTACACCGACGACCGCAGCATTGACGAAGCCTGCGCGGTGGAAGACCACGACGTGGTGATGGTCCCGCGGGGCTACCACCCGGTCGTCGCGCCGCACGGCTACGACCTGTACTACCTCAACGTGATGGCCGGGCCGAACCGCCTG
>JBBRVD010000183.1:0-7287 GCA_038247175.1 Burkholderiales bacterium | reverse complement strand
GAGCGGGTGCTGGGCCAGCGGGTGCGCATGGTGGTCAACCCCAACTACTGGCGGCCCGAGAAGCCGCTGATCGACGAAATCACGCTGACCGTGTTCAGCGACAACGATGCCGCCAGTGCTGCGCTCGAGTCAGGGTCGGTCGATATTGTCTATGGCGGCAGCTCGCGCTCGGCGCTGCGCCTGCGCAATGCCGGCAACCAGCTGATACAAGGCCCGGGGCCGCTGGTGCAGGTGTTCCGCATCAACAGCACGCAGGGGCCGTTCAAGAACGACAAGTTCCGCCAGGCCTTCAACCACCTGATGGACCGCGCCGCGATTTTGCAGATCGGCTATGCCGGCCTGGGCCAGGTCACCACGTTGCCCTGGGCGCCTGCGAGCCCGGCGGTGGACAAATCGTATGACACCCGGTTTGCGTTCGACCTGGACAAGGCCAAGGCGCTGCTCAAGGAGTCTGGCCTGTCCGAGGCCGCGATGAACGACTGGAAGATGCTGGTCAACGGCGGCGACCAGGCTTCGCTGGCGATCAGCCAGGTGGTGCAGGGCACGCTGACCAAGGTCGGCATCAAGGTCGAACTCGACCTCAAGCAGGGTTCGGAGTACACCGATGCCTTGCTCGGTGGCAAGTTTGCGGCTACCTTTGGCGGCATCGGCAATGTGCAGAAGTTTCCGACCCGTGTCGCCACCAACAGCATCTACCGCACCGTCAAGAACCCGGTGCTCGGCGATCCGCATCCGCATCCGGCCTATGTGGCTGCGATCGAACGCGTCAACACGGCATTCGGCACCGACGTCAAGGCTGCGTACGACAACCTGAACAAGGCCATGGTCGAGTCGGCATTCGCGATCCCGACCAACACCTACGACATCGGACTGATCGTGGCGTCTCCCAAGGTGGGCGGCATCACGCGCGAGATCGACAACATGCTGGTTGTGCGTACCATCGGGCTGCGTTGATCTCGGCATGACAGCGCCTGATGACTGAGCCGCTGTTGTCGGTCCGCGGTCTGTCGGTCACCTTCGTCGGTTCCGGCCGCCCGGTGCCGGCGGTGCGGGGCATCGACTTCGAGGTGGTTGCCAACGAGGTGCTGGGCATCGTCGGCGAATCGGGCTCTGGCAAGAGCGTGACCTCGCTGGCGATCAGCGGCCTGCTCGACGATACGGCGCAGGTGCTCGGCTCGATCCGGCTCGCCGGGGTGGAGGTCACGACACTCGATGCGGAAAGCCTGCGCCAGATGCGCGGCCGTGATGTCGGCATGGTGTTCCAGGACCCCACGACGACTCTCAACCCGGTGCTGCCGATCGGCCGCCAGGTGATCGAAGGGCAGGTTGCGCATGGCCAGGTACCGCGTGCCCATGCGCACGCACGGGCGGTGGAACTGCTGCGCGAGGTCGACATTCCCGATCCGCAGGGCCGGGTGAACCAGTTCCCGCACCAGTTCTCCGGCGGCATGCGCCAGCGCGCGGTGATCGCAATGGCGATGGCTGGCAAACCCAGGCTGATCATCGCCGACGAACCGACGACGGCGCTGGACGTGACAGTGCAGGCGCAGGTGTTGTCGGTGCTGGCGCGGCGCCAGCGCGATACCGGTGCCGCAGTGATCCTGATCACACACGACCTGGGTGTGGTGGCCGAGGTCGCGCACCGCGTCCTCGTGATGTATGGCGGGCGCATCGTCGAGTCGGGTCCGGTGCAGGACATCTTCCACCAGCCGCGTCATCCCTATACCGTGGGCCTGCTGCGCAGCGTGCCGCGGATCGATACCGTCGACGAGCGGCTGGTACCGATCCCCGGGCAGCCGCCGAGTCCGGCCCAGTTGCCGACCGGATGCAGTTTTCATCCGCGCTGCGCGATCGGGCGCGAACGGCCCTTGTGCTCGCAGCAGACGCCGGTGCTGCGCGACGTGGGCGACTTGCATGCGAGCGCATGCCACTATTCCGACGAAGTGGCCGGACTGTTGCGCGACGCCGCCGTGGTCGCTGCCCGCCGTGAAGGGCCCGCTCCTGCAGAACCTGCCGAGCCCGGCGTGCCAGGACCAGTGGCCGTCGCGCCGGGGCAGGCGCGCGGCGTTGCGGCGGCGGGCAAGCCCTTGCTGGAGGTGGATCGACTGCAGGTGTTTTTCCCGGTCAAGGCCGGGTTGCTGCGCCGGCGGGTGGGCTGGGTGCGCGCGGTCGATGGCGTCAGCCTGACGGTGCGGGCCGGCGAGACCGTCGGTCTGGTCGGCGAGTCCGGTTGCGGCAAGACCACGACCGGCCGCGCCATCATGGGCCTGGTGCCGGTATCCGACGGCAGGGTGCGTTTCGATGGGCGCGACATCACCCACCTGCCGTCGTCCGAGATGCGCAAGGTGCGCCGCAACATGCAATACATATTCCAGGACCCGTATTCCTCGCTCAACCCGATCAAGACAGTCGGCGAGATCGTCGCCGAGCCGCTGCGAATCCACGGCCTGTACGGCGAGACCGGCGGCGCGCGCTGGGTGTCCGAACTGTTCGATCTGGTGGGCCTGCCCCCGTCGATGGTGAACCGCTTTCCCCAGGAGTTCTCGGGCGGGCAGCGCCAGCGCATCGGCATCGCCCGGGCGCTGGCGCTCAAGCCGCGGCTGCTGATCCTGGACGAACCGGTGGCCGCGCTCGACGTGTCGATCCAGGCCCAGGTCATCAACCTGCTGCAAGACCTGCAGCGCGAGCTCGGACTGGCCTACCTGTTCATCGCGCACGATCTGTCGGTGGTGCGGCATATCTCGAACCGGGTCGCGGTGATGTACCTGGGCCGTATCGTCGAGGAGAGTGACCGCACCAGCCTGTACGAACACCCGACACATCCCTACACCCAGTCGTTGTTGTCGGCGGTGCCGGTGCCCGACCCGTCCACCCGCGACAGCCGTAAGCGCATCATCCTGCAAGGCGACATACCCAACCCGGCCGCGCCGCCCAGCGGTTGCCACTTCCACCCGCGCTGTTTCAAGGCCAGCGCGGTTTGCAGAACCGAGCCACCGGTGTACCGGGCCTATCCCGGCCTGCCAACACAGGTAGCCTGCCACCATGCCGGCGCGGTGGACGTGGCCGCCGGCACCGCAATGCCCTCAGGTGCGATGGTGGTGGCAGCATGAGCCCACTGCTGCGGCGCAGCGCAGAAGTGCTGCGGCGGCTGGCCCGGCGCAAAGGCGCGTTGCTGGGCCTGCTGTTCATGGGCGTGCTGATTCTGACGACCAGCCTGGCGCGCTGGATCCTGCCTTTCGACGCCCTGACGCAGGACTTCAGCGCGATCCTGCAAGGCCCCAACCGGGTGCACTGGTTCGGCACCGACGAGCTGGGCCGCGACATCCTGGCACGCGTGGTGGTTGGCGCGCGCACCTCGCTGATCACCGCGGGCGGTGCGGTGGCGATCGCAGCCATCATCGGCGTGCCGATCGGGCTGGTGGCCGGATTCTTCGGTGGCTGGCGCGAAACGCTGCTGATGCGTTTCGTCGACGTATTGTTGTCGCTGCCCGGCATCCTTTTCGCGATGGCGCTGATCGCCGTGCTCGGGCGCAGCCAGATCGCGGCGCTGATCGCGGTGGGCATCACCGGCATTCCAAGTTTTGCGCGCATCACGCGGGCCCAGGTGTTGTCGCTGCGCAAGCGCGACTTCGTCACCGCGGTCGAGGCGCTGGGTGGCTCGGCCAGTTACAACATGTTCCGCACGGTACTGCCCAACTCCTGGAGCCCGATCCTGGTGCAGGTGGTGATCCTGTCTTCGGTCGCGATCCTGATCGAGGCGTCGCTGGCGTTCCTGGGCGTGGGCATACCGCCGCCGACACCGAGCTGGGGCGAGATGCTGCGCACCGGCAAGACCTTCCTGTACGACTCGCCGACCTATGCGATCTTGCCGGGCCTGGTGCTGACCTTGACCATCCTGTCGCTGGACGCGATAGGCCGGGGCCTGGCCGGTGTGCTGGCGGACCGGCATGAAGACGTTGCCGAAGGCAACACTGCGGCCGCCGGGAGCCGTTCGTGATCGGGTTCATCCTGCGCCGACTGGCGCAACTGCTGCCGGTGCTGTTGGTCGCCTCCACGGGTATCTGGGCCATGATCTATGCCGTGCCCGGCACGCCGATCGGCACGATCGTCGGCGAGAACGCGACGCCCGAGCAAGTCCGGGCCGCGATCGAGCGCCTGGGCCTGGACCAGCCGATGGCGGTGCAGTACTGGAGCTGGCTGCGCAATGCGCTGGTGGGCGATTTCGGCCTGTCGATCCAGAACCGCGAACCGGTGCTGGACCTGATCGTGCAACGTATCCCGGCCACGATACAGCTCGGCGTGTCGGCCACCATCGTCGGCCTGCTGCTCGGCGTGCCGGTGGCGGTGATCAGCGCGCTCAAACCGGGCTCCTGGCTCGACCGCTGGCTCAGTGGCTGGAGCGCGCTGGCGCTGGGCGTACCGACGTTCTGGCTCGGCATTCTATTGATCCTGCTGTTCGCGGTGCACCTGCGCTGGTTGCCGTCGGCATCGGCCTACGTGTCGATCTGGGAGTCGCCGTGGCAGGCGCTGCGCAACGTGTTGCTGCCGGCGGTAACGCTGGGCGTTTACGTATCGGGCATCTTTGCGCGTTTCCTGCGCGCCTCGCTGCTGGGCGAGTTGCGCGCGGACTATGTTCGCACCGCGCGCTCCAAGGGTTTGAGCGAGCGCGACGTGATCGGCCGCCATGTGATGCGCAACGCCTTGCTGCCGTTCGTCACCATCGTCGGACTGATGATGGCGACCTTCATCGGCGGCACCGTGGTGACCGAGGCCGTGTTTACCTACCCCGGGCTGGGGCGGCTGCTGATCCAGGCCATTTCCACCCGCGACTATCCGCTGATCCAGGGTTGCATCCTGTTCATCCTGGTCGTGTTCGTGCTGATCAACCTGGCGGTGGATGTGTTGTACGCGTACATCGACCCCCGCATCGACTACGGTTGATCCCTCGCCGCTGCGCGGCGGACAGGCTGCCGTTCAGGACGGATCCTTGCTTCGCGTCTTGCTCACTGCGCTGAAGATGCCGATACCCAGCAGCACCAGTGCGCCAATGCCGATGTAGAGATGCGGGATTCCCGCTACGACGGCGCCCCATATCATGCCACCGAGAAATACGACGATACCCAGCATATAAAGCGCAAATGACATGGTGCATGCCTCCGGTACAACGATGCGCCAGTGTCGGGTCGGTTGACCGCGGTACCCGTGGGACAAGGACTCGCTGGCGTGTAGGCGGCCAACTGTCGCAAGGAAGAGTGTGATCGCATTGCGACCAGAGATGCACCGCCACGACCGGGAAACAGCGCCCCATGATTGCTGCCGCAGCAGCGTCAGCCGAGCGGCTTGGCCTTGCCGACCGCCAGCGCCCGGTGCACCCGCTGAAGGATCTGCGCATGCCGGCCTTCGCCAGCCATCGCATCCGGATCGGTCGGGCGTTCGGCGAGCATGAAATGGCCGTGGTCGTCACGCCCGCGCACCAACATCGCCAGCGACTGGTTCCCGCCTCGCTGACGTACACAGGGCGCAACATACCGTATCGCGATGCCGATGCGCGGTTCGTTCGAGAGGTTGGCGTTGGAGCCGTGCACGATCCACAAGTGGTGCAGCGACATCTGGCCCGGCTGCAGCAACAGGTCGACGGCTTTGGCTTCGTCCACCGCCACCGCAATCTCCTGCCCGCGCGACAAGGCGTTGTCGTCGGCCCAGGTGTCGCGCTGGGGAAGGTCTGGTTGCTGGTGCGAGCCAGGAATGACCCGCATGCAGCCGTTGTCCCCCGTCACCGGGCCCAGCGCGACCCAGGCGGTGGCGACCTCCATCGGTGACAGGCCCCAATACGCGCCGTCCTGGTGCCAGCTGACGAAGGCCTTGTCGCCCGGCATCTTCACGAACCAACTCGTGTTCCAGGCCAGCAGGTCGGGGCCCAGTACCTGTTGCACGGCGTCCAGGATGCCAGTTTCGCGGGTCAGTGCATCGACCCAGGGCAATACAAAATGGGTGTCGGCATAGATCTGCCAGCGGTTCGAGGCGGTGAGTGCGTCGAGTTTCGCCTGGTGCCGATCGTGGAAGGCGAGGTAGTGTGCGCGGTAGTGGGCCGCCTGGTCCGGCGTCAGGGCTGGCATTGGGCAGATGAATCCGTCGGCATCGAATTGGGCCCGCAATGGCGACCGTGCCATGTTGGCCGCAGGCACGGTGCCGCCCTGCATGGGGCGTCCCGCGGCTGCAGCTGTCGGGCTTGCCGTTGTGGTCACCGTGCCGCCCACCGCAACGCGGACCTCAGATCGTGATCTTGCGCGCACGCGCGACGACCGGCCAGCTTTCGTCGGCCACGCCCTTGTGCACCGCCCAAACGTCGCTGTGCAGCGCCATCGTCGGGCAGATGTGGCGCGGAATGCCGTACACCACATCGCCGACCTGGTATTGCGCCGCGCGCGGCGTCTGCACCACCAGGTGTTCCTCGCTCTGCGAGACCAGGCTGGCGTCTTCCAGGCCCATCAGGCGCACGCGGGGCTGTGGCATCTCGGCGGCGACCGCCTTGTGGCCCAGGTCCAGGCACAGGCGATCGGGCGTGGGTTTGCTGATCACGCGGGTCATCAGCATCGCGCCGTTGAGGAAATGGTGGTCCGGACAGACCTCGGCCTGGCCGAAATCCCACAACACCGTGGTGCCGGCGCCGACCTCGGTGTCGGCTTTTTGCGCCAGCACGGCAAAGGTCGGGGTGCCGCTGGCGATCAGACGCGGCACCGGCAGCTTTTCTGCCAGCATCTGGTCGCGTAATTGCCAGACTGGCGCAAACGCCGCATCGACCTGCTTGGCCAGTTCGTGGCTGTCGGTGTTACGCAGATGCCCGTCGTACGCATGCAGGCCGCCCACGGTAATGCCGGGCGCCTTGCAAAGGGCGCGGTACAGGTCTGCAGCAGCCGCATCGGGAATGATGCCGGTGCGGTTCATGCCCACGTTCAGGTCCAGGTACAAGGTGATCGACACGTTTTCGGCCACTGCCACGCGGCTGATCGCCTCCAGGTTGGCAGGGTCGTCGACCAGTGTGGCGAACCGCGTGTCAGGAAAGCGCCGCATCAGCGCGACGAGCCGCAGGACGTTCGGCCCCACCGGCTGGTAGGCCAGCAGGATGTCCTCGCCCCCGGCGGCGGCCGTCATCTCGGCTTCGGCGATGGTCGAGACCTTGAACTTGTGGATGCCGGCCTTGCGCTTGAGCGCGATGATCTGCGGCAGCTTGTGGGTCTTGACATGCGGGCGCAGCCGCTCGGCGCCGCCGGCCATGGTCACCATGCG
>JBBRVD010000182.1:0-7304 GCA_038247175.1 Burkholderiales bacterium | reverse complement strand
GTTGCTTACGTGCCTTGTCCAGGCCGTCGCGCGCCTGAGCCAGCGACACATCGGGGTAAGCCCCAAGCGCCATGACCTTTTCTTTTCCGAGAACCCGGAATTTCCAACGCCACAGCTTGGAGCCCGTGGGGTTGACCAGCAGATAAAGGCCTTTGCCGTCGCTCAATTTGGCGGGCGTGGGGCCGGCCTTGGCCTTCTTGACTGCGGTATCGCTAAGCGGCATGGCGGGCTTTCAAGGGGTTGAATCGGGAAATACCCCCAGCGAAGTACTCCCATACCCCCCAAGATACCCCCCTCCAACGTCAGCTTGCAATACCCCACCTCAGACCACCGGAAACAAAAAAGCCCCGTAAACACTAGGTCCGCGGGGCTTTTGGGGGGCTGTGCAGGACTACACAAAACCCATATCTGGCGGAAACGGAGGGATTCGAACCCTCGATGAGGCTCTACACCCCATACTCCCTTAGCAGGGGAGCACCTTCGGCCACTCGGTCACGTTTCCAGTTCGTCAATGCGAAAGCTGTGTCATTATGTCATGACTACGACAGGGTGTCAGTCGGAACCTGATCCAGATCGAACGCCTTGTGCAATGCCCGCACCGCCAGCTCCATGTATTTCTCGTCGATCACGACAGATGTCTTGATCTCGCTGGTGGAGATCATCTGGATGTTGATGCCCTCCTCGCTCAACACACGGAACATGCGGCTGGCCACGCCAACGTGGCTGCGCATGCCGATGCCGACGATGGACACCTTGCAGATCTTGGCGTCACCGACAATATCCTTGGAGCCCAGGCGGTCCAGCACTTGCTCCTTGAGCAGGTCGATCGCGCGGGCGTAGTCGCTGCGGTGCACCGTGAAGCTGAAGTCGGTCTTGCCGTCCTTGCTCAGGTTCTGGATGATCACATCCACGTCGATGTTGGCCTCGGCAATCGGGCCCAGGATCTGGTAGGCAATGCCCGGGGTGTCGGGCACACCCAGTATCGAGATCTTTGCCTCGTCGCGGTTGAACGCGATACCCGAAACAATGGCGTGTTCCATCTGTTCGTCTTCCTCGAAAGTGATCAGGGTGCCGGAGCCGGCCTCCTCGTCGATGGGGATGTCCCAGGGTGTGAAGCTCGACAACACCCGCAGCGGCACCCGGTACTTGCCGGCAAATTCGACCGAGCGAATCTGCAGCACCTTGGAACCCAGCGAGGCCATCTCCAGCATTTCTTCAAAACTGACGGTCTTCAGGCGCCGCGCCTCCGGCACCACCCGCGGATCGGTGGTGTAGACACCATCCACGTCGGTGTAGATCAGACACTCCTGCGCCTTCATCGCCGCCGCCACGGCGACCGCCGATGTGTCGCTGCCGCCACGGCCCAGCGTCGTGATGTTGCCTTGCACGTCCATGCCCTGGAAGCCGGTCACGATGACGACCTTGCCCCTGTTCAGGTCGGCGCGCACCCGCTTGTCGTCGATCGACTCGATGCGCGCCTTGGTGTACGCGCTGCTGGTGCGGATCGGCAACTGCCAGCCGGCATAACTGACCGACTCCAGGCCCTCGGCCTGCAGCGCGATCGCCAACAGCGCCGACGAAGCCTGCTCACCGGTGGCCGCGAGCATGTCGAGTTCGCGACTGTAGTCAGCCGACGGCCGGGCCGGTGCCAGTTCCTTGGCCAGGGCCAACAGTCGATTGGTCTCGCCGCTCATCGCGCTGGGCACGACAACCATCTGGTGCCCGGCACGCGCCCATTTGGCGACGCGTTTGGCGACATTGCCGATGCGCTCGGTCGAGCCCATGGACGTGCCACCGTATTTGTGAACGATCAAAGCCATTGGATGTGAAAGAGTCGGGTTCTGCTGCGCCCGCGCCACTGCTGTGGCGGCTGCCTTTGCCGCGGCAGCGGACCTGATGACCGTGCTCGGCTAGGTCGGATCGGGAGGGCTATTGTACCAACACAACAAATCGCCCCGACGCCGCGCAAAGCCGGTGGACACCCGGATGTCGATCCGGTGACCACGCGTGGTGCAGGCGGCGATCTGGCGCTGCAATTCGCGCAACTGCACTGCGCTGGCGGCGACCCCATGCCGCGTGCGCAACCAGTGGCGCATCAGGTTGGCCTGGCGTTCACCCGGAATCGACTGCAGCGCAGCGATCGGCAAGCCATCTCGCTCGGCGATCTGCTCCAGGTCCGCCTGCGCCAATGCATCGAGCAGTTGCTGGGCCCGGGCCGCATGCTGCGCACTGCGCGCGAAGGTCTCGCGGAACTGCGGGAATGCAGCCTGCAACGCCGGCAGCAAACGTGCGCGGATACGGTTGCGCGTCAGCGACTCGTCCGCATTGCTGGGGTCCTCGACATGGGCTACGCCCTGGCTGGCCAGCCAGGCCCGCAACTGCGCGCCAGGCACGGCCAGCAGGGGCCGGTGGTAGACCACGCCACCGCGCTCGCGCTGCGCCGGCATCGCGGCCAGTCCCGGCAAACCGGCACCGCGGCTCAGCGCCAGCAACACGGTCTCGACCTGATCGTCCGCATGCTGCGCCAGCGCGACGCTGGGGTAGCGGACCGATCCGTCCTCGCTGCGAACGGCTGCGTCCAGTGCCTGGTAGCGCATGTTGCGCGCGGCGTCCTCCGGGCTCTCGCCCGTGGCATGGCGCGCGTCGACCCGGCGCACGATCAGAGGCAACTGCAGCTGCGCGCACAACGCGGCGCAATGACGCTCGAAGTCGTCGGCGACTGCCTGCAACCCGTGGTGCACATGAATGGCCACCACCTGCCCGGGCCAGCGGCGCGCACACCCCAGCAACAAGGCGGTGGAATCGGCACCACCACTGAGTGCTACTGCCAGCGGCAGCACCGGATCGAATGCGGCCAGGGCCTGCGACAGCGCGGCCCAGTCGCGCGCGCCAGCAGGTGCCGGGCTATTTACCGCCGACCTTGGCGTCGGCCTTGGTGTCGGTGAAGCGGCCATACGCCTGCAGCCGTTCATAACGGCGGTCGAGCAGTTCCTTGCCCTTGAGATCGCCAACCTGCCGGAACGCGTCACCAAGCGCGCGGCGCAGGAAAGCCGCCATCTGCTTGTGGTCGCGATGCGCGCCGCCCACAGGTTCATTGACGATCTTGTCGATCAGGCCCAGAGCCTTGAGACGATGCGCCGTGATGCCCATCACATCGGCCGCATCGGGTGCCTTGTCCGAGGTCTTCCACAGGATCGAGGCACAGCCCTCGGGGCTGATCACCGAATACACCGAATACTGCAGCATCAGCACCTGGTCGGCTACCGAGATCGCGAGCGCGCCGCCCGAGCCGCCCTCGCCGATCACCGTGGTGATGATCGGCACCTCGAGTTGCGCCATCTCGAAGATGTTGCGGCCGATGGCTTCCGACTGGCCGCGCTCCTCGGCGTCGATGCCGGGGTACGCTCCCGGCGTGTCGACGAAGGTGAACACCGGCAGCTTGAACTTCTCGGCCGTCTTCATCAGGCGCAAGGCCTTGCGGTAACCCTCGGGCTTGCACATGCCGAAGTTGCGCAGCGCCCGCTCCTTCGTGCCACGTCCCTTCTGCTGGCCGATGATCATGCAGGCGGTGCCGTTGAAACGGGCCAGCCCGCCGACGATGCTCGGGTCGTCCGCAAAGTGCCGGTCACCATGCATCTCGACGAAGTGGGTGAAGATCTCTCCCACATAGTCCAGCGTGTAAGGCCGCTCCGAGTGGCGCGCGATCTTGGTGATCTGCCAGGGCGTGAGGTCGCTGTAGATGTCCTTGGTGAGTTGCTGGCTCTTCTTGTTCAGCTGCGTGATCTCGGCCGAAATGTCGACCGCCGATTCTGTCTGCACATAACGCAGCTCTTCGATCTTGGACTCCAGTTCGGCGATCGGTTGCTCAAAGTCGAGGAATGTCTTTTTTGCCACCATGAGGCTCCATGTCGTGATCGACGCATCGTCGGGCAGCCGGCCCGCGCGGCCCGTTGCGCGCCACTGCAGGCCCGGTCAATAGACCACCGGCAGCGGGTCGAGCGAGCGCCAAATATACCAAGTTGCGACACTGCAATACGGCGTCCAGGCCACGGCGACATCGCGCGCGTCGCTGCGGCTGACCACATCGCCGGAGAAATAATTCACGCTGATGCCGTTGATCAGCCCCACATCGTCGAGCGGCAACACATTGGGCCGCATCAGGTGAAAGATCAGGAACATCTCGGCCGTCCAGCGACCGATGCCGCGGATGCCCACGAGCTCGGCGACGATGGTCTCGTCGTCCATCGACTTCCAGGCCTCGACATCGACGGCACCACTGTCGAAGTGCAAGGCCAGATCGACCAGGTACTCGATCTTGCGCGCGGACAGCCCGGCCGCTCGCATGTCATCGACCTTGAGCTTGAGCACGCTGGCCGCCGTCATCTTGCGCGGCAGCAACATGAAACGGTCCCAGACCGCCTGCGCCGCCTTGACCGAGATCTGCTGGCCAACGATGCTGCGCGCCAGCGTAACGAACGCATCGCCACGGGTCTGCAGGCAGGCACCATCGGACTGCGCGATCAGACGCTTCATGATCCTGTCCTTGCGCGACAGGTGCTTGCAGGCGTCCTCCCAGTAGCCGGGTTGGGCCAGGGACGGCACGGAGTCGTTGCCAGGCACCATGTCAGCGGCCCTCCATGCCCATGCGCCAGCAGCCAGGTGAGGCAGCCGTCATCGCGCTCGCTCCCACCGGGTACCGGCCGGACCGTCCTTGAGGACGATGCCGATGTCGGTCAGCTCACGGCGGATCTGGTCCGCCCGCGCAAAGTCGCGTGCCTGTTTGGCACTGTCGCGCTGCGCGATCAATTTTTCGATCGCCGCGTCGTCCACCGACGGCCGGGCCGAACCGCCCCCGCGCTTGAGGTATTCATCGGGCGGCGACTGCAACAGTCCGAGGCAAGCGCCCAGCGCACGCAACAGACCCGCCAGGGCTCCTGAGCGGCCGCGATTGATCTCGCTGGCCAGGTCGAACAACACCGCCACCGCCTCCGGGGTGCCGAAATCCTCGTCCATCGCAGCCTTGAAACGGGCCGCAAACGGCACGCTCCAGTCCACCGCATCGAGCGGCTCGGGCGCAACGGTCTGCAAGCTGGTGTACAGACGACGCAGCGCGGTTGCGGCGTCGTCCAGATGCTGGTCGCTGTAATTCAGCGCGCTGCGGTAGTGGGCCCGCACCAGAAAAAATCGCACCGTCTCGGCGTCGTAGCGCGTGAGCACATCGCGGATGGTGAAGAAGTTGCCCAGGCTCTTGGACATCTTCTCGTTGTCGACCCGCACAAAGCCGTTATGCATCCAGAACCGGGCCAGCGGCTTGCCATTGGCGCCCTCGCTTTGCGCGATCTCGTTTTCATGGTGCGGAAACTGCAGGTCGGCTCCACCGCCATGAATGTCGATCGTCTCGCCCAATGTCGCGCCGCACATGGCCGAACACTCGATATGCCAGCCGGGCCGGCCCTGGCCATGGTCGCTGGCCCACTTCGCGTCTTGCGGCTCGGACGCCTTGGCCGACTTCCACAACACGAAGTCCAGCGGGTCCTGCTTGCCTTCGAGCACCGCCACGCGTTCGCCCGCGCGCAACTCGTCGAGCGACTTGCCCGACAACTTGCCGTACCCGGCGAACTTGCGCACCGAAAAATTGACGTCGCCGCCTTCGGCCTGATAGGCCAGACCCTTGTCCTGCAGGCGGGCGATCAGGCTCAGCATCTGCGGCACATAGGCGGTCGCGCGCGGCTCGATCGTTGGCGCCTCGATGCCCAGAGCGCCGATGTCGCGGTGCATCGCCTCGACCATCTCCCCGGTCAGGTCCCGGATCGCGATGCCGCGCTCGAGCGCACGCCGGATGATCTTGTCGTCGATATCGGTGATGTTGCGCACATAGGTCACGCGCAGGCCGCTGGCCTTGAGCCAGCGCTGAACTACATCGAAGGCCATCATCATGCGGGCATGCCCGACATGGCACAGGTCGTAGATCGTCATGCCGCAGACATACATGCGCACATGGCCGGGCTCGATCGCGGAGAAAGGTTCGACGGCACGCGACAGCGTGTTGTAGATACGAAGGCTCATACTGGCGGATGGGTGCCCTGGCAAGGCTATGGAACAAGCGACGCCGGGCGTCACGGAAAGAGGAGTTTCGGGGCCCGGTACAGGCCTTGTCAAGGCCGAATGTGGCCGCCCCCCTGGGCTACAATCCCGCTCAGTATAGGGCGCCGCAGTGGACCGGCGCCTTGCCCCGCTACAGGAGATTTCATGATGCTTTCCGGCAGCGGCATTGGTCAGCGCATACGCCTGTTCTGCCTCGTCGCCACGCTCGTTCTTGCCACGGTTCCGGTTCGTGCAGACGACTACGCACCGGTGAACCAGTTGCTGCGCGATGGCCAGTTGCCAGCGGCCATGGCCAAGGCTGATCAATATCTGGCCACGAATCCGCGCGACCCGCAGATGCGTTTTCTCAAGGGCCTGATCCAGCAGGATGGCGGGCAGCGCGAAGCCGCAATCACCACCTATGAAACACTGATCCAGGAGTACCCGGAATTGCCGGAGCCCTACAACAACGTCGCCGTGCTCTACGCGAGCCAGGGCCGGTTCGAAAAAGCGCGCGAGGCGCTGGAGATGGCCACGCGCAACAGCCGCAGTTATGCGATCGCACATGAGAACCTGGGCGATGTCTATGCGCGCCTGGCCAGCGAAGCCTATAGCCGGGCGGTGCAGCTGGACTCCGGCAACACGACGGTCATGCCCAAGCTGGCCTTGATCCGCCAACTCATCAACAACCCGGCTGCCAACCGACTGGCGCCGTTTCCCGGGCCCGTCGCACCGCCGGCACGGCCCGCCTCCGCGACACGTTGACCCTGTACCGGCACGGGTTGCCGGCAGCCACCCATGCAAACCAACACAAGGAACCCCCCAGTGCATCCGTCACGAAACCGATCGCGTCGCAGCGCCTTCCTGGCCATTCTGGCCTCCTGCGCCGGCCTTGCGCTGCCCGCGCTGGCGCAAGACGCGCCCAAGGTGCTGTTTCGCACCAGCGCCGGCGATTTCACCGTCGAGTTGTTTCCGGACAAGGCGCCGAAAACCGTCGAGAACTTCCTGCAATACGTGCGTGACAAACACTACGACGGCACCATCTTCCACCGCGTGATCGACAACTTCATGGTGCAAGGCGGTGGGTACGACGCGCGCTACGCCGAGCGCAAGACCCGCGCGCCGGTCGCGCACGAGGGCCGCGACGCGCTGGCCAAGGGCGGCATGCGCAATGTGGTGGGAACATTGGCCATGGCCCGCACCAACGACCCGAATTCGGC
>JBBRVD010000181.1:0-7308 GCA_038247175.1 Burkholderiales bacterium | reverse complement strand
CGTGAACACGCTGCGCGGCATCCTGAAGGTCGTCGCAGTCAAGGCCCCGGGTTTTGGCGACCGCCGCAAGGCCATGCTGGAAGACATTGCCATCCTCACCGGCGGCAAGGTCATCGCTGAAGAAGTCGGCCTGACGCTCGAGAAGGTCACGCTGGCCGACCTGGGCCAGGCCAAGCGCATCGAAGTGGGCAAGGAAAACACCACCATCATCGATGGTGCTGGTGCCGCTGCCGACATCGAAGCCCGCGTCAAGCAAGTGCGCATCCAGATCGAAGACGCGTCCAGCGACTACGACCGTGAAAAGCTGCAAGAGCGCGTGGCCAAGCTGGCCGGCGGTGTTGCGCTGATCAAGGTCGGCGCTGCCACCGAAGTCGAGATGAAGGAAAAGAAGGCCCGCGTCGAAGACGCCCTGCACGCAACCCGCGCAGCCGTCGAAGAAGGCATCGTGGCCGGTGGTGGCGTCGCGCTGCTGCGCGCCAAGCAATCTGCTGGCAAGATCGTCGGCGACAACGCTGACCAAGACGCCGGCATCAAGCTGGTGCTGCGCGCCATCGAAGCCCCGCTGCGCGAGATCGTCTACAACGCCGGTGGCGAAGCCTCTGTCGTCGTCAACGCTGTCCTGGCCGGCACCGGCAACTACGGCTTCAACGCCGCCAACGACACCTATGGCGACATGATCGAAATGGGCATCCTGGACCCCACCAAGGTGACCCGCACCGCGCTGCAAAACGCAGCCTCGGTCGCATCGCTGATGTTGACCACCGAAGCCATGATTGCCGAGGCTCCGAAAGAAGAGTCTGCCGGCGGTGGCATGGGCGGCGGCATGGGCGGCGACATGGGTGGCATGGGCGGCATGGGCGGCATGGGCATGTAATTGCCACTTGCAGCGCCGGTATGCCGCAGGGCGACCGGCCCGCACATTGGAAACCCCGCGGGCGCGAGCCCGGCGGGGTTTTTTCATGGGAAAGCGGTACGCCCGCCGCGCCGAATGTCAGGCAGCCAATGCCGCCAGGCGCGCGGGCGCATGTTCGTCATTGGCCGCAAACACCTGCACATCGGCATGTTCCGTCTCGGTCATGAATGCGAGCAGGCGGTTCTTGGTCTCCTGCCAGGCGTCCCGGGCGCCAGCCACATCAAGCGCCAGGATCTGGTGCGGCAAGCCGCCTCCACTGGCCAGCACATGCCAGGAACCGGGTTCGAACACGTCCTGGAATCCGAGGCTGCGGTAATTGCGGATCAGAGCCGCAGAGCGCGCACCGATCACCATCCAGCGGACCTGGGTCGCCAGGCAATACTGGTAGCTCGCCTTCATCAACAACAGCTTGACGACGTTGCTTGCCCCGGGCACAACGGCCAGTCGCGATATCTGCGCCCGCAGTCGGCTGGACACCCAGGGGGGCAACATCAGGCTGGACTCGAGCGTCAGCGGCCCGAAGCCACTGACCTGAATCCGGGCCGTTCCCATACATTGCCCGGTGGCCTGATCCCGGCACAACAGGACGACCGTGCCTTCGGCGACGTCGAGCTGCTCCACATCCCCGAACCGGGGGCCCATTTCAGGGTCGTGATGGCCATACGCAATTGCGCGCACCGTGCATGCGTCGCGAAAGTCCTGATCGGTACTCGCCAACCGGACAGCGAAACTCAAATTTGCGGCTTGCATGTGAAAATTTTCCTTTGTGGTGAAACGACCGAGGTTCCGAGAAAATTGTCGTTCAGTTCGAACGTGGCAGAACACTAGCATTGCACTGCGGACCCAATCCATTGAAAAGCGGTGCAAATACAGACCCGCCATATATATCAGTCGGAAATGCGCGGCAATCAAGAAGGCAGACGCTATCGGCGTAGGCGCCCGTCGGCCGTGCGCAGCGCCATGAAAGGCCATGCACTTCGTTTCCGCGGCCCGCGGCAGGAACGCATGCAGGGCTGCGCCGAGCAGCAGCCGTCGGCCTGAATCAGGGTACTGAAATCAGGGTACTGAAATCAGGGTACGGCCGACAACAAATGGGGCGCGGCCTGCGCCGCCGACGTGAAGTGCACGCCACGCCAGCCACGTGCTTGTGCGGCAGCGACATTGGCCGCCAGGTCGTCGAGGAAAATCGTGCGCGCGGGATCCAAGCCGTAGCGCGCTTCGAGCAGGGCGAAGATCGCCGGATCGGGTTTGATCAGCTGCACATCACCAGAAAACACACCACCGTCGAACCAGCGCAGGAACGGATGGCGGCGCTCCAGCACCCGGGCAAACGGTGCCGGCATGTTGGACAGGTAATACAACCGGATGTCGCCTGACTGGTCGCGTCGATCGCGCAGGCGTGTCAGCAGCGCCAGGCTCTCGGTGATCGGCGCCAACCGCTCTCCGATGCCGGACATGAGGGTTGCCATGCCCGGTTGCGGCAACACCAGGCGTTCGGCGGTCCGTTCGATCACGTGTTCCAGTTCCAGAGTGCCGCGGTCGAACGATTGCCAGTCATCGTGGTGGAAGATGTCGCGCGCCAGCGCCTGGGCAGCCTGCGGTGTCGGGGCCCGGTGAGCGAACTGTTCGGCCACCAGCAGGTCGGGCCGCCAGCTGAACAGCACGGCACCAAAGTCAAACACGATTGCGGTTGTCATGGTGTTTCCTGCCTGCGGCGCCGTAGCGCCTGTCGTAATCGCCGGGCAACTGCCAACGGTAATGCCCGCACGCGGCGCACCCGGGTCGCGCCATGCCAGCGTGCGCAGCGCCGGATGGCAGCAGCCTGCGCCTCCAGTAACGTATCGTCGGCCACCACGCCCGGCTCCAGAAACAGCGCTTTCACCTCGAACATAGCTTCTTCGCGATGCGCCTTGGCATCCAGTCGACCGACCCACTTGCCACAATGGAGCAAAGGCAACACGGAGTAGCCGAAGCGGCGTTTCCCAGCCCCTGGGCGGCCAGCGGCAGTTGACGCGCCTGCTGCAACGGCAGCGCGGGCGTGCCGCCGCGCGGCATTATTTCACCGCGCGCAACCGGCGCAGCAAACCGGCGCTGGCACCGTCCAGCCCGGTTTCATCGCCGCTGCGCAGGCGCGGTGCCATCGACTTGGCCAGCACCTTGCCCAATTCAACGCCCCACTGGTCAAAGCTGTTGATGCCCCAGATCGACCCGCTGACGAAGACCCGATGCTCCTGCAGCGCGATCAACGCACCCAGGCTGGCCGGCTCGAGCTGGTCCAGCAGCAAGGTCGTGCTCGGACGGTTGCCGGTGAAATGGCGGTGTCCACCGGCGTCGTCCTGGCCGACCATCAGCGCCTGCGCCTGCGCCAGTGCGTTGGCCAGCAATAGGTCATGGTGGCCATCGAGCGCATGGCGCGGCGTCCTGACCACGACGAACTCGACCGGCACCACGTCCGTGCCCTGGTGCAGCATCTGGAAATAGGCATGCTGGCCGTTGGTGCCCGCCTCGCCCCACAACACCGGCGCTGTGTCGAACGGCAAGGTCTCGCCCTGCTGGTCCACCCGCTTGCCATTGCTCTCCATCTCGAGTTGCTGCAGGTACGCTGGCCACCGCGCCAGCGCGCTGTGGTAGGGCGCGATGCTGCGGCTGGTGAAGCCGCAGAAGTTGCGATACCAGATGTCGATCAAGGCCAGGCGCACCGGCAGGTTGCGCGCCAGCGGCGCGGTGCGGAAGTGTTCGTCCATCGCATGTGCACCAGACAGGAAGGCGCGGAATCCGTCGGCGCCGATCGCGATAGCCAGCGGCAGACCGATCGCCGACCACACGGAGTAGCGTCCGCCGACCCAGTCCCAGAACCCGAACGTGGTGGTGATACCGAAAGTGTTGGCCGCGGCGACATTGGTGGTCAACGCGCAGAAATGGCGGGCAATGTCGCCCCCACCCTGGGCCTCGAACCAGCGCTTGGCCGACGCCGCATTGGTCATGGTCTCGATCGTCGTGAAGGTCTTGGACGCAATCAGGAATACCGTGCTTGCCGGCCTCAGATGCCGCAGCACGGCGTCCAGTTCGTGGCCATCGACATTGGCCACGAAATGCAATCGCTTGCCGTTCAGGGCGAATGCATCGAGCGCGCGCACTGCCATCTGCGGCCCGAGATCGGAGCCGCCGATGCCGATGTTCACGATGTCGGTGATGGCTGCGTCCGAACGGACCTGTTCGGCATAGGCCAGCATCGCATCCAGCGTCTCATGCACGGCCGCCAGTTCCGGCTCCATCGCAACGCCGGGCGCAGCGCGAGGCGTACGCAGCAACACATGCCGCACAGCGCGGTGCTCGGTGTTGTTGATCGGCTCGCCGGCAAACAGGGCATCCCGATGACCGACCAGGCCGCATTCTTCAGCCAGTTGCAGCAAGCGCTGCTCCACCGGCGTATCGATCAGATTGCGCGACAAGTCCGCGAATACATGCGGCGCCTGTTGGCTCAGAGCCTCGAACCGCGCCGGATCGGCAGCAAAGGCATCGCGCAGATCAAAGCTCTGACCAGCGCCGACATACGCGACACGCAACGCGCTCCAGGCGGCCGTGCGATCACAACGCGTTCGCGGATGACGGGGGTTGTCCATCATCATCCCCTCCTCACACCGCCAGCATCCGCTGCTCCAGCTTCACTGCGTCCGCGCAAAACGCACGAATGCCTTCGGCCAGCTTTTCGGTCGCCATCGCATCCTCGTTGAGTGCGAAGCGAAAGCCGGCTTCGTCATGGTTGACGGCGGGCAGGTCGAGCGCGCTTGCCGCCTGCGGATCGAGCATGCGGGGCAGCGGTGCCTGCGACTGCGCCAGCGTGGCCAGCAGGTCCGGGCTGATGGTCAGCAGATCACAACCGGCAAGCGCCTGGATTTGACCGACGTTGCGGAAACTCGCGCCCATGATCTCGGTCTTGATGCCAAATTTCTTGTAATGGTGGTAGATGCTGCGGACCGACTGCACACCCGGGTCGTTGGCCCCGGCGTTGGCAGCTTCGTCCCAGGATGTACCGGCGGATTTCTTGTGCCAGTCGTAGATGCGGCCGACAAACGGCGAGATCAGCTGCACCTTGGCCTGCCCACAGGCCACCGCCTGCGCAAACGAAAACAACAAGGTGAGATTGGTGTGGATGCCCTGCTGCTCCAGCTTGGCGGCGGCCTGGATGCCCTCCCATGTCGCAGCCACCTTGATCAGCACCCGGTCTACATGGATACCCTCGCCCTGATACAGGTCGATGATGCGCTGCGCCCGGGTTAACGTGGCGTTGGTGTCGAAACTCAGCCGCGCGTCCACCTCGGTGGACACCCGGCCCGGCACCACCGACAGAATCTCGCAGCCGAACCGCACCAGCAGGCGGTCCATGATGGTGTCCAGCGGCTCGGCACGATGCCGGTGCACCACCTCCTGCAACAGGTGCCGGTAGTCGGCCATGCCGACCGCCTTGAGGATCAGCGAGGGGTTGGTGGTGGCGTCCTGCGGCTTGAACTGCGCCAGTTGCCTGAAGTCGCCGGTGTCTGCGACCACGGTGGTGAATTGTTTCAATGCGTCGAGTTGGTTCATGGGCACTCCTGAATGGGCAAGAAGAGCAGGTGCTCGTGCGGCAAGGCAGTATGAAAGCACGGAAGCACGGAAGAACGGAAGAACGGAAGAACGGAAGAATGGAAGCACGATCTGCTTGAATTATCGATGAAACAAAGTTACATTACTGCCACCTTTTTCTGTAACTACTGAACATGTCCTTCGACCTCGTCTTGTTCGGCGGCACCGGCGATCTTGCCTGGCGCAAGCTGATGCCCGCCCTGTTCCAGGCCTTTCGCCATGGCAGCATGCCCGACCACGCCCGCATCATCGGCATCGGCCGCGATAACCATTCTGACGACGACTACCGCAAATTGATCCAGTCGCGTTTCGAAAAGGTGGAGCTGGACAAACGCCCCACAGAGGACGAGTTTGCCCGGTTTGCCGCTTTGCTGCATTTCCTGCGCAT
Organism: Burkholderiales bacterium; assembly: GCA_038247175.1. Taxonomy (GTDB): domain Bacteria; phylum Pseudomonadota; class Gammaproteobacteria; order Burkholderiales; family Burkholderiaceae_C; genus CAISIP01. Next base: position 1,384 of record JBBRVD010000181.1, on the reverse strand, counting down.
GGACCTGTCAACTGATCAAGACTATCCCCAACTGGCGCAGATGCTGCGCGAACGACAGGCCGATGACGTGGTCATGTACCTGGCAACCGCGCCTGCGTTGTTCACCAAGGTTTGCGAGCAACTCGCCGCGGTAGGCCTGAACACGCCGAACACCCGCATCGTGCTGGAAAAGCCGCTCGGCCATGACCTGGCATCCAACCGTGCGATCAACCAGACGGTGTGCGGCATCTTCAGCGAACGCCAGGTTTTCCGTATTGACCATTACCTGGGCAAACCCGCGGTGCAGAACCTGTTCGCGCTGCGTTTCGGCAATGCCTTGTTCGAGCCCTTGTGGCGCCGAGAACATATCGCCAACATCCAGATCACGATCGCCGAAGAACTGGGCGTGGAAAAACGTGGCGCCTTCTACGACACCACCGGCGCGTTGCGCGACATGGTGCAGAACCACGCCTTGCAGTTGTTGTGCGCGCTCGGCATGGAGCCGCCGATCAACTCCCACGCCGACGCCATCCGCGACGAAAAGCTGAAGGTGCTGCGATCGCTGCGGCCATGGACACCCGCCAACCTGGTCAGCGACGTGATCCGGGGACAATACGGGCCAGGCAAGATCGACGGTACCGCGGTGCCCGGCTACCGCACCGAGCCGGGCGTGGACCCGATGAGCCGCACCGAGACTTTTGTTGCGCTGCGCACCGAGATCCTGAACTGGCGCTGGGCTGGCGTGCCGTTCTACATCCGCACCGGCAAGCGCCTGGGTGCGCGCGACGCGCATATCGTCGTGAACTTCCGGCCCACGCCGCACGCCATTTACGACTCCGACATCGGCAAGGCCAACCGGCTCGTCATCAACCTGCAGCCACGCGACGGACTGGAATTGCACCTGCTGGCCCAGGGCCGCGACAACCGCGGCAAGCCGCAGGCGCTGGCACCGGTGCAACTCGACCTGGATTTCGACACCCGCTTCGGCACCCAGCGCGTGGGAGCCTACGAGCGGCTGCTGCTCGACGTGATGGACGGGCGGCTGAACCTGTTCGTGCGCAGCGACGAGCAAGAGGAGGCCTGGCGCTGGGTCGAACCCATCATGCAGGCCTGGCAGGCCGACAGCCAAGGCCCGCGCCAGTACGCCAGCGGCACCTGGGGCCCCAGCGCCTCCAGCGCCATGATCGCCCGCGACGGGTTCTGCTGGAGCGAGGAATCGTGAGACCTTGCGTGCCAGATCAAGAATTGCGAAGCAATTTTGCTCTGGCGCCAACACTTTGTCGGATGTCGGATGTTCACCTTGCGTGCCAGATCAAGAATTGCGAAGCAATTTTGCTCTGGCGCCAACACTTCGTCGGATGTCGGATGTTCACCTTGCGTGCCAGATCAAGAATTGCGAAGCAAT
>JBBRVD010000180.1:0-7382 GCA_038247175.1 Burkholderiales bacterium | reverse complement strand
GTCCTCGCCCGACGGCCTGGTGTTCAGCCCGTCCACCGGCATCTGCTGGATCCAGACCGACGATGGCGCCTACACCGACGTGACCAACTGCATGATGATGGCGGCCATTCCCGGACAGGTTGGCGATGGCGCCAAGAAATCGCTGGTCTACCGGCGCCCGGACGGCAGCGACAAACGTGTCGACACCTACGCCGGCAAAGCGCAGACCGAAGCCACGTTCAAGCGTTTCCTGGTCGGCCCCAAGGGTGCGGAGATCACCGGCTGGTGCGAAAGCCCGGACGGCCGCGCGGTATTCGTGAACATCCAGCACCCGGGCGAGAACACGAAGATGGCCGACGTCGGCGACCCGGCGAAATACGAAAGCCAGTGGCCCGCCAATGCCGGTTACGGCGCCGGCAAGCGGCCGCGCTCGGCGACCATCGTCGTCACCAAGATCGACGGTGGACGGATCGGCAGCTGAGCTCCATCGTCGGACGTGTTCGGCGGGTCCGGCAGACCCGGCCCGCCGACACGTATCAGTTCCATTTGCGGCAGCTCCAACGAAGCCCGCGCCGCGGATCAGGACATCAGGCCCAGGCCGACGCGGGAGATGCGCCCATCCTGCAATTCCCGTACGACGAAGGTCGCTGCGCCCAGCACCACGGTGTCGCCTGCAACCGGCGGCCGGCGCAGCTGTTTCGCCATCCAATCGCTCAGCGCCAGCCCGGTATCGGCCGGATCGGCCGGCGTCGGCAGGCCGTAGAACGCACAGACGGCACCGATCGGCGTGCCCGGTGCCAACTCGAAGTCACGAAACACCGCACGATGGCCCGGCTCGTCGCTCGACTCCGGCATGGCCACGCCCAGCCTGCGCGCCACCCATCCGATGGTGGAACCCTGCAGCAACAGCGATGTGACGACGACCAGAAAGGCGATGTTGAACAGCTCGTTCCCCTTTGGCGTGCCCGCCATCAAAGGGAACAAGGCCAGCACGATGGGCACTGCGCCGCGCAGGCCGACCCAGGCGATGTACCAGGTCTCCTGGCGCGAGAACCGGAACGGCCACAGGCACAACCAGACCGCGGCCGGGCGCGCCACCAGGATCAGCGTCGCTGCCACCGCCAGCCCCGGTACGGTGTAGTCGAGCAGCGTCGACGGCGTGACCAGCAGGCCCAGCAACAGGAACATGCCGGCCTGGGCCAGCCAGGCATACCCGTCCATCACCACCAGCAGCGGCGCCACCGCGCTGGCGGCCCGATTGGCAAGAATCAGACCGAACAGGTAGACCGCCAGGAAGCCGGAGCCGCCCAGCAGCCCGGCCAAAGCGAAGATCGACAAGCCGCCAGCGCCCACCAGCAGCGCCAGAACGCCACCACCAGCGTCGCGCGACACCAGGCGCGGTAGCAGCAGCGCCATCGCGAAACCACCCGCCACGCCGACCAGCGCGCCCCAGCCGAACTGCTGCAGCAACGACCACGCCACGGTGGACCACGGAGAGTCCTGCGAGGCCTGCGCGCCAATGACCGCGATGCAGGCCAGCGTCAGGTAGACCGCCATCGGATCGTTGACGCCGGATTCGATCTCCAGCGTCGCGGCGACCCGTTCGTTGAGCGTCACGCCGGAACGTGTCAGCAACGCAAACACCGCCGCCGCATCGGTCGAGCCGACGATGGCACCGAGCAGGAACGCGGTCGGCCAATCAAGTCCGACAAACAACACCCCGGCCACGGCCGTGATCGCCGCGCAGACCACGACACCCACCGACGCCAGCAATGCGGCGGGCCGCAGGCCGGTGCGAAAGGTTGCAACGGCGGTGCGCAGGCCACCGTCGAGCAGGATCACGGCCAGCGCCAGGTTGCCGACCCAGAAACTCAGCCGATAGTCGTCGAAGCGGAATCCACCCGGGCCATCCTCGCCGGCCAGCACGCCCGCGAGCAGGAACACCAGCAGAAACGAGAAGCCGATACGGGCCGAGAACAGCCCCACCAGCACGCTGGCGAACACCATGCCGGAGACGGCAAGCAGAGGCAGGTTCACGAAATCCATCGGGAAAGTATCCCAGACGGAGGTGATTTTCTGAATGCTGTAACCTGAATGACAGCCCGATGGCGAGGGCGTACGATGCGACGCGCGCAGGAAAACAATCGCACTCTGGTCCCGGCACCCGTCACGATGAAGATCCGCTCCATTCACGCTTTCCCGATCCGCAGCGACCTGGTCGGCGGCCCGGCCACGACACCGGCGCGGCGCCCGGCCTGGACCGAACACGCCGAAGTCGCCAGCCCGATGGCGCACTTCCCGCGCTTCAAGCGCCAGCGCGCGAGCTGGCGTCCGCGCTGGCCGTCGGTTGCCTGCCTGGTGACGGCCGAGGACGGCAGCTGGGGCCTGGGCATGACGCGGTACGGCTCCCCGGTGATCGGCATCATCAATGAACACCTGGCGCCGTTGCTGGTGGGCGAGGACGGCACCGACACCGAGCACCTGTGGAGCCTGATGCAGGGCATGACATCACCTTATGCCGGCGGCCTGTCGTGTTATGCGATCAGTGCGATTGACCTGGCGCTGTGGGACCTCAAGGGCAAGCTGCTCGGGCAACCGGTTTACGCTCTGCTGGGCGCTCCGGCGCGCGAACATATCGACTGTTATGCGACCGGCAACGACACCGACTGGATCCTCGAGCTGGGTTTCCAGGCCACGAAGGTCGCATGCCCGTTCGGCCCCGCCGACGGTATACGCGGCCTGGACGCCAACCAGGCGTTCATCGAAGCGACACGCCAGTTGATCGGGGCCGAGCGCGACCTGATGGTCGACTGCTGGATGGCGTTCGATGTCGACTATGCAGTCAGTTTCGCGCGGCGCATGCAGGCGAGCCGCCTGCGCTGGATGGAAGATTGCCTGATGCCGGACGACCTGGATGGCGTTCGCTTGTTGCGCGAACGGCTGCCCGCCCAGGGCCTGGCCGGCGGCGAGCACTGGTACACGCCAGCGCCGTTTGCCAGCGCCGCGGTCGCGCGCAGCCTGGACGTGTTCCAGCCCGACATCGGTTGGGCCAGCGGGCTGACCGGCTGCCTGAAGATCGCCCGCATCGCGCAGGCAGCGGGTATCCCGGTGATGCTGCATGCCGGCATGAATACCGCGTATGGCCAGCATTTCACACTGGCGGTGCCCAACGCGACGATGGGTGAATACTTCCTCGGATCGGCGCCCGGCGTGCCACTGGAAGAGTTGCGCCTGACACCGGGCACCTCGGTGCCGCAGGATGGAACAGTCACCCCGTCGAACGCGCCAGGCTTCGGGCTGGGGTTGACGCTGGATGCCGTACACGCGCTGGCTGTGTCATGAGGCAGTCCCCATCGAGATCCGACATCAGGCGTACCGCCTCAAGAAGACCAACCGATACGGCTGCGCAAACGCTGACGGCCCATGGCTGGCGCAACTCACGTCGTTCGATGCGCCTCGATATACGCCCAGTCCGGCTCGCCGCCCAGACCCGGCGCATCAGGCAGCCGCGCCATGCCGTCTGCATCGACCCGCAGGTAGTCAAGCAGCCCGAATTGGTAGGGCGACTGCGGCACCAGCACCTCGATCATCTCGACGTCGGTGGCACCGCATAGCAGTTGCAGGTTGGCCAGATTCATCAGTGCGCTGGCGCCATGGTGCGAGACGACCGGCACGCCGCGTTGCCGGCATATCTCGATGGTCTTGAGGCAGCCGGTGATGCCGCCTTTCCAGTACACATCGCACAACACGGCGGCGTAGGCGCGGGCGTCCAGTGCGTTGGAAACCGCCATGTGCAGACCCGGCAGGGTTTCTCCGCCGATGACGGGAATGGTCAAGGCCTCGCGCAGCGCGCGGTAGGCGGCCCAATCCTGCTGCGGCAACGGCTCCTCGTACCAGTGGTAATCCAGCTCCTGCAACACCCGACCCACCGCAAGGGCCTCGGCCGGCGCATACCGCTTGGCGGCATCGAGCATCAGGCGCATCGATGGGCCTGCAGCCTCACGCAGGGCTCGGGCCAGCGCGATATCGCGCTGCGCGTCATAGAACGGATGCACCTTGTAGGCGGTAAAGCCCAGCGCCAGCGCCGCCTGCAGGTCGGCGACGTAGCGGTTCACCGATTCGTAGTGGCTGGAACTGGCATAGGCCTGCATCGCGTTGCGCCGGCCGCCGAGCAGCTGGGCGACCGACACGCCCCGCAATTTACCCGCCAGATCCCACAACGCCACGTCCAGGGCGCTGATCGCGAACACGCTGACATATCCGGCTGGCTCCAATGCGGCCAGCGACGGCCACACAGCGGCAGGATCGGCCGCATCGCAGCCGATCGCCAGCCCTTGCAGCGAGGCCGTTATCTGGTTGGCGATCACCGTGCCCGACTGGCCTGCATGGGCACGCGCCAGCGAGTACCCTTGCGTTCCGTCGTCTGCCTCGACGACGGTCAACACCAGTTCCAGGTCGCCTGCAAAGTTGCCCGCATGGATCGGAATCATCGGCTGCGCAAAAGCCACCGTGCGCACGGCCCGGACCTTCACGATGCCGGCTCCAGGGTCCGGACGCGTTGCGGCGGGGCAGGCAAGAACCGCACGGCGCCTAGTCGACCTTGACCTTGAGCCTGACCGCCAGGTCAGTCCACAATTTCAGGTCTTGCGCGATCACGGCAGCGAACTCGGCCGGCGTGCTGCCCACGATGTCCTGGCTGGCATTGGTCAAGTTCTCGCGCACCGCCGGGTCGGCCAGTACCTTGACCAGCTCCGCATGCAGCCGGGCGATGACCGGCTCCGGGGTTCCGCTGGGGGCCAGCAGACCGTACCAGGCGTCGAGCGTGAAGCCTGGATTCATCGCCTCGGCCATCGTCGGCACATCCGGAAACTGCGAACTGCGTTTCGGGCCTGTCACGCCCAGGGCCCGCAACTTGCCCGCCTTGACCTGGGGCAGTGCAATCTGCAGCGCCGGGAACGCCAGCTGCGTCTGGCTGGTCATCACCGAGGTCACCTGCTCCGCCGCGCTCTTGTAGGGCACATGCACGATGTCGAGGTTGCCGCCATTGGACTTGAGCAGTTCGCCGGAGTAGTGACCGATGCCGCCATTGCCACCGGATGCGTAACTCAGACTGCCCGGTTTCGCCTTGGCCATCGCGATCAGGTCGGCAACGGTCTTTGCCGGCGAGTCGGGTGGCACCACCAGCATCGCCGACACCCGCGACACCAGCGCGATCGGGGCAAAGTCCTTGATCGCGTCGTATTTGACATTGCTGATGCCCGGGTTGCCCACCAACTGGGTCGCATTGAACAGCAGCGTATAGCCGTCCTTCGGGGCACGCGCGACAAACTCGGTGCCGATGTTGCCACCGGCGCCGGCGCGGTTCTCGATCACGATCGACTGTCCCAGTCCGGTGGCCATGCGCGCGATCACGGTGCGCGCCACGCCGTCGACACCAGAGCCCGCGGGGAACGGAACCACGACCCGGACCGGGCCGGTCGGATAAGCCTGCGCGTGCAGGGCCGGCACGGCCAGCGTGAGCACGATGGCGGCGAGCAGACGGCGATGCAGGGAAACGGATGCGTGGGTCATGGGTGTCTCGCTTTCGTTGTTCGGTTGGGGCAGGCCTGGTCATCGTAGCCAGCGAGCGCGGCTCGCGGTGCACTTTCACGGGCAGCTTTTTCATAGAATGCAATTTGTGCTTGAGCCACCGGACGCGCTTCCCGAGGTCACCCGCTCATTGCACCGGGCCATCGGGCTGCTTCGCCTGCTGGCCAGCCACACCCGGATCGGCTGGCGGCTCAGCGACCTGGCCGAACACACCGACCTGGACCCGGCAACCGTCCATCGGCTGCTGCAAAGCCTGGTTCGGGAAGGCCTGGCGACGCGGGTGCCCGGTTCGCGTCACTACACGATCGGCCCGCTGGCATTCGGGCTGGGCCTGGCCGCGGCACCGTACTTCGACCTGGGACGGCTCGCGCATGCCCGGCTGGCTGCGGCGGCACAGGTCCTGCGCGGCACCTTGTTCCTGAAGATGCGCAGCGGTGTCGAGTCGGTCTGCCTGGCCCGCCACGATGGCGTGGGTCCGGTGGCGTCGCTGATGCTCGACGTCGGCGGGCGCCGCCCCCTGTGCCTGACGGCGGGCGGCGTCGCGATGCTGCTCCATTTGCCGCGTGCCGAACAGGCGCGGATCGAGGCCGACAACCGTCGCACCATCAGCCGCCAGGGCGCGCAGCGCTGGCGCGGCGCAAGGCAGATGCTGCTTCGGTCACGACCGCTGGGTTACGCGTCGAACCGCGGAGACATCGCCGCCGGCATCTGCGCCATCGGGGTACCGCTGATGGCGGGCGACGGGTCGCCCGTGGCATCGCTGACGCTGGCACTGGCCGGCGCGTTATCGGACACCCAGGCCGATGATCTGGCTGCACGCCTGCGCGAGCAGGCCGAGGGCATTGCGCCGCTTCTCGCCTCACTGCGCCTGTAAGCCGGCCGGGTGCAAGAATGCATGCCGTAGACCATCACCAGTACCACCACCAGGAATGCAGGAGCGCAGGATGCTTGAGCCGACCCCACCCGAACTGCTGGAAGAACAACGCGGCGCCGTGTTGTGGCTGACGATCAACCGCGAAGAGCGGCGCAATGCGATCAGCCCCGGTGTACTGCAGGCGCTGGGCGCTGCGATGACACGCGCCAACCAGGATCGCTCCATCCGAGCCATCGTCATCACCGGCGCCGGTGAACGCGCCTTCTGCGCCGGCGCCGACCTGCAGACCGGCACCGCGTTCAAGTTCGACTATTCCGAGCCTCATGCGGGTTTCGCCAACCTGTTTCGCCAGGCGCGGCGATCGGCGGTGCCACTGATCGCCCGCGTCAACGGCGCCTGCATGGCCGGTGGCATGGGCGTGATGGGCATGTGCCACATGGCAGTGGCCACGCCGAAAGCAATCTTCGGCCTGCCCGAGGTCAAGATCGGCCTGTTTCCGGCCCAGGTACTCAGCGTGCTGGACAAGTTGCTGCCGCGCCGCGTGCTGGCCGAGATGTGCATCACCGGCGAACCGATCAGCGCCGCGCAGGCCCTGGAATACGGGCTGGTCAATTACGTGCGCGACGACCTGGACGGCGGCATCGACTGGCTGCTCGGCCGCATCCTGGACAAATCGCCGTCGGCCATCCGGCGCGGGCTGTACACCATGACGGCGATCGAGCAGATGGCTTTCGAGGAATCGATGTCGTTCACCGAGAGCCAGATCGCGCTGTTCTCGCTGACCGAAGACGCGGTCGAGGGTCAGCTGGCGTTCCGCGAGAAACGCAAGCCGAACTGGACCGGCAGATAGAACCAGCACCGCCTTGGGCGAGACGAAGGGTTGCACATGAACGACACGGTGGTGCGGATCGGCGGCGCCTCGGGTAGCCAGCGCTGACCC
>JBBRVD010000179.1:0-7382 GCA_038247175.1 Burkholderiales bacterium | reverse complement strand
GTGCTGGTAACGCCGGTGCTGCAGGTGGTGCACCGTGTGATCACGCGCCACCTGCTCTACCGGACCAGCTTCCAGGCAAACGAAGCCGACAGCGGCGCGGTCACGCTGATCCAGCGCTTGGGTCTGCGGCCGACCAGAACATTCACCTGCACTGCCTGGTGCTGGACGGCGTGTACCCAGCGCACCGACGGCGAGCCGGTATTCGTCCAGGCCGATTCCCCCACCGATGAGGCGTTACAGGCGCTGCTGCACAAGATCATCACGCGGCTGATGAAGCTGCTGACGCGCCGCGGCGTGCTCGTCGAAGAGGAGGAGGAGGAGGAAGAGGAAGAGGGATCGAGCTACCTGGCCTCGACCGGTTTGCGCCGATAGTATCCTGCCGCGCGATCCGGGTCGCCAACATAGTTCGCGTCGGCGAACGGACCGCCCTGGAATCGCCATGCCTTGGCGTGGCCTGCGTCAGTGGCAACCGGATGGTCCTCGGCGCGGTGCGCCGGGTCGTAGGGAAGGTCGGGTGTGTCCGGGTTGTGGCACATCGCCGCTGCGTTGTTCGAGATGCCATACCGGATGTCGGCCTGGATCGGGGCGGTCAGGCCCATCAGCACCAGTTGCGCCAGGTCATGCGGGTGCAGCCAGGTGGACATCATGCGCGCGTCCAGCGGCAGGTCTTCACAGCGCCCGATGCGCAGCCCGAGTGAGGCGATGCCGTATTTCTCGTAATAGAAGCGGGCCGTGCTTTCAGCAAAGGCCTTGGTCAGCCCGTAGCGCGAGTCGCACTTGGTTTCGGCGTCCACCCCGATGCGATGCGAGGCCGGATGAAAACCCACCACATGGTTGGTGCTCGCGTAAACGATCCGGCGCACGCCATGGTGGAGCGCAGCTTCCCACAGATGGGTCAGTGCAACGATGTTGGCCGGAATCAGCGTGTCCCAGCCCGCCTCACGCGGGTAACCCGCGAAATGCACGATGGCATCGATGCCATCGGTCAACTGCAGCACGGCATCAAGGTCGGTCAGATCACACCGTGTCTGGGTTTCGTTGGGCCACGCCGTCCCGTCGAGCGGGAGCAGGTCGGTACACACCAGGGCCCGGCATGCGCCAGCCAGTGGCTCGCGCAGGCGGCGTGCGACCTTTCCGGCCGCGCCGGTCAGCAGGATGCGTTGTTCGTGCAAGGGAATGGGCGGCAGGGTAGGCATGGGGTGGATGGCCGTGAGGGCAGGTTGTGGGGTTGGAAACACGAACTTTTTCGAGACATTGCAAAAAATTCTACATTTAATTAAATGCATGAAGTAGAATTTTTGCCATGCCGGCCATCAACACCCCCACCTACATGCGCCTGCGCGAACAACTGCGCGCCGACATCGTCGCTGGCGTCTGGCGCCTGGGCAGCCACATCACGCTGGCCGAACTGGCTGCGTACTACCAGGTCAGCGCCAATCCGGTCCGCGAGGCACTCCTGCAATTGCAGGGCGAGGGCGTGGTGGCCATGCGCATGAACCGGGGCGCCGTGATCCCGATGGTCGACGAGACCTACATCGACCACCTGTACCGGGTGCGTGGTGCGATCCAGGTCATGCTCAGTCGCGACGCAGCCCGCTTGGCCACCGCAGGGCAGATTGATCGCATGATGGAACTGTGCGCCGCGTACGAGAACGCAGCCCAGGGCGGCGACGCATCCCGTTGTGTGTCGGCCAACCGGGATCTGCACCGCTTTGTCGATGCCATTGCCGGCAACACGATGGCAACCGAATTGCTGCAGGGCCGGTCCAGCCTGGTCGATGCGTTTCGACTCCAGGTCGGTTATGGCGAAGGGCGGCTGGATGTCGTGATCGCACAACACCGGGCCATGGTGCACGCCATTGCCGCGCACGACCAGGACGCCGCAGCCCGCGCCTCGCTCCAGCACACCGACTCTTCGCGCCTCGACCTGCTGGACGCCTGCCGCACGCGGACACCGCGCGTGCCGCCAGTGTCTGCCGGAGCCGGCATCCCGCAACAAGAATCGCCGACCAGGTCGGCGCCCCGCAACACCCGATCCACTTGAAAAGGAGACACCCATGAAAACCCAAAAACAACCCCGCTTCCTGCAGCGCCGTCTAGCCGCCATCGGACTGGCCTTGCTGCCCGTCTTGCCCCTCCACTCGGCCCATGCACAGGCCTATCCGGAGAAGCCGATCACCATCGTCGTCGGTTTTGGCGCCGGCGGCGCGTTCGACACTGTCATGCGGGCGTTGGCGATGGAAATGTCCAAGCAGCTGGGTCAACCGGTGAATGTCGAGAACAAGGCTGGCGCGGGCGGAGCCATTGCCACCCAGGCCGTGGTCACGGCGCCGGCCGATGGCTACACCTTGCTGGCGGCTGGTTTGCAACTGGCAACCGGACCCCATCTCAACAAGGCGTCTTACAACCCCAGGACCGACCTCACGATGATTCGCCAGGTGACCAGCGTGCCGGTGCTGTTGCTCACCCATGCCGCCAGCCCGATATACAACGCCGCCGATATCGTGGCGCTGGGCAAGAAGAACGGCAATGGTGTCACGATCGGCACCGGCGGGCCCGGCACCACGGGCCATTTCGGCACCTTCGTGATCACCAATGGAACCAAGGTGCCGACCATCCATGTCCCTTTCAAGGGCGGGGCGCCTGCGTTGACCGCGCTGGCCGGTGGCGAAGTGGACCTGGTCTTCGATCAGCCCTCGGGTGCGATGCAAGGCCTGCTGGACGCCAAGAAAATCCGGGTCGTATCGCTGATGCAGGAGAAGAAGTCCGCTGCGCTGCCACTTGCCAAAAGCGCCACCGACATCGGGCTGCCGCTGGAGGTCGAGTTGCGCGGTTGGCAGGGTATCGGCGTGCGCTCCGGCACGCCGGCGGCCGTCATCAGCCGCCTCGACGCAGCGATCGGCGCCGCCGTCGCCGCGCCAGCCTTTCGCGAGCGCATCGACAAGCTGGGCATGGACCTGGTGACCGACAGCAAGCCGGAGAGCTTTCAGAAGCACTATCTGGCAGAGTTCGACCGCTGGGGTGCGTTCATCCAGAAATACCAGATCAAGCCGGAGTGAATGCGCGTGCTGCTTACAGCAAATCCGGGGATTGAGACAGGGCCCGCGGCATGTTGATCACCGCCGTCCACGGACATCTGATGCAGGCCGGCGCTCCCGGCGAAACCGGGTGGTCGGCGACCGGCAAGAGCGCGCTGGCCACCGGCCGCAACTGGTTCTTCGTGACGATCGAGACCGATGCGGGACTGGTCGGCACGGGCGAAGGCTCGGGTTGGCCACGTGTCGTCGCCGCCGCCGTGCAAGACATGGCGCAACTCCTGGTGCAGGAGTCGGCGCATGACATCGAGCGGCTCGGCCAGAAAATGCGGGTGGCCCTGATGGGGCATGGACAGACCGGCGTGGTGGGCATGGGTGCGATCGCGGCGATCGACATGGCCCTGTGGGACCTGCAGGCCCAGGCCCTGGGCGTGCCGGTATCGCGCCTGCTGGGCGGCACCACCCGGACGCAGGTTCCCTATTACGTGCATGCGTCCAATGTCGCTGCCGCCACGGCGGCCGTGGCCAGTGGCGTGCGTGCGCTCAAGGTGGGCGGGACAAGCCGGATCGTGGAACGCGCGCATGCGATCCGGGCCGCGGTCGGACCCGAGATCGACCTGATGGTCGACCTGCACGGCCCGCCGTGGTTGACCTGCAGCGATGCGATCGCGATCGGCCGTGAGCTCGAACCCCTGCATCTGCTGTTTCTCGAAGAGCCGGTCGCGCCCGACGACATCGGTGGCTGGAAACGCGTGCGCGACAAGCTTGCCATGCCACTGGCCGGTGGCGAACGACTGGCCACGTTGGCCGAGATGCGCCCGTTCCTGGAGTCAAGTCTGCTCGACGTGGTCCAGCCGGACACCGGCCGCTTCGGTGGCCTCACGCAGATGAAGAAACTCGCGGCCATGGCCGAGGCCTGCGGGGTGATGCTGGCGCCGCACTCGGGCTCGCTCGGACCGGTGGCGGAGTTTGCCGCCACGCATCTGCTGGCGGCAATTCCCAACGGGCTGATCCTGGAACGATTGCAGCCCGAATGGGCGGGACGCGCCCGTACCATCACCACCGCGCTGCAGGCCCGTGACGGTTGCATCGCCGTACCCACGGGCCCGGGCCTGGGCGTGGGTATCGATGCGGCGTTTGTCGCAGACCATCCCAGCGAACGCAACCTGGCCATCGCAACCGGCGGCTGGAATGCCGGCACCGAACACGAGTCGATCCTGACCCAGGCGCGCCGCCCGCGCGTGCAACTCACCACGGCGAAACCAGCATGACACCTTTGAATGATCTCACCTTGCCCCGTCTGCTGCGGGTATCTGCCGCAACGCTGACCACGGTTCTGTTCAAGCGGGGACTGAACAACACCTTCCTGCAAGGGCCGATCCTGGCCAGTCGCCCCCCGGGCAACATGGTCGGGCGTGCGTTCACGTTGCGCTACATTCCGGCGCGCGAAGACCTGGACGGCATCGATGCCTTCAATGACCGCAGCCACCCGCAACGGGTCGCGATCGAGGAGTGTCCCGCCGGGCAGGTGCTGGTGATGGACAGCCGAGGCGATGCCACCGCAGCATCCAGTGGCTGCCTGTTGCTGACCCGACTGATGCGCCGCGGCGCTGCCGGGGTTGTGACCGATGGCGGATTCCGCGATGCTCCGGAGATCGCGTCCTTGCATCTGCCGGCCTACCACCAGCGGCCTTCGGCGCCCACCAACCTGATCCGCCACCACGCGGTGGATATCCAGCTGCCCATCGCCTGTGGCGGCGTTGCCATCTATCCGGGCGACGTGATGGTGGGAGATGCCGAAGGCGTTGTATGTATTCCCGCGCATTGCGCGGATGGGGTGGCGGTCGAGGCCTATGACCAGACGATCTACGAAGACTGGGTGGCGACCCAGATGGATGCCGGCGTCGGGTTGTTCGGTACCTATCCGCTGACCGATGCGTCGCAGCGAAATGTTTTCGCGCAGTGGCGCAGTGCGAACCACGCCCGCTATCCCCACGCCAGCGCGCCGGCATGACGGGATCGGGATCGGGCACGATATCGGAAACGACGCTGCGCCTGCGGACCGATCGGGTGTCGCCCGTGGTCGTCGGCTGCCACGAGGGTTTCGACATGCTGGCCTATCCCGTGGCCAACCGGGTGGGGGAGTCGCCGTGCTGGCACCACGGGCAGGAGCGGTTGTACTGGATCGATGTGCGGGGCCAGCAACTGCTGCGCCTCGATCCTGCGACCGGCAGGGTCGAGCGCTGGGACCTGCCCGATGTGGTGGGGTCCATCGCCTTGTGCCAGTCCGGCGAGGTCTGGCTCGCGTTGCGCCATGGTGTTCATGCACTGGACACCGACAGCGGTTTGCTGCGGCTCGTGGCATCGGTCGAGGACGATAAGCCGGATAACCGGCTCAACGATGGCAAGGTGTCGCCATCGGGGCGCTGGTTCGTCTTCGGCTCCATGGACGATCGGCCTCGCAAGGAGCCGACCGGCGCGCTGTACTGCATGTCGCTTCAAGGCGAATTGCGTACGTTGTGGCGTGGACTGGTGGTTGCCAACGGTATTGCGTTCAGTGCCGACGGCAGCACGCTATATTTTTCCGACAGCGCGCGCGGCCTGGTGTTCAAGGCCGATTGGAATGAGCAACGCGGCTGCATCGGCGAGCCGTCGATCTGGTGCGTCCTGGACGAGGCTGCAGGTCGACCGGATGGCGCAACCGTGGATACGGTTGGCCATTACTGGTCCGCAGGTGTTTCTGCCGGTTGCCTCAATGTGCTGGATCGCTCGGGGGCGCTGCACCGCAAGCTGCCCGTGCCCTGCCGCGCGCCGACGATGCCGGCCTTCGGCGGTGCGCGCTCGGACGTTCTGTTCGTCACGTCGCTGGTACGTCCCGATTGGGCTTCGGCCGGTGTGTGTGATGGGGCATTGTTGATGCTCAGGGGTTGCGGGCACGGGGTACCTGCGGCCCTGCTGGGAACCTGTTGAACCCACGCTTGGGTGACACGCAGCCGGTTCCTCGTCAACCGGCACGCACCGGTTGCATGGATCTCAGCGCGCAATCTCGATATCGACCCGTCGCACGCCCTGCGGCGGGTTCGGAAAGCCCCGCAGCGCGGCCTCGAACATCGCGGGCACCACGGCCAGGTCGTCACTCCAGCGGCCATCGTGGTTGGCGCGGCTTTCGAACACCAGCTGACTGTCGGACAGGCGGCGCACCAGCAGCTGAATTTCGCGCCGGTAATACGGCACGTCGAATTGCATCGGCAGCATCGGGACATGCACGACAGTACCGGTCGGCGTGACGATCACGCCGCGGTACAGGCCACCCCAGTAGGGCGGGTCGTCCCAGGGCGCGCGCGGGTCGCGCGCGAAGCGTAGCTCGAACGCCACGCTGTACAGTGCCGCGGCGTCATCGCGCTGCAGGCCCACCTTGGCCAGTTCGGGCTGCACGATGGCCTCCAGGCGGTCCTGGGAATCTCCGCGCGTCTGTTGTGAGGGCATGCGCTCGAAGCCGTCACCGAACTCGGCGCTACCTTGAGCACTTGGTGATGCAGCGCAATCAAGCGTTTGCTCTTGTGCGGGAGGCAGCAGAAAACTCAGCGCGTCAGCCCCGGAGTCAGCTTGGCGCAGGAGATCACCATAAATGCAACGCTTGTCAATCGCCACCCTGAGATCATGAGTCGCGCGCTATGCTTTACAGGAACCCGGGTACCCGTGAAGAATCTTTTCGATTATCTCGAAGGCGCGTCATCGCTTGAAAAGAATGCCACGGGGTTTGGTTTCATGGGGATTTAATCGTATGTTTTTGGCAAAAAGGTGGTCTAGCCTTTGGCGCTCAAGGAAGCTGGCCTTGTCGAGGGTCATCTGCTGCGCTTAAATAGTGAGTCAAAAGTGCTTTTGCGGCAGCAAATACCGGGGCTATACGCTATTTATTCAGGAGCAAATAAAAATACCGGCCGATTGTGGCCACGACAAGCGCGTGGCGTTCAGTTGCAAGCGCCTTGGGTTCTGCCCCTCGTGCGGGGCGCGGCGCATGGCGCAGACCGCTGCGCACCTGGTAGATAACGTCATCCCGCGCGTGCCGGTGCGTCAGTGGGTGCTGTCACTGCCCATCCCGCTGCGCCTGCTGCTGGCCGCACAACCGGTGCTGGTAACGCCGGTGCTGCAGGTGGTGCACCGTGTGATCACGCGCCACCTGCTCGAGCAGACCGGCTTCAAGGCCGACGAAGCCGACAGCGGCGCAGTCACGCTGATCCAGCGCTTGGGCTCTGCGGCCAATCTCAACAGACACCTGCATTGCCTGTTGCTGGACGGCGTTTAACGGCGCACCGATAGCGGGCCGGTACTCGTCCAGGCCGATTC
>JBBRVD010000178.1:0-7499 GCA_038247175.1 Burkholderiales bacterium | reverse complement strand
GGCGCCCTGCACGTTTGACCTGGGCTGCGAACACGACAACTACCACGGCCTGTACCGCCATGTGGAGATCGACGACGGTGACCTGGACTATTACGTGATTGCCGGTGTGTCGCCCGCCGACGTGATTGCCAGTTTCACGCGCCTGATCGGCGGCACCCGGTTACCGCCACGCTGGTCGCTCGGATATGCGCAGACCGCCATGGGCCTGGCCGACGCACCCGATGCGCAGCAGCAGCTGGGCAGCTTCATCAGCCGCATCGAGCAGGAAGGTATTCCCTGCTCGGCGTTTCACTATGGTTCGGGTTATTCGTCGCGCGGCAAACGGCGCTATGTGTTCACCTGGAACAACGACAAGTTCCCGGACCCGAAGACACTCAACGCGCGGTTCCATGCGTGCGGCATGCAGGTGGTGGCCAACATCAAGCCGTGTCTGCTTGACGACCACCCGGCCTATAACCAGGTGGCGGCGCAGGGCGGCTTCATCCACGATGCGCGAGGCCACCAACCGGTGCTCGAGCCGTTCTGGGACGGCATGGGCGCGCACCTGGACTTCACCCACCCGCAAACCATCGCCTGGTGGCAGCAGCAGTTGCAACAGCAGGTGCTGGACTACGGCATCGACGTGGGCTGGAACGACAACAACGAATACGCCATCCTCGACGACGATGCCCAATGCGATGGTTTTGGTACGCCGATCCCGATGCACCGGGCGCGTCCGCTGCACGGCTTGTTGATGACCCGCGCCAGTGTCGAGGCGCAGCAGCAACACGCGCCGGGCGAGCCGGCGTACAGCGTCAGCCGCGCCGGCCCGCCCGGCATTCAGCGGTATGCACAGACCTGGAGCGGCGACAACACCACCAGCTGGGAATCGCTGCGCTGGAACATCCGCACCGGGCTGCAGATGTCGCTCTCGGGCCTGTTCAACGTCGGCCACGACGTGGGCGGTTTCGCGGGCCCGTCGCCGGAGCCTGAGCTGTTCTTGCGCTGGGTGCAGGCCTGCTGCCTGAATCCGCGCATGGTGATGAACTCCTGGAAGGCGGACGGCACGAACAACGTGCCCTGGCTGCACCCGGAGGTGACCGAACATGTGGCGGCGGCGATCCGGCTGCGCTACACGCTGATACCCTATCTGTGGTCGCTGTTCGAACGTGCCAGCAGCCACCATGAGCCGATCATCCGGCCGACGTTCTATGATTTTGCGGACGACGAATCGTGTTTTGCCGACAGCGACGACTTCATGCTGGGCCGGGAGTTGCTGGTGGCACCGGTGGTGGAGCAGGGCGCCAGTAGCCGCGGCGTGTATCTGCCGTCCGGGCCGGATGCGTGGTTCGATTTTTACAGCGGCGCGCGTTATGCGGCCGGACAGGTCCACATGCTGGACGCATCCTGGTCTACCTTGCCGCTGTTCGCGCGAGCCGGCGCGTCGATCCCGCTGGCGGGCACCGGTGGCGGGCGCCAGCGACACGACGACCCGGTGCGCGAAACCCGGACGTTTCGCGCCTGAGCGGGTACGGCGGGTACGGCGGGTACGGTAGCTACAACAGCTACAGCGGGGTCTGGTGCTACTGGCAGGCGGGCGTCTTCACAACAGCTTCGGAGCGTGGCGAGAACGTCCCGGATCGGGTCACACCGCGGGACACCAGCCGAACCGTCGCGCCCGCGATCTCTGCATCTGAAACCGTGATGCCGCGCGGGCCCAGCGTGTCGTCGACATCGATCGTGAAGGCAATTTGTGCGCCCGGCGCCAGGCTGCGGATTGACAGGCTCAGACGGGTATCACCATCGCCGACTTTCGGAATGGCGTTCAATGCGGCGGCACCGTCCAGCAGTTCGAACGGCTGGAACACCTGTACTCCCGCGCCCTCGCCGGCCACGTCGAAGATCAGCCCTGCGGCCGATCCCGCCAGGTCGACGACAAATTCGGATTGCAGTACTGCGCAGCGCGCCTCGTTGGTGATGACGAAGCGGTCCTTGGGGGCGCCTTCGATGAAACGCACACGGATGTCGGCGGCGGCTGGAAAAGCGGCCAGGCACAATGCCAGGCACAAGACCAGGGCCAACGCAACGGTGACTGTTCGCATGCCGAGCCTTTCATCTTTGCGACCCCGCTATGGCCAGCGCGCCCACGTGGTCCGCAATTCACTATGCCACACACCAGGTGAGACCGGCGTGGCCACACTGCGAGGGGAGCAGGCCGTGCAAGGAAACAGCCGCTGGGTGAGCCTGCTGTGCACCCCAGCGCAGCGCGCTCTACGCGCGATGCGGCAACGGGCGACGCCAGAGGCCGATAGAAGGCGGCGGAAAAGCGCAATTTCCATTGGGTATCCGACGCGAAACTCGGGATAATGCAGTCGCTTGGGCACAGCAAGCGCAACTACAAGAATCCATCCGACGGCGGCTGGACTGCGGCAAGCTGATCATCACTTCGTCTCAGGGGAAGTCTCGTGCCGACCTCGAACGCGATAGCGACGATTCTGATCGTCGACGACACGCCGACCAATCTGGCGCTCATGGTCGAGCTGTTGCGGACCGACTACCGGACCCGGGTAGCCAACCATGGCGAGAAAGCCGTGCAGCTGACCCTGGGCGCCGACCCGCCCGACCTGATCCTGCTTGACGTGATGATGCCAGGGCTGAACGGATACGACGTGTGCCGGCGCATCAAGGCCGAACCTCGCGTGCGCGACATACCGATCATCTTTCTATCGGCCATGGGGTCGGTCGAAGACGAGACGCTCGGTCTGGAGCTGGGTGGCGTGGACTATGTCACCAAGCCGATCCGGCCCGCCATCGTCAAGGCGCGTATTCGGACCCATCTGGCGATGGCTCGGCAGTCGCGTGAGCGCGAGCATCTGGTGGTGCGGCTGGAACAACAGGCCACCGCGTTGGCAGCGCTCAATCACACGCTGGAGCAGCGCATTGCGGACGGAGTGGCCCAACTCGAACGGCTGGGCCGGCTCAAGCGTTATTTCTCGCCGTCGGTCGTTGAACTCATGTTGTCCGGCAACACCGACGACCCGCTCAAGAGCCACCGTCGGGAGGTAGCCGCCGCATTTGTCGATCTGCGCGGTTTCACGGCCTTCACCGAAACGTCGGACCCGGAGGACGTGATGCATGTGATCCACCAGTACCACGAGGCGATGGGAGCGCTGGTGATGTCACACGGTGGAACGCTGGAGCACTTTGCCGGCGACGGCATGATGATCTACTTCAATGACCCGGTCGAGATCGAGAACCCGGCACTGGTCGCAGTGGAAATGGCCATCGGCATGCAAGCACGATTCTCCGATCTGGTCCAGGGCTGGCACAAGCGGGGATATGAACTATCGATGGGTATCGGCGTGGCGTTGGGTTTTGCCACCATCGGCGCGATCGGCTTCGAAGGCCGGCGTGATTACGCAGTGATCGGCAATGTGACCAACCTCGCGGCGCGGCTGTGCGGTGAAGCCGCAGGCGGGCAGATCCTGGTGTCGCACCGTGTCCATGGTTTCGTGGCGGACCATGTGCGCAGCGAGCCGCTGGGCACCGTGCAGCTCAAGGGCTTCCACAATCCTGTTGCCGTGTATGCAGTAACAGCTGGCCTTGTGCGCGCTGACAACACCAACGCATAACAGGCGGGTGTCATGAAGCTGCGCAGGGTCTCGGTCTGGTTCTTTTCCATCGTCCTGCTGGTGCTGGCGGCAAACGCGATGTTTGTGGTCCTGATCAAGCGCTCCTACGACACCGTCGTTTCGGCGCGCGATCATCGCGACCGTGCGCTGCGGCTGGCCACCGAATTGCAGCAGGAAACCGAACAGCTGGCGCGGCTGGTGCGCGCCTACACGAGCACCGGGGAAGCCCGCTATCTGCTCTATTACTACGATATCCTGGCTGTGCGCGAGGGCGAAAAAGCGCCACCAGTACAGGCGAATCCGACTTCCTATTGGGACGCGGTGATCGCTGGTCGTATTCGACATGCCATGCCAACCGACGGTGACAAGCGCTCGGTCGTCGAATGGATGAAGTCGCAGGGATTCGGAGCTGCCGAACTGGATGCGCTGGAGCAAGTCTTTAGTGCAACGGCAGCGATGAACAAGATTGAGCAGACAGCGTTTGCCGCCACCCAGGGCCTGTTCAATCCGGATACCGGCGAGTTCGTATCGGACGGTCAGCCGCGGCTGGACTTTGCAAGTCAGCTGGTCCATAGCACCGCATACAACCGCCTCAAGGCCAACCAGTCGCAAGGAGTCGCTGCCTTGGTGTCTACAACGGACCTGCGGACCCGTGCGGACGTCGCTGCCGCCGGACAGGCGCTCGAGCGCTGGATCCTGATGTCGCTGGTCACCATGGGATTGACCATCATCCTGGCCATGCTGGCCCTGAGCGTGATCCGGCGCCAGGTCCTGCTGCCGATCCAGCGGCTGGGAGAGAACGCCGACCGACTCGCCTTGGGCGACTACGCAACCCGCACCGGCACGCTGAACGGTTTCGGTGAACTGCGCACGCTGGGTCAGACCGTGGACACGATGGCACAGGCGATCGAGGACGACATCGGCCATCGCCGGGAGGTGCAGCAGGAACTGGAGGCGGCACGTCGACAGGCAGAAGAGGCGACACATGCCAAATCCATGTTCCTGGCCAATATGAGCCATGAAATTCGCACGCCGATGAACGCCATCCTGGGAATGGCCTATCTGGCGCTCAAGACCAATCTCAACGCCCGTCAACACGACTACGTGAACAAGATCCACGACGCGGCCCGGTCATTGCTGGGCATCATCAACGATATCCTGGACTTTTCCAAGGTCGAGGCAGGCAAGCTCGAGCTGGAGCAGGGGCGCTTCCGGGTCGAGGACGTGGCGGGACAGTCCTTGTCGCTGCTGCGCCAGCGGGCACACGAGAAAGACATCGAACTGCTGTTCGACGTGACCGACTCCCGGCTGCTGGGTGAAAGCGGTGCGCTGATGGGGGACCCATTGCGGCTTGGCCAGGTGCTGACCAACCTGTTGTCCAACGCGGTGAAGTTCACACACCAGGGATACGTGAAGCTGTTGATACAGATCAACGCGACGGATGCCCTCGGCGTCGCGCTGCAATTCACCGTTCGCGACACTGGCATCGGCATGACACAGGAACAGATCGGGCGCTTGTTCCAGGAATTCACCCAGGCCGATGGCTCGACCACCCGCAGGTATGGCGGTACCGGTTTGGGCTTGACGATCTCCAAACGAATCGTCGAATTGATGGGTGGGCGAATCTGGGTTGACAGTGTTCCGTCCCGTGGATCGAGCTTCAATTTCACGGCGCGTTTTTCGCTGACCAAACCGCCGGCGCCGCCCGCAGTACCGATGCCACGGGTAGATGCGATGCGCGTATTGGTCGCGGACGACCAGCCGGATGCTTGCATCGCCCTGACAGACTTGCTCGGCGCGCTGGGGGTCGGCACCCGGTTTCCCGGTGGAATCGACTGTGCGGATGACGGGGACACGGCGTTGGCCATGGTCGCGCAGGCTGAGGCGCAGGGACGACCGTATGACCTCCTGTTAGTCGACTGGGTCATGCCCAGACTGGACGGCGCGGGCATGCTGGCCGCGCTGCGAGCGCGTACCAATGGCAGCGAGCAGGGCCCGCTCGCCGTGATCGTGTCTGCCTACGACTCGGATCTTTTGCACAACACGGCCAGCGCGCTTGGCGTGCAACATTTCCTGCCCAAACCCGTCTTGC
This sequence comes from Burkholderiales bacterium, assembly GCA_038247175.1. Classification (GTDB taxonomy): domain Bacteria; phylum Pseudomonadota; class Gammaproteobacteria; order Burkholderiales; family Burkholderiaceae_C; genus CAISIP01. The sequence continues at coordinate 1,796 of JBBRVD010000178.1, read as the reverse complement.
CAGAGTCGCTACGCGACCTGATCAAGTGGCTGGTCAATGATGAAACCGACACGCAGCCTGACACGCACGACATCCCCGTCGCACAGGACCTGACTGGGCTGCGGGTATTGTTGGTCGAAGACAACCCGATCAATCAACAGGTGGCAGTCGAACTCTTGCAGGCTCGGGGCGTCGAGGTGGACGTGGCAAACAACGGGCAGGAAGGCATCGACAAGATCAATGCATCCGAACCGGGTCACTACCGGCTGGTCCTGATGGACCTGCAGATGCCGGTGATGGACGGGTATGAAGCGACGCGACTGCTGCGCCTGGACGAACGCCACCTTGACCTTCCCATCGTCGCAATGACCGCGCACGCGATGCCTGACGAACGCCAGCGTTGCCAGATACTGGGCATGAACGGGCACATCAGCAAACCCATCGACCCGGAAGCGCTATACGAGATGCTGGCCAGCTATCTGGCCTCCAACCACGCTGAAGTGCGACCCGGACCGGTGACGGCATCTTCGGCCCGGGTCGAGCCCGCACTGGTTGACGCGCGGGCGGATTTTCCGCAGGCGCCGGGTCTCGACATTGCTGTCGGGTTGCGCCATGCCGGCGCAAACACCAGGCTTTACAGTGATCTGCTGCGGCGCTTCATGCGAGACTTCTCCGACATTTGCCCGCAGATACTCAGGATGATTGACGCTGGCGACCGGGCGGGCGCGGCGCGCGCTGTGCATACGCTCGGAGGACTATGTGCAACGCTGGGTTTGAGCCGTGTTCATGAACATGTCGTGTCGCTGGACGCCGCATTGCAGCACAGTAGCCGCGCCGACGAAACGCTTTGGCTGGAGTGCACTGGCGCCGAACTAAAACAACTGTTCGACACCCTGCGTGAAAAACTTCCAGCGGCTGCAGTACTGGAAGATGGGTCAGACGGCCTCTCGATCGATCTCGCAAAAATCGGGTTCGACAAGCCAAAACTTTCTAAGGATGTCGTGTGGCTGAGTCAACTCTGCGCCATGTTGTCGCAAGGCGATAACGAGGCCAGGACATTGTGGCGGACGCAAAAGTCGGCGCTGGCAGGCACACTCAGCGCGAAAGCCATCGAGGACATATCAAGTGCGATCGAAGACTTTGACTTCGACCATGCGCTTGACATGCTCAGACCCATCCGCGCGCTTTAGTCAGAAACATGTCATCTGTTGTCATCCACCAACATGTGGACGCAGGCCGAGTGAAGAGGTATCGCTTTTTCAGCCAATCTCGGTCATTGATCCTAAACTTCAGGAACAGTCCCAGGTGACATGGTGTGCTACCCGTGGATGCAACATGAAAGGCATCTTGCAACAATGGCACTGGTGGACCGATCCAGATCCCCCCTTTCCGTCGGGCAGCGCTACCTGCTTGACTGGAATGGTGCAGAGGCAAACGCCGTGACCGCGCCGGTCTCGAAAGAGCCGCCGGCCGGAGCTTCCCTCGTGATGCTACTCATCACGACGCTAGCCACTCTAGCGGCGATGGGGCCAGCCGCACTCTTTGCGGCCGACTACTCTTTGTCCGGTTTCGGCACCATCGGATTTGCAAAGTCCGACCAGCCCTACAAATACCAGAGATTCGTCGATGACGGTGGCACGCTCCGACGCGATTCCGTTGCAGGCGTCCAATTGGATGCCTGGCTGACACCCAGCATAGGCGCAACGGTTCAAGCGCTGGCATCCCCTTCATCCTATAACGACAGTGAATTTGACGGCACGATTGCGTGGGCGTTCGCGTCATGGAGACCAACGAATGATTGGCTGTTGCGGGTCGGG
>JBBRVD010000177.1:0-7637 GCA_038247175.1 Burkholderiales bacterium | reverse complement strand
TGAACCCATGCCGGGCGGACCCCGCTTTTATTGCCCTGCGCCACTGGCCGCTGGCATGACGCTGGAGCTGCCGGCGGCGGCCGCGCGCCACGCGCAGGTGTTGCGACTGCAACCGGGCTCGGCCATCACTCTGTTCGGCCATCAGGGCGCGGCGGTGCAGGGTGGGCAATACGCTGCCACCGTGACTGCGATGGGACGCCAGACGGTACAGGTGCGGGTCGGGCCGCATGACCCGGTGGAGCGCGAAACGCCACTGCGCCTGCATCTGGCGATCGGCATTCCGGCCAACGAACGCATGGACTGGCTGGTCGAGAAAGCCACCGAGCTTGGCGCCGCGAGCATACAACCACTGATGACCGAACGCAGCGTGGTGCGGCTGGACCCGCAACGCAGCCTGAAAAAGCTGTCGCACTGGAACAGCATTGTCATCTCCAGCTGCGAGCAATGCGGCCGCAACCGGCTGGCGCAGGTGCACGCGCCGCTGACGCTGACACAGTGGTTGCGTCGCTCGCCTGCGCCATCGCAAGCTGGTCAGGCGTTGCTGATCCTGTCGCTGCAACCTGGCAACATGCCGCTGGCGCAGTGGCACGCGGGCCCGGGCGCAGCGGCCGCCGACATTGTGTTCCTGTGCGGCCCCGAAGGCGGCCTGAGCGCGGCAGAAGAAATGCAGGCCATGGCCGCCGGCCACCTGCCGGTATCGTTGGGTGCGCGCACTTTGCGCTCGGAAACCGCCGCTCTGGCGGCTCTTACACTGCTGGCATGAACCGTAACCTCACCTTGTTGGCGGCTTGCCAAGCCCTGCTGATGACAAATAACATCATCTTCATCGCCATAAACGGGCTGATCGGTCTGAGCCTGGCGCCGCTGGGATGGATGGCCACGTTGCCGGTGATGGCCTACGTCGTGGGCGGCGCGTTGAGCACGCCGCTGGTCGCCCGCACCCAGAGTGCCTGGGGCCGAAAAGTGTCGTTCCAGATTGGCCTGGCGGTGGCGTTGGTGTCCGCGTTGGCGTGTGCCTATGCAGTGATGGTGCACAGTTTCTGGTTGCTGGTGGCAGCCACTATCGTGGCCGGTTACTACAACGCCAATGGCCAGTTGTACCGGTTCGCGGCCGCCGAGCTGGCCGAACCGAGTTACCGCGAGAGGGCGATTTCGCTGGTGCTGGCCGGCGGGCTGATCGGGGCCGTGATCGGACCCAATATCGCAACCCGGACCCGGACACTGACAGAAACACCGTTTGTCGGCGCCTACCTGGCCCTGGGCATCGTCGCAGTGATCGCGATGGCTTTGATGTCGAGCATGCGGTTCCCGCCGGTGCCACCGAAGGTCGCGGGCGAGTCCAGGGGCCGATCGCTCGGCCAGATCATGCGCCAGCCGATCTTCATCGTGTCGACGCTGGGCGCTGCGCTGGGCTACGGCGTCATGAACCTGCTGATGGCTGCCACGCCGCTGGCCATGCAACTATGCGCGTTGCCCTTCGAAGACACCGCCTTCGTGTTGCAGTGGCATGTCATCGGCATGTTCGCCCCCGGGTTTTTCACCGGGCACCTGATCCGCCGTTTCGGCACGCTGCAGATCATGGCGGTCGGGGTTGCGCTCAACGTAGTCTGTATCCTGATCGCGCTGTCTGGTGTCGAGTTGCACCAGTTCGTGATCGCGTTGTTCCTGCTGGGCGTCGGATGGAACTTTCTGTTCACCGGCAGCACCACGCTTTCGCTCAAGTCTTATCGCCCGCAGGAAAAAGACCGCGCGCAGGCTGCGATCAATTTCTGCGTGTTCGCGGTGATGGCGGTCACATCGTTCGCCTCCGGCGCGCTGGTCACGACCCAGGGCTGGCGGCTGCTGAATCTGGGTTCGCTGGTTCCGGTCGCATTGACTGCCGCAGCCCTGGGCTGGCTGGCGTGGCGGATCGCACAACGTCGCGAACCGCCGCTGTAGGCGCCTTGTGGCCCGCTGGCATCGCGCAAGACGGTCTCTGAATACGGCATCGAACCACTTCGGCGCCCGACGCCGGCTCAGAAGCGGGTGTCAAGCCAGGACCGCAGTTGCGCGAAAACCTGCTGGTTGTCCGGCGCAGCCTCGTTGAATATCTCGTGGTACAGCGGCTCGAAGCAATACGCCGCGACCACGGCCTTCGGCGCTGCTGCGGCGAAGGCACGACTGCCGGCCGGATTCACCAGCTTGTCGGCACCAGCGTACAGCAACAATGTCGGCAAGCTCCACCGGGGTGCGGCGGCAATCACCGCCGGCCCGCTCTCGGCAATGAACCGCGCCAGCCGCGTGGAGATGCGGTCGTGCACCAGGGGATCGGCCTTGTAACGCGCCACGACCGCCGGATCATGCGAGAGGTAGTTGGCATCGAGACCGTTGCCAACCCGCAAGTCCGGGGCGACCCTCGGCAACACGGCCAGCAACAGCTTTTGCACGCCGCTCAGCCCTGCGTCCAGCGCAGGGGACGACAACACCAGCGCCTCGACCTTGCGCAATTGCAGGGCCACGAATCGTGCTGCCACCAGTCCGCCCATGCTGTGTCCCAGCACGATCAGCGGCGTGGAGGCGTGCATGCGCGCGCGTGACTCGTCGATCACCTCGGCCAGGTCCTGCAACAAGCGATCGTCGTCGGGCAGGGCACCACGCTGGCCCATGGACTCGCCGTGCCCATACTGGTCGTAGGCACGCACCGCGAAACCCCACTCGTTCAGTCGACTGGCCAAAGGGTCATAGCGCCATGCATGTTCACCCAGGCCATGCACGATCAGCACCACACCGCGCACCGGCCCCTTTTGCAACGGCCAGTCCATCACGACCAGATTGGTGCCGTCGCGCGCGGTCAACGGGCTGAGGTTGGTCTCAGCCACGACGTGGCTCCCACACGGGCGCCGATAGCCGGAACGAAGACACGGCTTTCGACCTGGGGCCCGGTTGCGTGAAAAGCATGCCCGCCGGAGTCACGGCAGGCTGACAATGACCCGGGCCACCGCGGCCGTGAGTTTCTTGGCAAAAGGCACATGCAGGAACTCGTTGGGTCCGTGCGCATTGCTTTTAGGGCCAAGCACACCGCAAACCATCATCTGCGCCTTCGGGAAGCCGCGCTCGAGCATGTTCATCAGCGGAATCGTGCCGCCCTGCCCGATATACCCGCAAGGCGCATCGAAATGCGCCATCGAAGCCGCGTTGAGCGCCTGCTCGAACCAGGGCGACGTCGCGGGTGCGTTCCAGCCGGTGGCGCCGCCATTGCTCTCGAAAGTGACCCGCGCCTGGTAGGGCGCATTGTCTTCCAGCAAGGCCTTCATCTCCTGCACGGCCTGCGCGGCGTCGACCAGCGGTGGCAGACGCAAACTGAGCTTGAAGGCGGTATAGGGGCGCAGCACGTTGCCCGCATTCTCCAGCGACGGGAAACCCTCGGCTCCGGTGACACTGAGCGTCGGGGTCCAGGTCCGGTTGATCAGCGCCTGGACCGGGTCCGTGGTGGTCGGCAGCACGAAGGTGCGCCCACCCTCGCAGTCGTAGTGGGCCCACGGGAAACGCCGCGTGACTTCGTCGCCCAGGATGGCTGCGGTGGCCCGCGCCTGGGCCAGCCGGTCCGGCGGCATCTCGCAATGGAAACTGGCCGGCAGCAGGCGGCCGGTGGCGCTGTCCTCGAGACGATCCAGCACCTGGCGCAGGATACGAAAACTCGATGGCACCAGACCGGACGCGTCGCCGGAGTGGATGCCTTCGGTCAGCACCTCGACCTTGAGCGTGCCGCTGGCCATGCCCCGCAGGCTGGTCGTCAACCATAACTGGTCGTAGTTGCCGGCGCCCGAGTCCAGGCACACCACCAGAGCCACATCGCCCAGACGGGGCCGCAAGGCGTCGATGTACGGCAACAGGTCGTAAGAGCCGCTTTCCTCGCAGGTCTCGACCAGGCCCACGATACGCGGATGCGGCACGCCCTGGGCCTTGAGCGCCTGCACCGCCGCAATGCTGGCGTAGACCGCGTAACCATCGTCGGCGCCACCACGGCCGTACAACTTGCCGTCTTCGTATCGGGGTGTCCACGGACCCAGGTCGTTGCGCCAGCCGGTGAACTCGGGTTGCTTGTCCAGGTGGCCGTACATCAGCACGGTCTGGCTGGAGCCGCAGCGCGTGGCGTCGAGTTCGAAAAACAACACCGGGGTGCGGCCGTCGATCCGCACGATCTCCAGACGCAGGCCATCGACCTTCTGCGCCTCGACCCAGGCCGCGGCCGAACGCAACACGGTCTCGATATGGCCGTGCTCCGCCCAGGCCGCGTCGAAGCCAGGTGATTTGGCCGGCACGGCGATGTAGTCCCGCAACTGGGCCAAAATGTCACTGTCCCACTGCGCGCTGGCATGTTGCAGTGCCAGGGCATCGTCGAGGACCGCGAGCGGCATTTCCTGGTGCAGGGGTGCGTTCATGGAAAATCCTGGTGGAGTTTGCGCCATCGTATCAAGTCCGGCCGCTCGCTGCGCCGATGTAGTCAAAGCTACAACCGGTAAACCCTGCGCGCGACCCCGTCCAGCACCTGCAGCCGCTGCTGCCGCGACAACATGCCCATCGCTGCAGAATGCCAGGCAGCGTAGCCCCCGGCACGCTCGAGCACCGGCCAGTCGCTGCCCCACATCACCCGCTCGGGGCCGAAACAATCGAGCACATGCCGCATGCAGGGCGCCAGCGCGGACACCGGTGCCTGCACAGCCGCCTCGTTCCACAACCCGGACCACTTGCACACCACCTGGGGCGCCGAGGCAAGCGCCGCCAGGTCGTCGGCCCAGGGCTGCCACTGGGCCGACGCGATATCCGGCTTGGCGCCGTGGTCCACCACGACGCGCAGCGCCGGATGACGCTGCGCCAGGGCCCGGATACGCGGCAGGTGCACCGGCCTGACCAGTGCGTCGAATGCCAGATCGCACTCCAGCATGGATTCGAACGCCGGATCGAGCGCACCCTGCAAGATCCAGTCAGGGTCCGGGTTGTCCTGCAGCATCGGGCGCAGGGCCTTGAGCTTGGGATGCGCCGCCAGGGCGGCGATACGCGCGGGCGCATCGGGAGCCAGCATGTCGGCCCATCCGACAACGCCCAGCACATCTGGCGCGTGTTCGGCCTGCTGCAACAGAAAGCGGGTCTCTGCCTCGGTCGGCGCGGCTTGCACCACCACGCCTGCTGTCACCCCGCAGGGCGCGCTGACACGACGCCAGTCGTGCAGCGATACATCCCGGTGGATCGAGCCCATCGCCGACGTCAACCAGCCATAGTCGCCCCGCGACAGCTGCCAGATATGGAAGTGGGCGTCGATCATGCGCGCTCCGGCACGGGCAATGGCGCCGCCTCCGGCACCAGACGGGCGGCCCGCAGTTCCTGCCAGAAAGCCTCAGGCACCGCATGACCCAGCATCGTGACGCCATCGTCCCATTGCGAACGATCCTGGGGTCCCAGCAACACGATCTCGACCGCTGGATGGGCCAAAGGAAACTGCAGCGCCGCGGCGCGCAGTGGAACCTGGTGCCGCCCGCAGATGTCCTCCACTGCGCCGACCCGGTCGATCCAGTGCTGCGGCGCCTGGGCATAGTTGAAACGCAGCGGCGCCCCAAGGCCACCGCGCACGCCGGTGGCCAGGATGCCCGAATTGAATACACCCCCCAGGGCGATACGTACTCCCCTTCGCTCGCACAACGGCAGCAGCTCGGCCAGCGCGCCATGGTCCACCAGGCTGTAACGCCCAGCCAGCAAAATGCAGTCCAGTTCGGCCTGATGCAGCACGTCCAGGCACACCTGCACATCATTGACGCCCAGCCCGATATGGCGCAGCAGGCCGTCGCGCTGCATCCGGCGCAGCTCCGGCAAAGCCTCGCCGACAACCTGGCGCAGCACCCGCGCATAGTCCTGGCCATGCACGCCGGCGTCGCAGTCGTGGACATAGACGGCGTCCAACGCAGCCAGCCCCAGCCGTTGCAAGCTGTCCTCGACGCTGCGGCGCACGCCATGCGCGGAATAGTCCCATGCCTGCACGAACGGCAACACGCCGACATAACCGTTCTGCTCGCGCGCAGCCGCTGCATCGGGCAGCAGCAGGCGTCCCACCTTGGATGACAGACTGAAGGCGGCACGGTCAAAGCTACGCAAGGCCTGGCCCAGCCGGTGCTCGCTCAGACCATTGCCGTAATGCGGCGCAGTATCGAAACTACGGCAACCCGAGGCCCAGGCTGCGCGCACCAGCGCCAGCGCTGCGTCGTCGTCGATCGCGGTAAACAGGTTGCCCAACGGCGCACCGCCCAGGCCCAGCGGCAGGCCATTGGTCATCGCAGCGAACATCATGGCCTCGGGTGGGTTGGCCCACTCGCCACGGCCAGGGTCGACCGGTGGATTCGTTGCGACACGGTGAGATCCCGCAGGCGCATCATTCATCTCCTCGGTTGCGGCCAGGGCGGGGCCGCAGCAAGAACGCATCCAGCGCCTCCCTGGTTGGCGCCCCGCGAATACCATCGGCCTGCGTGCACTTGAGCGCAGCCGCGGCGCTGGCATAGGTGCATGCGTCGCCCGGCTGCATGCCGCGGGCGAGGGCCAGCGTCAGCGCGCCGTGGAACACGTCGCCGGCGCCAGTGGTGTCGATGGCCTGGACCGGAAACGCCGGCACACGGTGCAAGCGGCCATCGGACACCAGCATCATGCCCTGCGCACCCAGAGTGACTGCCGCGCAGCTGGCGCCAAGATAGATCGCCCGCAACAAGGCCGCTTCCTGCGCCACCGGACCCGACCAGACGGCCAGCCCGGGCTCGGAAAACACGACCCAGCGCGCCAGCGGCACCAGTGCTTCAAGATCCTGCTGCGGCGCGACATCCGCATCGAACACCGACAGCCGGCCATGGGCACGCGCCCACAACAAGGCGGCTCTGGCGCCGGCAGGCCAACGCGGGTCGACCAGTACCGCGTCGCAACCGTCGAACACACTGTCATCGGGCAGTTGCGCATGGGCCAGCGCGTTCCCGCGGTGATTGAAGATATGGCGCTCGCCCTGCCGGTCAACGATGATGGCCGAAGCCGATGTATGCGTATGCGGCACCACCTGCAGGTGCGTCAGGTCGATGCCTTCCGCTGTCAGCTGACCGCGCACCATGCGCCCGGCGTCGTCCGGGCCGACCGCGCCGACGAACCGCACGCGGGCGCCGAGCCGGGCGCAGGCCAGCGCGGCATTGGCCGCCATGCCGCCACCCACACTTTCATACCGGTGTGCCGGCGTCTTCGTGGCCCGGTCGGGAAAGTGGTCGATCTGAAATACATGGTCGATCGCGCAATGGCCGACACAGGCGATCAGCGGTTGTCTTTCGGGCGTTTCACTGGGCATGTGCTGGGACATGATGATGGATCGACAACAAGGCTGTCAGCAGACCTGCGGCGGGCCCGACAACAAGTTGGCGATGCCGCGGTGCGCTGGCCACTCGCAGCTCGCCACTCGCCACTGCGGTCAGGTGCTGGCCAGGGCCTGGGTCAGGTCCTCCAGCAGATCGTCGATGTGCTCGATGCCGATCGACAGGCGCACCATGTCCTCCTGCACGCCAGCCTTGGCCAGTTCGTCAGCGTCCAGCTGGCGGTGCGTCGTCGAAGCCGGATGGCAGGCCAGCGACTTGGCGTCGCCG
>JBBRVD010000176.1:0-7651 GCA_038247175.1 Burkholderiales bacterium | reverse complement strand
TAGCGCCGGGTGAACGCATCCAGGAGATGCAACTGGCGCAACAACTTGGCGTCTCGCGCACTCCGATCCGCGAGGCCCTCAAGGTGCTGACCTCCGAAGGTCTGGTGGAGTTGCTGCCGCTGCGCGGAGCCATCGTCAAGGTGTTCGACGACAAGGATGCGCGCGACATGCTGGACGTGATCGCGCTGCTGGAGGCTTTTGCAGGCGAACGTGCCTGCCAGGCCGACCCGTCCCGAATCGAGGAGGTCGTCGACATGCACCGGCGCATGCGTGCGTTGTACGAAAAGCGCGAGCGGCTCGAATACTTCGTACTCAACCAGCAGATCCACGAAGCGCTGATCGCGCTGGCGAACAACGACACGCTGAGCCAGACCCACGCCACACTGGGCAAACGCATGCGCAGCCTGCGCTACAGCGGCAACTCCGGCGCCGAGAACTGGGCCGCCGCAATGGCCGAGCATGAGGAAATCATCGCCGCGCTGCAGCGGCGCGACGGCCCCGGTTTGTCTCGGGCGATGCGCGAGCACATCCAGAACACCTGGCCCCGTATCCGGGCGGCGACGCAGCCCTACTCGGTTTGATGTCGCCGCGCGCCGGGTCACCTTCGTCTCCCGGTGCGTGCTCCGGCCCGGAGCCGGCCTGCTTCAAGGTGGCTGCAAGGCGCGGCGGAATTCGGCACGCTTGATTGCCAGATATTCGTCACGCTCGAGTTCGTGCAGTTGGCGCTTGTATCGCTCGGTCGCCGTGAACCAGGCGTTCAACGTTTCTTCGCGCTGGCGCTCGCGGGGGGATACTGCGGCTGTGTCCAACGTCGCATCGATCGCAAGGTAGTAGCGCATCGCATTGCGCTCCACCACGCCGCGCAAGCCGTCCACCGGTGCATCCGCCCGGTCACCCTGCCCTGGTTCAACGGAGAAGCCGACCTTGTCACGTCCGGCGGTCGCCAGATAGACCTTCATCGCCAACTGGCCCGCGAATCCGACGTCATAGGCGTATACGAACCGGATGAAACTGCGCCGTGCGTCCAGTGCCACGGCCTGCAAGGTAATCTCATAGTTGCTGGTCGCCATGGGCCCGTTGCCCGCGTGCATGGACACGTGCAGGTATTGCCTGGACTCGGCGACAAGTCGGTACGTGAAGTCGACTTGCGCCGCATCGGCCAATTGCTGTTCGGTCTTCTTGCCAAAGTGCGCCGTGAGCCTGCTGGTCGATGCAGTACCGGGCCCGGCGCGACACGATTTGGTATTGATATGCAACAGCAACACGTCGCACCATTGCTGCGCATTCGACAGACGGGCACGCAGCGTATCGAAGGAATGGTCGACGACGGCGAATACCTCGCCCGAAACATGCTCGCCGGCTTGATGCGAGCGCAACACCAGCGGTCGGCCAAACGCATTGCGCTGCAGTTCGTCAGTCAACGTCGCGTGCTGGTCGCGCAATGCCTGAGCCTGAGCCTGCGCCTGCCCCTGCCCCTGCTCCTTCCCCTGCGCCTGAGCCTGAGCCTGCCCCTGCGCCGGAGCAGAGGTCGCGTCCAGGGCCGCATGGGCTCCCGCCGCTCCGAGCAGCGCCATGCACACCCATAGACGGCGCATGGCGACCATCTTCTGCAGCAAACTGCCGGGTGTCAGCGCCACGGGTTACGCCTCGAACCCGATTGGCCTGCCATCGACTTCAGCCTTGCGGGCCGCTCTTGCGGTCCGACGGCGAGGGCCCGCTCTTGGCATGGGACGCACCTTCCTGCTCGGCGCGCCGCATATCCTGCGCCTCCTGTTGCGTCGCTGGCCTGGCGTCACGTGCCGCAGCGTCCACCTTGCCCGACTCGACAAAATCCTGGACCGACTCCGTATATCGGCGGTCGGACTCGTAGTCGCCCTCTCCCTGTACCTGGCTGTTGTCGCCCTGACCCGCGGTCGGTGATCGGCTACCGGATGTCGCCTGCGCGTCGTGCTGTTGCGGCGTGACCTGTGCTTGTTTTTGCGACTTCTCGGCCGGCTTTTTAGACGTTTGTTGCGATTGCATGAGGTTGCTCCCTGGTGGTATCGGACTGAGGCGCCAGACCCCATGCCTGGCCACCGCAATTCATGCTACCCAGAGGCTCGGCCAACGCCTGTCGGAGGTTGCAGTCGCATCCTGTCGGACATCGCCTCGCCGGGAAACCCTAACGCAAGCTGCGCAGGTACGGCCCATGTATCGGCGTCAGACGCGATCGCAGCTCGGCGAGTGCCTCTCAAGGTCCGAGGGCGAGCAGCGCGGGTTTGCCGACCCATCTACCCATCTACACGACGAGCGGCTCCTCCTGCATCGCCTCGCACTGCTCCTCGAGCATCTGCACCTGTCCCTGCCAGTAGTCGCTGGAGCCGAACCACGGAAAGTTGATCGGGAAGATCGGGTCAGCCCAGCGCCGGGCCAGCCAGGCGCTGTAGTGGATCAGGCGCAGGGTGCGCAGCGGCTCGATCAGGGCCAGCTCCCGGCGGTCGAATTCGCGGAACTGTTCGTAACCGTCGACCAACGCGCCAAGTTGTCGCTGGCGCTGCTGGCGATCGCCGGACAGCAACATCCAGAAATCCTGTACCGCAGGGCCGGAGCGCGCATCGTCAAGGTCGACGAAATGCGGCCCCGGGCCCGCGGCGGCGGGAACATCGGTCGGGGTCCACAGGATGTTCCCGGGGTGACAGTCACCATGCAGGCGCAGCAGCCGGATCGGCTCCTCGCCGCGCGCGGGCACCCGAGCGCCCAGGCAATCGTGCTGGTCCACCATCGCCAGTGCGCGCGCCGACATGTCGGCCCACAGGCGTTGCACGTCCAGCGGAAGCTTCTCGTTCTCGATCAGCCAGTTGCGCGACGCGACGCCGAAGCTCTGCAGACTCAACGCGGGACGGTGCACGAAAGCGCTGCGCGCGCCCACGGCATGAAAACGGGCGAGGAAGCGTCCGATCCACTCCAGCACCTCGCCATTGTCCAGATCCGGCCCGCGGCCACCGCGGCGCGGGCTGACGCTGAACATGAAGCCGCCGAAATGGTGCAGCGTCGTACCGGCCAGTCGCAGCGGCGCGACGGCCGGCACCTCGGCCTGCTCCAGCTCATCCGAGAAATCGTGCTCCTCCTGGATCTGCGCCTCGCTCCAGCGGCCGGGGCGGTAGAACTTGGTCACGACCGCGCTGCCTTCCTCGAGCTGCACCTGGTAGACCCGGTTCTCGTAACTCGACAAGGCCATCAACCGACCGTCACCGCGCAAACCGACCTCGTCGAGCGCGTCGAGCACCTGGTCGGGCGTCAGCGTCGCAAACGGATGGACATGGGACAAATCCGCAGGGTTCGGGTAGGGGGGTGACGCCATCGTGACATTGTCGGCCTTGCAATGGGATTTGGCACTTGCGCAGCTGAAAACATTGACCTAAGATAAGTTCAACTAAGAAAGTTAAAGGAGGCAGCGGCGATGACTGCAAATGGCAGTGCGGACAACCCTTTGCTTGGAACCTGGCGCCTGGTGCGCTGGGACATCCGTCATGACGACGGCCGGCCCGACAGCCTGCCTTTCGGCGCCGACGTCAACGGCCTGATCCTCTACACCTGCGATGGCACGATGAGTGCCTGCATCGCCCGCGGCCAAAGGCCACGCCTGTCCAGCGACAGCGTGCGCAGCGCACCCGAGGCCGAGCGACTGGCCGCATTCGAGAGCTATTTCCAGTACGCAGGGTCCTACACCCTTCGCGGCGAGCCGGGCCGCCAGCAGGTGGTGCACCGGGTCACCCATGCGCTCAACCCCAACTTCGTCGGCACCGAGCAAATTCGCGACATGTCGTTTGCAGGCGACGGCACGCTGACGCTGTCTGCCAGCGACACCGTACCCGGATCCGCCGTGGCGCGGCACCACCGACTGGTCTGGCGCCGCTGAACTCCACCCGAGACCCGACCATGTCCCACGCCCAGGCGCTGTTCGAACGCCATCGCGCACGCTTCCAGCAGGCTCAGGTGGCCTGCGTGGAGCGCAACTGCTGGAGCCCGTTCCCGGAATTGCCTGGCAAATACCCGGACGCCGCAAACGCCCAGGCCGCGGGACTCGCGGCATTCCAGGCCCACCTGGGCACCGAGCAGCCCCGCCAGTTCGCACTGGCGCAACCCGGTGCCAGCGGCGTGCTGGGGGCTGAAGTCTCGCCCTATACCCGGAAGCCCCTGGGCATCGTCTATCCACGTTCGGAGATCAACGACCTGTTCGAGGCGGCCGAGCCTGCCATCGAGCGCTGGTCAATGGCCACGGTGCATGAGCGCATCGGCGTGTTGATGCAGGTGGTCGAGGTGCTGTACCGCGAGCATCTGTTCGAGTTGACGCATGCGGTGATGCATACCGCTGGTCAGAGCTTCAACATGGCCTACACCGGCTCCGGCGTGAACGCGCTCGACCGCGCGATCGAGGCGCTGGTGTTCGCGCACCAGGCTCAACGCGCCGTGACACCCCATGCAATCTGGCAGCGCCAGTTCGGCCCGTCTTCGGTTGCGCTCGAGAAGACCTACCGGCTGGTACCACGCGGCGTGGCCGTGTGTTTTGCCTGTGCCAGTTTCCCGACCTGGAACGCCTGGCCGTCGATGATGGCCAGCCTGGCAACCGGCAATGCGGTCATCGTCAAGCCGCACCCGGCAACCATCCTGCCGATGGCGATCTCGGTGCGGGTATTCCGCCAAGAGATCGCAGCCGCCGGTTTCGACCCCGACCTGGTCACACTGGCACTCGACACGGTGGACGAGCCCATCGGCAAGCGGCTGGTGCAACACCCCAAGACCGCGATCGTCGACTTCACCGGCAGCGTGGCGTTCGGCCAGTGGGTCGAGCGCAACGCCCACCCGGCGCTGGCCTATACCGAAACCGCTGGCTGCAACACCGTGGTGCTGGAGTCGGTTGACGACCTGGATGCGGTGCTGCGCAGCCTGGCCACGACGCTGTGCATGTTCAGCGCGCAGATGTGCACCAGTCCGCAGAACATCTATGTACCGGCAGACGGCGTGCACACGCCGCAGGGCCTCGTGGCGCTGGACGAGGTGGCTCGGCGCCTGGCCGATGCAGTCGCCCGGATCGGTGCCGACCCGAAGAAGGCCGCCATGATCCTGGCCACGATCCAGTCGGCGCAGACACTGGCGCTGGTCCGCCAGTTGCGCGACGAGGGCGCCGCGCTTGGCTCGGTACTGCTCGAGCCCGGCAATTACACCCATCCGGACTTTCCCGATGCGCGCACCTGCACGCCACTGATGCTGCAGGTCGACACCGCCGCGCGCGCCCTGTATGCAGCGGAGCGCTTTGGACCGATCAGTTTCGTGATCCGCTGCAACGACGCCGACGACGCACTGGCGCAGGCCACACACGACGTATCCGAATATGGCGGCTTGACCGCCTTCCTGTACTCGACCGACGAAGACTTCATCACACGCGCCGAGGTGGCCTACGCCCGCGCCGGCGCCCAGCTCACCATCAACCTGACCGGTGCGATGCCGCTGAACTTTGCAGCCGCCTACAGCGACTACCACGTGACCGGACTGAACCCGGCCGGCAACGCATCGCTGACCCACCTGGCTTTTGTGGCCAGCCGTTTTTGTATCAGCCAGTCGCGCCGTCCGGTCCGCGCAGCAGCCACGACAACCAACCCTACCTGAAGGAGAACTCCACCATGGGCGCCACCGATACCCACGCATTCAACGAGATCCCGGTCCTGCTCGGTGGCTTCGCGCCCATCGAGCACGAGATAACGGTCGACCTGACCGACATCGAGGGCGAGATCCCGAAAGACCTGTCCGGCATGTACGTGCGCAATGGCCCGAACCGGCGTTTCGAGGCCAGCGGCCGATACCACTGGTTCGACGGCGACGGCATGCTGCACGCGGTGCGCTTCGAGGGTGGCCGTGCGCAGTACCAGAACCGATGGATCATGACCGACGGACTGCGCGAGGAACTCGCGGCGGGCAGCGCCTTGTGGCAAGGCATCAAGGACCCACCGCGCAAGGACCGGCCCGACATGCCGATCAAGAACACCTCGAACACCGACGTGAAGTTCTACGCCGGCACACTGGTGTCGATGTGGTACCTGGGTGGCGCGGTCTACCAGTGCCGGCCGCAGGACCTGTCCACGATCGGCAAACTCGAGCTGGACCCGCGACTCAAGGGCCTGCCGATCTCGGCGCATTCCAAGGTTGACGAACGCACCGGCGAGTTCCTGTTCTTTGCCTATGGCAAGGAGGCGCCGTACATGCACTACGGCGTGATGGACCGCCACGGCAAGCTGACTACCTTCCTGCCGGTTCAGCTGCCAGGCCCGCGCCTGCCGCACGACATGGCGATCACGCCGAACTACAGCATCCTGCACGACCTGCCGCTGTTCTACGACCTGGATGCGTTTGCCGCCGGCCGCCACAAACTCAAGTTCCACCACACGCTGCCTTCGCGTTTCGCCGTGGTGCCGCGCCATGGCACAGCCGATCAGATCCGCTGGTTCGAGGCCGAGCCCACCTACATGTACCACGTCTCCAACGCCTGGGAGGAAGACGATGGCCAGGGCGGCACCGAGATCGTGATGACCGGCACACCGTTCCGGCTGCCCACCGACGTGCACGGTCAACTCGACGTGGCGCGCTTTCCGAAGATGCTGGCCCACCTGGAGCACGACTTCATCTTCAAGGAGTGGCGCTTCAACCTGCGCACCGGGCAGACGAAGGAACGGGTCATCGACGACATCGTCAACCAGGAGTTCCCGGCCATCAACTCCTGGATGCAGGGTTACAAGACCCGGTTCTCCTGGAACGTGCTGATGGGCCGGCTCAACCGCGCCGAGGATCCGCGCTTCTGCGGCCTGGTGCGCTATGACCTGGAGCAGGACACCTGCACCAGCTGGCACGCCGGCACCCGCAAGTGGTTCAGCGAGGCGCCCTTCGCGCCCAGGGATCACTGGAAAAACGAGGACGATGGTTACCTGGTCGGCTTCCTGTGGGACGACGAGAAGCAGACATCGTTTCTGAGCATCTTCGATGCCCACGACATTGCCCGCGGCCCGGTGTGCAAGATCCGCCTGCCGCAACGCGTGCCCAACGGCTTTCATGCGACCTGGGTCAGCGGCGAGCGGCTGGCGCGCGGTTACTGAAAGATCCGGAGCCACAGCATGCAGCTCAGCGACCTGCCGCTTGATGATGCCAGTCCGGAACCCGGTCAACTTGTTCAGCCAGAGCACGCTTGATCGGTGGCAGTGACGCCATGATCCTGGTTGCGCAACACACGATCGACGAATACACGCAGCGCGGCTGGTGGGGCACGACCACGCTGTGGGACCTGTTCGTGCGGCACGTGGCCGACCGCCCCGACGCCGAGGCGGTCATCGACGCGCCCAACCGCGCCGATTTCGCGCACGGTGCGCCGCAGCGCCTCTCCTGGTCACAACTGGCCGATGCGGTGGACCGCTTCTGCCGCCTGCTGCTCGACACGGGTGTGCGGCGCGACGAGCGTGTGCTGATGCAGCTGCCCAACGGGGTCGAGCAATACATCGTCTACCTGGCGTGCGCGCGGCTGGGCATCGTGATCACGCCGGTGCCGGTGCAATACCGGGAATACGAACTCGAACACATCGTCGCGCACACGCAGGCAGCCGCCGTCGTGACCTTCACCCGCATCGGC
>JBBRVD010000175.1:0-7671 GCA_038247175.1 Burkholderiales bacterium | reverse complement strand
CGCGCGTTATCTCGCCCCTGGCCGATCTTCTCGCCGTTGTAGGCATACCAGGCGCCTGACTTGTCCAGGATCTGGGCGTTCACACCCATGTCGATGATCTCGCCGTGGCGGCTGATGCCCTCGCCGAACAGGATGTCGAATTCGGCCGTCTTGAACGGTGGCGCCACCTTGTTCTTGACCACCTTGACCTTGGTCTCGTTGCCGATGGCCTCATCGCCTTTCTTGATGGTGCCGGTACGGCGAATGTCGAGCCGCACCGAAGCATAGAACTTGAGCGCGTTGCCGCCGGTGGTGGTCTCGGGGCTGCCGAACATGACGCCGATCTTCATCCGGATCTGGTTGATGAAGATGACCATGCAGTTGGTCTTCTTGATATGCGCGGTGAGCTTGCGCAGCGCCTGGCTCATCAGCCGCGCCTGCAATCCGGGCAGGGAATCGCCCATCTCGCCTTCGAGTTCGGCCTTGGGCGTGAGCGCCGCGACCGAGTCGATGACGATCAGGTCGACCGCGCCGGAGCGCACCAGCGAATCGACGATCTCCAGTGCCTGCTCGCCGGTGTCGGGCTGGCTGATCAGCAGATCCTGCAGATTGACGCCCAGTTTTTGCGCGTACTGGATGTCGAGTGCATGTTCGGCATCGACGAACGCGCACTGGCCGCCGGTCTTCTGCATCTCGGCGATGGCCTGCAGCGTCAGCGTGGTCTTGCCGGACGACTCCGGGCCGTAGATCTCGATCACCCGCCCGCGCGGCAGGCCGCCGACGCCCAGCGCAATGTCGAGCCCCAGCGAACCGGTCGAGACCACCTGGATGTTCTCGATGACCTCGCCTTCGCCCAGCCGCATGATGGTGCCCTTGCCGAACTGCTTTTCGATCTGGGCCAGTGCCACCTGCAGGGCTTTGGCTTTTTCGCTATTGGCGGCGGTGAGGTTCTTGACAGGGGCGTCCATAAAAATTTCCTTTTAAAACAAGGGTTTGGAATGAATTCGCATTTGATGTTAACAACAGACTGGATGTTTGAACAGTAGTTTAAACCAGTTTGTTGAAGTCAGGAAACAGTTTTTTTAGTCAATTTGATTTACCATTTTCGGCATGACTCCACCTGCTCCGCACGCCGGCTGGCGCCAGACCCACCTGGGCCGCCTGGCCGAACTGGCGCGCCAGCGTTTCGACGCCCGGGTGCTCGCACTGATGGCCCACAACGATGAACTGGCTTTGTCGTTGTCGCATCTTGCGGCACGCGGCAAGCTTGGTGCATCCCACATACAGATTACGCGGCACCTGGCAGAAGAAGGCAGCCGGTTTACCGACCTCGCTCGCCAGGCTGGCATCACCAAACAGGCGATGGGACAACTGGTGGCCCAATGTGAGGCCTGGGCGCTGGTCGAACGCCGCCCCGATAGCCGCGACGCGCGTGGCATCCAGGTCGTCTTCACGGCCACCGGTCGGCAGTGGCTGGCCGCCTACCGGCAGGCAGTCGAACAGGCCGAAGCCGAGTTCCGCCAGGCCGTCGGCCCCGAGGTCGCCACAGTGGTGCAGCTGGGGCTGGAGGCCTATGTGGCCTGAGCGCCGCCGGGCCGCTCCCAAGGCGCTCGCACCGCAGCCCGAAGGGCGAAGCTACCCACCCTTGAGCCCTCGCAACGCCCATGGCACGGGTGAACCCGCTAGGGCAACACCGCAGTGACGCCTAGAATCGATCGCAAGCCGGTACCGACCGACAACAGATGGCGGCATAACCGCAGGAGGAGACGCCCATGCGCATTCTGATCGCCGAAGATGATGGCGTTTTGGCCGACGGCTTGCTGCGCGCCTTGCGTGGCACCGGCGCCGCCGTCGACCACGTGGCCACCGGCAGCGAGGCGGATGCCGCGCTGATGACGAACAAGGAGTTCGACCTGCTGATCCTGGACCTGGGTCTGCCGAAGATGCACGGGCTCGAGGTGCTGCGCAAACTGCGCGCGCGCGGCTCGACCTTCCCGGTGCTGATCCTGACCGCCGCCGACAGCGTGGAAGAGCGGGTCAAGGGCCTGGACTACGGCGCCGACGACTACATGGCCAAACCCTTCAGCCTGCAGGAGTTGGAGGCACGGGTGCGCGCACTGCTGCGCCGGCGCATGGGCGGCGCCAGCGACAACATACGGCACGGTCCGCTGGTGTACGACCAGGCCGGGAGGGTCGCAACCATCGATGGTCAGATGATCGATCTGTCAGCGCGCGAACTCGGCCTGCTCGAAGTACTGCTGCAACGCGCCGGGCGCATGGTCAGCAAGGATCAGCTGGTCGAGCATCTGTGCGAGTGGGGCGACGAGGTCAGCAACAATGCGATCGAAGTCTATGTGCATCGGCTGCGCAAGAAGATCGAGAAAGGCCCGATCCGCATCGCAACCGTGCGCGGCCTGGGTTATTGCCTCAAGCTGCTGCCTGGCGAGCCGTCTGCGTCGACCGCGACGAGCCAACCCACGGCGACGTGAAACTGTTTCAGCGCGAGCAGCGTTCGCTGTTCGGCGAAATCCTGGACTGGATGCTGACGCCACTGCTGCTGCTGTGGCCGATCAGTTTGGTGTTGACCTGGTTCGTGGCCCAGAGTGCGGCCGGAAAACCGTTCGACCAGGCGCTGGAGGTCAATGTCGGCGAAGTCGCCGCACTGGTCCAGGCACGCGACGGGCAACTGCGCTTCGACATGCCGATGCCGGCGCGCAAGCTGTTGCGTGCCAGCGAAACCGACACCGTTTATTACCAGGTCATCGGCGCACGCGGCGAGTTGCTCGCCGGCGAGCGCAATCTGCCGCTGCCACCGCAAGACGAGCCACCGTTCTTTGGCCAGGTGCGGGTGCGCGACGACAGCTACCTGGGCGATGGCCTGCGCGTGGCCTACAAGTGGCTCGAGGTCGACGCGCCGATGGGCAAACCGGTCCTGGTCCAGGTGGCCGAGACAATGGACAAACGTGCCGTGCTGGCAACCGAGATCGTCAAGGGCGTGATGCTGCAGCAGTTCATCATCCTGCCGCTCGCGGTGCTGCTGGTCTGGCTCGGCCTGGCCTACGCGATCAAGCCGCTGAACCAGCTCGAAGAGCGCATCCGCGCCCGCAAGCCCGACGACCTCAGCCCGCTCGACGACCGTTCGGTGCCGCAGGAGGTCGCGCCGCTGGTGTCCTCCGTCAACGACCTGCTGCAGCGCCTGACCAAGTCGATCGAGCACCAGAAACGATTTCTGGCCGACGCCGCGCACCAGCTCAAGACACCGCTGGCGGGACTGCGCATGCAGGCCGACCTGGCGCAGCGCGAAGGTGTCAGCGCCGAGGAGTTCAAGCTCTCGCTGCGCCAGATCGGCAATGCCAGCGTGCGCGCGACACACACGGTCAATCAGCTGCTGGCGCTGGCACGCGCTGAAGGCAGCGGTTCTGCAATGGCGCGCCAGCGTTGCGATCTGGCCGAACTGACGGTGGCCGTGGTGCAGGATTGCCTGCCACGCGCGAATGACAAGGCGATCGACCTGGGATATGAGGGCGAGCCGCCAGGCGCGCGGGGCTTCGCGCTGGAGGGCAATCCGACGCTGCTGTCGGAGCTGATCCGCAACCTGCTGGACAACGCCATCCACTACACGCCGTCGAGCCCGGAGCATCCGGGCGTGGTGACTGCGCGGGTGCTGGCCGATCCGTTCGGCAAGGTGGTGTTGTTGCAGGTCGAGGACTCGGGGCCGGGCATTTCCCCGGCTGAACGCGAATTGGTGTTCAAGCCGTTTTACCGGGTGCTGGGCAGTGGTGTCGATGGCTCTGGCCTGGGCCTTCCGATCGTGCTCGAGATCGCCCAGCTGCATCGCGCCACGGTCGGCATCGAGGACATGGACAGCCGCCGCGACCCGCCGGGCTGCCGATTCGTGGTACGTTTCGACACCTCCGTCGATGCGACGCAGACCAGCAGCGTCGGGTAAGGCTTCGGTAAGACCGCGGTCGTAACCTGCCATGGTGGGCCGCTGTGCGGCGCGACGGGGCATACGGGCGCTCGACAGCCTCGGGGACACGACCATATCGAGGAGGCAACATGACCAGGACGCGGGGCCAGCAGCGGCTGATTGCGCTGTTCTTTGCAGCGCTGATGGCGCTGAACTACCCATTGTTGTCATTGTGGAACCCGCAGGCCACGGTGTTCGGGCTGCCGCTGTTCCCGACCGCGTTGTTCGGCCTGTGGGCGGCGCTGATCGCGTCCATGGCCTGGTTGCTGGAACACGCCGGCGACTGAACAGCACCGTTGCAGCGCGACACCCGCCATGTTGTCAGCCCCCCTGGTCGTCGGCGCCTCGTTCGCCTATCTGCTGCTGCTGTTCGCAGTGGCCAGCCTGGGCGACCGGCGCAGCGCGCAAGGGCGCTCGCTGATCGACAACGCCTGGGTCTATGCCTTGTCGATGGCGGTGTATTGCACCGCCTGGACCTACTTTGGCAGTGTCGGGCGCGCCGCCAGCGCCGGCATCTGGTTTCTGCCGATCTATCTGGGGCCGACCCTGGCGATGGTGCTGGCGTGGCTGGTGGTTCGAAAAATGCTGCGTATCGCCAAAAGTTACCGCATCACCTCGATCGCCGACTTCATCGGCAGCCGTTACGGCAAGAGCCCGTTGCTGGCGGGCCTGGTCACGCTGATCACGGTGGTGGGCATCATCCCCTACATCGCGCTGCAGCTCAAGGCGGTGTCGGTCGGTTATGCGGTCATGACCACGCCGCTGGGCCAGCCCATGGCAGACCAGGGCCCGTGGTGGCACGACAGCACGCTGTATTTCGCGCTCGCGCTGGCCGCTTTCACCGTGGTATTCGGCGCACGCCGGCTCGACACCTCCGAGCGCCACGAAGGCATGGTGGCGGCAATCGCATTCGAGTCGCTGGTCAAGCTGCTGGCCTTCCTGGCGGTCGGCATATTCGTGACCTACGGCCTGTTCGACGGCTTCGCCGACATCTTCGCGCGTGCCAACGCGGTACCGGAGCTGGCCCGGCTGCTGGTCAACGAGCCGCCGTTCGCCTATGGCCAGTGGTTCTCACTGACACTGCTGGCGATGTTGTCGGTGGTGCTGCTGCCGCGCCAGTTCCAGATCATGGTGGTGGAAAACGTCGATGAAAGACACCTGCGCCGCGCGGCATGGGTGTTTCCGGCCTACCTGCTGCTGATCAACCTGTTCGTGTTGCCGGTCGCACTGGGCGGGTTGCTGCTGTTCGGCTCCGGCACCATGGACCCGGAGGCCTTCATTCTGTCGCTGCCACTGGCCCATGGTCAGCCGGCGCTCGCGCTGCTGGTGTTCATCGGCGGCCTGTCGGCTGCCACCGGCATGGTGATCGTCGAGACCATCGCGGTCTCCAGCATGGTCTGCAACGACCTGGTCATGCCCTTGCTGCTGCGGTCCCGCCGGTTCGGCGCGCGCGCTGTCGGCGATCTCACCGGCATGTTGCTGACCATCCGGCGCAGCGCGATCTTCGTCGTCATGTTGCTGGGCTACAGTTATTTCCACCTCGCCGGCGAAGCCTACGCGCTGGTCAGCATCGGATTGATCAGTTTCGCGGCCGTCGCGCAGTTCGCGCCGTCGCTGTTCGGCGGCATGTATTGGCGCGGCGGCACCCGCCTGGGTGCCATGGCAGGGCTGTTACTGGGGTTCGGGTTGTGGGTCTACACACTGATGCTGCCGTCGATCGCCAAATCGGGCTGGTTGTCGACCGACTTCCTGCAGCACGGCCCCTGGGGTGTGGCCTGGCTCAAGCCCGAGCAACTGCTGGGCCTGGGCGGGCTGGATAACCTGACCCATTCGCTGTTCTGGAGCCTCGCCGTCAACCTCGCAGCGTATGTCGGCCTGTCCTTGTGGCGCGGCCCGTCGCCGGCCGAGACCAGCCAGGCGCTGCTGTTCGTCGAGGTGTTCAAGCGCAACAAGAACCGGGAGCCGGTGTTCTGGCGCGGCCGGGCCCGGGTGCAGGATCTGGCCGAACTGGCGGCCCGATTCATGGGCCCGGCGCGCGCGCACGGTTTGTTCGCCGACTATGCGCGCCGTGCGGGTGTATCGCACATCGAGCAGATCGAGCCCGATGCCCAACTGGTGCGCCACGTCGAGATCGCGCTGGCCGGTGCCATCGGCAGCGCCTCGGCACGGGTCATGGTGGCCTCGGTCGCGGACGAGGATGCGCTGGTGCTCGAGGACGTGCTGCAGATCCTGGACGAGGCCAGCAAGGTGCGCGCCCATTCGGTCGAACTGGAGCAAAAATCGGCATCACTGGAGCGCGCCACGTCGGAGCTGCGCACCGCCAATGCGCAGCTCAAGAGCCTGGACCGGCTCAAGGACGATTTCATGTCCTCGGTGACGCACGAGTTGCGTACCCCGCTGACCTCGATCCGCGCGCTGGCCGAGCTGATGGCCGATGACCCGGAGATGCCGATAACCCAACGCCAGCAGTTCATCGGCATCATCGTCTCCGAGACCGAGCGCCTGAGCCGGCTCGTCAACCAGGTGCTGGACCTGGCCAAGATCGAGTCCGGGCACGCGCAGTGGCACAACACCGACGTGGACCTGCGCCAGTTGCTTGAGCAGGCGGTGCAGACCACGGCCGAGGTGCTCCATGAACGTGGCGCCCAGGTGCAGCTGTCGCTGCCGGACCATGCCGTCGTGTTGCGCGCCGACCCGGACCGCCTGACCCAGGTCGTGCTCAATTTGCTGACCAACGCCGCCAAATTCGTGCCCGCGCAGGCCGGGCGGGTGCAGGTCGATCTGACGACGAATTCCCAAGGGGTGCGGGTATCGATCCACGACAACGGCCCGGGCATCGCGCCCTCGCAGCACATGCTGATCTTCGAGCGTTTCCACCAGATCCAGGGCGAGGGATACCGCCCGCAGGGCACTGGTCTGGGCCTTCCGATCAGCCGCCAGATCGTCGAGCATTTCGGCGGCCGGATCTGGGTCGATGGCGACGCCGGCCCGGGTGCCTGCCTGGTGTTCGAACTGCCCTGGAATACGATGGCATCGGGCGCGCCGGCTGCAACTGCAGGTGCAGCATCGACCGGCGCGCCACACAACCGGGCCGAGCCCGAACCGCAATGAGGCATGCTGCCATGGCACACAAGATCCTGATCGTCGATGACGAACCCAATATCCTGATCTCGCTTGAATACCTGATGCAGCGCGAAGGGTTCGAGGTCAGCGTCGCGCGCGATGGTCTGCAGGCGATCGCCGCGATCGAGAACAACCCGCCGGACCTGGTCCTGCTCGACGTGATGATGCCCGGCAAGACCGGCCTGGAGGTCTGCCAGCATGTGCGCGCCCAGGACCGGCTGCGTGAAGTGTGCATCGTCATGCTGACCGCCAAGGGCCGCGAAACCGACGTGGCCAAGGGCCTGGCGCTTGGCGCCAACGCCTACGTCACCAAACCCTTCTCCACCCGCGATCTGGTTGCCCAGGTGCGCGAACTGCTGCAGACAAAGGGACCATGAACCGTCTTGCCCATCACCGGGCTGCTGCCGCACCATCGAACGCGAAGGCCGGCCCATGGCGCTGAAGTCGCGACGCTGGTTTGCCTTGCTGGCGCCAGGGGTGGTGCTGGGCATCTGGGCGATACTGCTGGCGGCACTGGCCTGGACGGCGCTGCCACAGGCCGGCCGCGAGGCCGTGGCGCCTGCCCTCGAGCCGCTGATCGCGCTGGCTGTAATGGCCTG
>JBBRVD010000174.1:0-7808 GCA_038247175.1 Burkholderiales bacterium | reverse complement strand
TGCGCGGCGAGGCGCCGATGCCAGGTGATCCGCCCGAGCCGCACGTTCCTGCCGAGCTCGATCCGATGCGCCGCGCGGCGGCGGCAGCCCGGCCATGAACCCGATGCTGCGCACACTGCAGCGAACGCTGGGCCCCTACGCGGCCTTCGCCAAAGGCGCAGCCGCGCCGATGCTGATCATCGCGGTGCTGGCCATGATGGTGCTGCCACTGCCGCCCATGCTGCTGGACGTGTTTTTCACCATCAATATCGCGATCGCTCTGATGGTGATGATGGTGGCGGCCTACATGCTGCGGCCCCTGGACTTCGCTGCCTTCCCCGCCGTGTTGCTGCTGACCACGCTGATGCGACTGTCGCTGAACGTGGCGTCGACACGGGTCGTGCTGATGGAGGGCCACACCGGCCCGGGCGCGGCCGGCGCCGTGATCGAGGCGTTCGGCCACTTCCTGATCGGCGGCAATTTCGCGGTCGGCCTGATCGTGTTCCTGATCCTGGTGGTGATCAACTTCGTCGTCATCACCAAGGGCGCCGAACGGATCGCCGAGGTGTCGGCCCGCTTCGCGCTCGACGCGATGCCGGGCAAGCAGATGGCGGTGGACGCCGACCTCAACGCCGGAACCATCGACGAAAAGGAGGCCAGGCGCCGGCGTGCCGAGGTGTCCGAAGAGGCCGACTTCTTCGGCTCCATGGACGGCGCCTCCAAGTTCGTGCGTGGCGACGCAGTGGCCGGCATCCTGATTCTCTTGATCAACCTGATCGGCGGCTTTGCCGTCGGCATGTTGCAGCACGGCCTGGGCGCGGGAGAGGCGGCCGACACCTACATCCTGCTGGCGGTGGGGGATGCGCTGGTGGCCCAGATTCCCGGCCTGCTGATCTCGGTGGCTGCGGCGATGGTGGTCTCACGCGTGGGCAAGGAACAGGACCTGGGTCGCCAGATCGTGCATCAGATGTTCATCTCGCCGCGGGTACTGGGTATTGCCGCCGGGATCCTGGGCGTGCTGGGCGTGATACCGGGCATGCCGCATACTGTGTTCCTGTCGGTCGCCGCCATCCTGGGCTACGGCTCGTGGCTGCTGGCGCACCAGCCACCACCCGCAGAGCCGCAGTCGGCGGTCGACGCGGCGCCAGCCAGCGACGGCGAGGCCAGCTGGGACGACCTGCAGCCGGTCGATCAGCTCGGGCTGGAGCTGGGTTACCGGCTGATCGCGCTGGTGGACAAGACACGCCAGGGCGATCTGCTCAACCGCATCAAGGGCGTGCGCAAGAAGTTCGCGCAGGAGGTCGGATTCCTGCCGCCGCCGGTGCATGTGCGCGACAACCTGGAGCTCAAGCCCAGCGGTTACCGCATCACCCTGCGCGGAGTCATCGTCGGCGAAGGCGAGGCTTTCCCGGGCATGTACCTGGCAATCAATCCAGGCGGCATCACAACGCCGCTGATCGGCACCGCAACGACCGACCCGGCATTCGGGCTGCCGGCGCACTGGATCGACCAACGGCAAAAGGAAGCGGCCCAAATGGCCGGCTTTACCGTTGTTGATTCCGAGACCGTGATGGCGACACATTTGTCACACTTGATGCAGGTGCAGGCATCGCGTCTGCTCAGCCGAACCGAGACCCAGCAGCTGGTGGACCATGTCGCCAAGCTGGCTCCCAAACTGATCGAGGAAGTGGTTCCGAAAATGGTTTCCATCGCCGTGTTCCAGAAAGTCCTGCAGCTGCTGCTGGACGAAGGAGTGCATATCCGCGACATCCGCACCATCGTCGAATCGCTGGCTGAACATGCGGCCCATGTCACCGACCCGGTGGAACTGGCCAAACGCATCCGCATCGCGTTGTCGCCAGCCATCGTGCAGCAGATCTACGGACCGACACGCGAGCTCCATGTGATCGCGATCGATCCGGCGCTTGAGCGACTGCTGGTACAGGCTCTGGGCAATGCCTCGGGCCCGGCGCTCGATCCAGGCGTGGCCGACATGTTCACCCGTACCGCGGCCGAGATCGCGCTGAAGCAGGAAGAAAGCGGCGTGCCTGCCTGCCTGCTGGTACCCGACCCGATCCGCAGTGCGATCGCCCGCCTGGTACGCCGCGCCGCGCCGCGCCTGCAGGTGCTGGCGCACAGTGAAATACCAGAAACCCACACGATCCGTATCGGACCGATTCTGAGAGGTGCAGCAACATGAACATCCAACGATTCACCGGGGCGACCTCGCGCGAGGCGCTGGCCAAGGCCCGCATGGCGTTTGGCGAAGGCACGCTGATCCTGTCCAACCGCCAGACCGGCGTCGGTGTCGAGGTCATGGCAACCACCGAGGACAGCGTCGGAGCGCTCGACACGCGCCCCACTCACCCCACCCTCCCCACGCGCCCCACGCGCCCTCAACCCAGCGCGCCGGAACGAGCCGCTGCGCCGATGGTGACCGAAAAGGTCGCGCCCGCGCGCGCACTGCCGGCCTCGCACCAGCAGGTGCAGCAGGACACGCAGCAGTTGGCGATGAGTACCCTGTCGTTCCAGGACTATGTGCGTGAACGCATGCTGCGCCGGCGCCAGACCGAGACGCCGGTGGCGATGGAGGAGGTCGGGCTGCGCGCGCCGGCCGGTGCAGCGGCGCAGCGGCCAAGGGTACAGATCAGCGTCCCGCTGGCGCCAGCCGCAGCCAAGGTAACCCCGCCAGCGGCACCTTCGGCGTTGGGCCCGGCCATCGGTGCGCGCAGCATCACCGACGAACTGCAGTCCATGCGCGACCTGATCGAGGAGCGCTTCAACACCTTCGCGTGGCTCGGACAGGCGCGCCAGAACCCGATCCAGGCCAACCTGATGCTCAAGCTGCTGCGCGCCGGCTACTCCCCCGCCTTGTCGCGCGCGATCCTCGAACGCATGCCAGAGACGCTGGCGGCGCACGAGGCCATGCAGTGGATGCTGGAGGCGATCCGGCGCAACATCCCCACCGACCAGCAGGCGTTGCCGATCTATCAGGAGGGTGGCATCTACGCGTTGGTGGGCGCCACCGGTGTCGGCAAGACGACCACCGCTGCCAAGCTTGCCGGCCTGTGCGCTGAAGTGCACGGAGCGGCCAGCGTTGGCTTGATCACGCTCGACACCCAGCGGGTCGGTGCCCACGCACAGTTGCGGGAACATGCGCGCGGCCTGGGCCTGGTGGCCCACCTGGCGCATGATCGCGCCGCGCTGCAGGACCTGCTCGGCCTGTTCGCGGCCAAGAAGATGGTGTTGATCGATACCACCGGCCTGGCGCCGCGTGATCCGCACAAGAACGACGCGCTCGACGTGCTCAACCTGCCCGGCGTCCAACGCCTGCTCGTGCTCAATGCAGGTGCCCATGGCGATACGCTTGATGACGTGGTGGCCGCATTCAAGTCGATCGAGGCGCAACCGACCGTGTTGTCCAAGATCGACGAGGCTGTCAAGCTGGGACCGGCGCTTGATGTGGCGATCCGCCACCAGCTGCTGCTGCGCGGCGTCACCAACGGCCAGAAGGTGCCGCACGACTGGCAGCCAGCGGACGCGGCGGAACTGGTGCGTGATTCGATGCGTGTGACCAGCAAGTCGGCCTTCGACCCCAGGAGCACCGACCTCGGATTCCTGTTCATGGCCGCGGATGCGCAAGGCGCTCCAACGGCGCACCAGGCACACCAGGCACCGCATTGAATCAGGCCACGATTGCCCCACCCGCAGAGCCCAGCAACACAGACCGGACGGATTCGACTTGCGCTACCATGAAGCCCCACCCAGAGCAAGATCGGCGACGCCGGTCCCCACGGGAGAGTTATTGATGTACACCGCCAAGGGCCAGCTCGACCGCAACGCGCTGATCCGACAGTACCAGCCATTGGTGCGCAGGCTTGCGCACCACATGATGGCCAAACTGCCGGCCAGCGTGCAGGTCGATGACCTGATCCAGGTCGGCCTGATCGGGTTGTCGGAGGCCTTGACACGTTACGAGGCGACCCAGGGCGTGCAGTTCGAGACCTTCGCCACCCAGCGCATCCGCGGAGCCATGCTCGACGAGCTGCGCGAGAACGACTGGATGTCGCGTGGCTCGCGCAAAAGCCAGAAAGACATCGAGCAGGCGCTGCGCCGGCTGGAACACCGGCTGGGCCGCAGTCCGATCGAGTCCGAGATCGCCCAGGAACTGGGCATGGGCCTGGCCGAGTACCAGACACTGCTGGGCAAGGTGCGCGGCACGCAGCTGGTGTACCTCGAAGACATGTCGCGTGGCTCCGAAGGCGACGACGGTTTCCTCGATCACCATGACGTGGCAGACGATGCTGCCGACCCGATGGCCGCTCTGGGCGACCAGCGGTTGCGCGTTGCGCTGGTGGAGGCCATCAAGAACCTGCCCGAACGCGAGCAATTCGTGATGAGCATGTATTACGAGCAGGACATGAACCTGAAGGAAATCGCGGCGGTGCTGGGCGTGACCGAGTCGCGCATCTGCCAGCTGCATAGCCAGTCCATCGCCCGGTTGCGGGCCAAGATGCGGGGGCACTGACCCTGCAAACGGCCCGTTTTGAGGGTCATGGCTGCCCGGTGGCTACGCCTGTTGGCATGATCGCGCGGCCACCCAGGCTGGATCACCGCAGCAAAAGGATTCAGACGCTGCGGAAAATCGAGCCCGACGTGCCATGGCCGGCATATCGGCCCAGCGCATCGGAATAGGTGCTGCTCCGGTTTTGTTGCGGCACCAGGGTCTTGAGGGAACGCTCGACCACCGCCGAGCGGCGCAACAGCGCCTCGCGCTGCATGGCGATCTCGCGCGCCACGATGACCAGCCGCTCGCGCGCGGACTCAGCCAGCACCACACTGCCATCGACACCCCTGAGCACCAGGGCCAGCGCGTGCGCGCAGTCATGCAATTCCCGGGTGGTGGCCTGGACCTGCTCAGGGCTGCCTTGCAGCAAGGCCACGCTGGCCGCCGCAACGCAATGCTCAGCCTGATCCAGCGCAGCGTGGACTTCCGATTGGGCCGCCGTGAATGGCATGGAGAGGGTCAAACGGTCGGATCGGTGTCAGTCGCGGGCCATGAACAGGCTCAGCGCGACGAGCGCTCCAACATTTCACGCGCGTTGGCCAGCAGCTTTTCGGCAATGGCTTCGGGGTTGACGGCATAGGTCTTGTCGGCGATCGCCTGGCGCATCGCATTGACCTTCTCGACGTCGACCTCGGGCTCGGCCGCGCCGGCCTTTTCCAGTCCGCGCGCCAGCGTGGAGACCCTCACATCGACGCCGGGCGTCTGGCGCTCGTTGCGCACCGCATTGGCTGCCTCCGGGCTCGCCTTCACCGCAGCCGCCTGGCTGTTGTGGTTGACGGCGACGGAAGGGTCGTTTGGCTGGCCTATTTTCATGATGACTCCCACAGCTGCGACAGATACAGCATCCTACGTTACCTATCGGCCGGGGACTGCAAAACTTGAGACCTACTTGTGCAGGGTGTCACAAATCACAGGTTGACCTTGACTGTGCGCATGTCCAGCACCACGCCGGACAGTATGCGGCCATTGTCGATCCGTACCCGGGCGATCTCGCCGACAACGCCGGCCGACAGCGCCAGCCCGTCGGATGTGACGGTGAATCCCGGGCCCTGGGCGACGATACGCACCATGGATCCGGCCTGGAACACCTGGGAGGGCTTGACCATGCCGTGGCGCAAGGTCTGGCCAGTGCGCAAGGTGCGGGTCGCGGTTTGCCCGACCCACATCTGCGGGTCGGCCAGCACGGATGCGTTTTCCTGTGCCCAGTCTACCTCGGTCAACACCGCGTGGTCCTGCGACAACGGGCTGCCGGAGGCGACGTCCGAGCGCATGACCCAGGTCTGTCCGAACGCCTGCACCTGCACCGGCAGGAAAACATTCCAGCGCGCAAGCCCATCGACACAACGCAAGCCGATCCGGGCCTTGCCCCACAGCCGCACGCCCGGCGGCAGGTAAGGCTCGACCTGACCACACGGTGCCAGGTTCAGACGACTGTCCAGCGCGCCGACCTGCACCACCATGCGCAGCGGCGCCGAACCGGCCGGCCGCGCCGCGGCCACCGCCTGGTCCAGCCAGGCCTGGCTTTGCTCGGCGATCAGCGCCGCCTGGTCTTGTCCCGCCACGATTGCGCTGCCCGCGCTCTGCGCTGTGGCAATCGAAGCGGTGCCGAAAAGCAGCAAACCACCCATCGCGCGAAGCAAACGCGACAACAGACCGGAAAGGGGCAGAAAAGGCATCACGACAGACTCCACGACATGGCGCAACTCTAAGCCCGGTTGCGGCAGGCAAAGCCGCCAAGTGATGGCGGAAACCGCCGTTATTCCGGCCATCGCCAGCCTCAAGCTTTTCCATAATCGTTTCACGCCATGGTTCCGCCCTGGTGGTATGCGTATTCCCAAAGCCTCGGAAGGAGCCGTCCCATGTTTGCCCAGTTGACCGCCGGACTGGATTTCCACGCCACCGCGCTGGGCCTGCGCTCGGAGCGCCAGCGCCTGATCGCCAGCAACATTGCCAATGCCGACACGCCTGGGTACGTGGCGCGCGACATCGACTTCAAGCAAGCCATGGCCGATGCCACCGGCGGCCAACAACCGCGGATGGCCGCCAGTACGGCCGGTACGACGCGGGCGCATCCCGCCCATTTCGCGCTGCCCGGGGCCGATGGCTCCATCCGCGCAACACCGGCCCAGGCGGGCTACACCGTGCAGACCCAGCCTGCGATGGACAACAACTCGGTCGATATGGACCGCGAGCGGGCCAATTTTGTCGACAACGCGGTGCGCTACGAGTCCACGCTGCGGTTCATCAACGGCTATTCCAGGACGATCTTGACCGCCATCCAGGGCCAGTGAAGCCGCGCCAGACCGATCCAACGTCCCCAGAAAGCCTCCCATGTCCATGTTTTCCATCTTCGGCGTCAGCGGCAGCGCGGTCAGCGCACAGTCGCAGCGGCTCAATGTGGTTGCCAGCAACATGGCCAACGCCGATGCGGTGGCCGGCCCGGACGGCCAGGCCTACAAGGCGCGCCAGGTTGTTTTCGAGACGGTGCCGATGGGGTCCGACGCGTCCGCGGGCGTCAAGGTACGCCAGGTGATCGAAAGCGACGAGCCGATGCGCAAGGTGCACAACCCGACCCATCCGCTGGCCGACGCCCAGGGTTACGTGAACCAGTCCAACGTCAACACGGTCGAGGAGATGGTCAACATGATCTCGGCCTCGCGCGCCTACCAGAACAATATCGAAGTCATGAATACCGCGAAATCACTGCTGCTCAAGACGCTGCAGATGGGCCAGTAAGCGTATCCCTCCTCCAGGCAGAAAACCATGACCAGCACTACCGCCGTCAACAGCACCAGCAACACCGCAACCGTGAACAGCGCGGCCGGCAAGACGAATCCGGACGTCTCGCAAGACCGGTTCCTCAAGCTGCTGGTGGCCCAACTGGCCAACCAGGATCCGATGAATCCGCTCGACAACGCCCAGATGACGTCGCAGATGGCGCAGATTTCCACCGTGTCGAGCGTCGAACAGGTGAACAAGTCGCTGCAGGGACTGGCCAGCCAGCTCGCATCGATGCAGGCGCTGCAGGCCAGTTCACTGGTCGGGCGCGATGTGATGATCGAGGGCAACCGCCTGGCCATCCACGACGGCAAGGCCGCTGGCGCGGTGGATCTGGACCTGCCCGCCGACAAGGTCATGGTCGACATACTTTCGGCCGGCAACCAGGTCATCGAGAGTTTCAACCTCGGCGCGCTGGGCGCCGGGCGCCAGCCCTTCGAGTGGGATGCCAAGTCCCATACCAACGCCGAAGGCCTGAGCTACC
>JBBRVD010000173.1:0-7828 GCA_038247175.1 Burkholderiales bacterium | reverse complement strand
TCGATGCCGAGCATCAGTTCGATGCTCTCGGCATCCAGTGGCAAGTCGCCCATGCCGTCTTCACTGACAAAGTCTTCCAGGTTGGCCAGCCGTTTGGCCAATGCCTCGATCTGGGCTGCGGGAATGGCGTCCGTCTTGGACCGGAAGGCGTCGGCCAGCGTATCGCTGACCGTCTTGTTATGGATGTCCTGCTGGCTCGGCGCCATGCCCAGCAGCGTCATGCCGGAGCGCAGGCGCTGCAACAGCTTGGGCAGGTTCTGGATCACCCGCGCCCGATCGGCTCGGTCGGGCTTGGCGCTGGCGGCCCAGACCAGGTCGGACGAGGTGCGCTTGAGCTCCATCGTATCCACATGCTGCGGCCCCTTGCGCACCGCGGCCACCGCCAGCACCTCGGCCCAAACCTTGAACAGGAAGGTGCGAATCTCCTCGCGCACCGGAATATCCTTGAGCATGTTGCGCATCTCGATCGTGTACTGGATCGTCAGCGTCTCCTTCTGCTCGACCTGCTGCGCAACGCTGGCTACCTTTTGCGTCGCGCCACTGCCAGCGAGGAACTTCTGCAGGAACTTCTGGAATTCGGCGTAGACCAGTTCGTAGACTCGCTTGCCCGTCTCCGGATACTGCTCGATCACCTGTACGACGCGCTTGATTTCCTTTTCGAGCGGACCGCCCTGAATACCACTGGCATCGAAGCCCATCACGCACGAGCCCATGCGGTCGATCAGCTGTCGCGCCGGATGATTGGCCGAGCCGAAAAAGTCGGGTTCCGCCAACGCCACTCGCAGCACCGGCATCTGCAACCGTGCAAACCACACCCGGATCCCCGGCGGGATACGGTCTTCCTGCAAGATGGACTGGAACATCAGCGCCACGATCTCGATCGTGGCCTTCTCGCCCTTGGTCTCAGCCTTGTGCTTGAGTTCGGCTGTCTGCAGCCGCAGGCGACCGGCGATCTGCGCAACACCAGCTGCGGTGTATTCCTCGAGCATCGTGGCCGAGTCCCCAAGCGCCGGACCAGCGCCACGGCGCGGTGCCAAGGCGGCGGCGAGCGCCGGCGATGCCGGCTCGTAGGAGGTGCCGTCGAACTCCGGTC
The DNA here is from genome assembly GCA_038247175.1 of Burkholderiales bacterium. GTDB lineage: Bacteria > Pseudomonadota > Gammaproteobacteria > Burkholderiales > Burkholderiaceae_C > CAISIP01. The sequence goes on along the minus strand of JBBRVD010000173.1, from coordinate 6,735 downwards.
CGACACGCCCCACCAACAAGCGCTTGAGCTGGCCCAGTACACCCTGTGCCCGGCTGGCCGCGCGAGCCAGGGGCGTGGACGAGGTCATCATCCGGGTCTCGTCATGGGCCATCGAACCAGCCGCACGGGCTCCGCTGGCAGGGATGAAACCCGCTTGCTGCTGACCACGCCGGCCCACACTCTGGTCGTGACCACTGGCGCGGGCATCACCTTGATGACCGCCCCGCCGCCCATCGCCGGATGCGGCTGGGCCATAACCGCCGGAGTGCAGTGGCTCAGGCCCGTGGCCGCCCGTGCTGCCAGGATACTCACTGGTCGGACCGGCCATGTCGGACGTACGCCGGGTAGTCGGAAAGGCAGGCGGTGTGCTGGCCTGAGGAGCTGTGCGCTTGACCCTGTCCTTGAGTTCGATGGAGGGCATCACGCCCTTGTCGATGAGTGAACGATTGCCTTTCTGGTAGGCACTCTTGAGCCGCTCGGACAGCAGAGCCTGGACGACGTCATTGACCATCGGCCAACTGCCGGTGGGCATGCCGCTGGCCGACCATTCCTCGACCAGGGTCAGCAGGAGCACGTCCGGTCGCAGGATGTCCTGCCGAACCAGATCCTCGGAATCCTCGAGGTAGCGGATACGCAGACGCAGGTCGTCCAATTCGGCGCTGACCTTGTCCATGACCCTGAGCACCAGGCGGGATGCGAGGATCTTGTTCTCGACCACATCGTTGCCGACCAGCGACAGCCCATCCAGTTCGCGCGAGGCGTCTGTTTTCGGCTTCGCCACAGGCGCCAGAGCTTCCCTCCAGGCGCTGGCTGTCGCGTCTCGCCACTGGTCCTTGTGCCGCTGGTAGAAATTCCAGGCATCGCGGCGGGCCTGCATTTCGCGCGACGGCGCCGCCTCATCCATCAACATGCGCAGGCTCTGCTGCACTGCGGGCACGACCTCCGCCATGGCCTGTACTGCGTCTGCAACGAATTGCTGCCTGATTTCAGCCGCCAGGCGCCGTCGTTGAATGGAGAAGGACGCGCTCACCATGGTGTCAGGGCCCGGTCACACGGTGGCCCCGGCGTTCGGGTCGTTCGGATCGAGTCCTTTTTGCGCGCCTGGCTTGACCATGTCTTCGCGCCGGATGCCAAGCCACATCGCCACGGCTGCACCGACGAAGACCGAGGAGTAGATACCGAAGCAGATCCCAATGGTCAGCGCCAACGCGAAATAAAACAGCGTTGGACCACCAAAAAGCAGCATAGACAGGACCATGATCTGGGTAGAACCGTGCGTGATGATAGTACGACTGATCGTGGACGTGATCGCGCTGTTGATGATCTCGACCGTGTCCATCTTGCGGTAGCGGCGAAAATTTTCGCGAATCCGGTCAAAGATGACGACCGACTCGTTGACGGAGTAACCCAGCACCGCCAGCACCGCCGCCAGCACCGCGAGCGAGAACTCCCACTGAAAGAAGGCGAAGAAGCCCAGGATGATGATGACATCATGCAGGTTGGCCACGATCGCGGCCACGGCGAACTTCCACTCGAAACGCACGGCGAGGTAGATCATGATGCCCACGACGACCATGGCCAGCGCCTTGAGTCCGTCGGTAACCAGTTCCTCGCCCACCTGCGGACCGACAAACTCCTGCCGACGCAAGGTCGCCCCTGGATCGGCCACCTTCAACGCCGCGAACGCCGTCTCGCTCTGTTGCGCGGAACTGACCCCTTTTAGCGACGGCAACCGGATGATCACGTCCTGCGCAGTGCCGAAGGTCTGCACCTGGATGTCGGTGTAACCCAGAGCGGCAATGACCGAGCGCACCTTGGGCACGTCGGCCGGCTGCGAATAACCGACTTCCATCACGGTACCGCCGGTGAACTCGACCGACAGGTGCAGGCCACGGCTGAACAGGAAAAACACCGCCAGCAGGAAAGTGGCGATCGACACCGCATTGAGCGCCAACGCATGGCGCATGAACGGAATGTCACGGCGAAACTTGAAGAATTCCATGGCTCAACCTCCCTGCCCGGAACGGGCCACGTCCGAGCCGCCATCCGGACGCCACACGGTACCGATCGACACGGCCTTGAGTTTCTTGACCCGTCCGTACCAGAAGTTGACCAGGCCCCGCGAAAAGAACACGGCCGAGAACATGCTGGTCAGGATGCCGATGCAGTGCACCACGGCAAAACCGCGCACCGGTCCGGAGCCGAAGATCAACAAGGCGACACCAGCGATCAGCGTCGTGACATTGGAGTCGAAGATCGTGCCCCAGGCGCGTTCGTAGCCGGCGTTGATGGCCGCCTGCGGCGATGCCCCATTGCGCAGTTCTTCACGCACCCGTTCGTTGATCAGCACGTTGGAGTCGATGGCCATGCCCAGCGCCAGCGCCATCGCGGCCATGCCGGGCAGCGTCAGCGTGGCCTGCAGCATCGACAGCACCGCCACCAGCAGCAGCAGGTTCACGCCCAGCGCCACGCTGGAGAAGATGCCGAACATCATGTAATAAACACACATGAAGGCGGCAATCACCAGAAACCCCCAGGTGACGCTATTGAAGCCCTTGGCGATGTTCTCGGCGCCCAGGCTCGGGCCGATCGTGCGCTCTTCGATGATTTCCATTGGCGCGGCCAACGAACCCGCGCGCAGCAGCAGCGCGGTGTCGTTGGCCTCGGTCGTCGTCATGCGGCCCGAAATCTGGACTCGGCCGCCACCGATCTCGCTGCGGATGACCGGCGCCGTGACAACCTCGCCCTTGCCTTTTTCGAACAGCAGGATGGCCATGCGCTTGCCGATGTTCTCGCGCGTCACATCCCGAAAGATCCGCGAGCCCTTGGCATCAAGGTTCAGGTGCACCGCGGCTTCCTGGGTCTGGTTGTCGAAGCCAGGCTGGGCGTCGGTCAGGTTCTCGCCGGTCAGGATGACCTGCTTCTTCACGATCACTGGCTGGCTGTTGCGCTCGAGGAAACGCTCGGAGCCGAACGGCACCGGACCGGTGCCAGCCTCCGCTGCCTGGCCTTCAGGACTTTCGTCGACCAGCCGCACCTCCAGCGTGGCGGTTCGGCCGAGAATGTCCTTGGCCTTGGCGGTATCCTGAACGCCGGGCAATTGCACGACGATCCGGTCCAGCCCCTGCTGCTGGATCACCGGTTCGGCCACGCCGAGCTCGTTGATCCGGTTGTGCAGTGTCACCATATTTTGCTTGAGCGCCTGCTCCTGGGTGGTGCGGGCCGCGGCTTCCCGGATCCGCGCCGTGAGCTTGAACTCATCACCCTGGGGCGCATCGACGGTCTGCAAATCGGCAAACTGATCGGCAATGACACTCTTGGCCGCATCCAGCGTTGCCCTGTCGCGGAACATCACCTCGATCGTCTGGCCGTTGCGGCTGATACCGCTGTGGCGTACGCTCTTTTCACGCAATGCGGTGCGCAGATCACCCGAAAAGGATTCGACCTTGCGCGTCAGAGCCGCGTCCATGTCGACCTGCAGCATGAAGTGCACGCCGCCGCGCAGGTCCAGCCCCAGATACATCGGCGCCGCGCCGATGGCAGACAACCAGGATGGCGAGCGCGACAACAGGTTCAGCGCGACGACGTAAGGCGGATCGGAGGGGTCGGGCACCAGCGCCTTCTGGATCGCGTCCTTGGCCTTGAGCTGCTCGTCGCCGGTGCCCAGGCGTACCTTGATCGAGTTGCCGTCGAATGTGATCGCCGCCGGGGTGATGCCGGCAGCCTTGAGCGCGTCCTCGACCCGGCGCTGGGTGCCGGTATCCACCTTGATCGTGGCCTTGACGGAGGACACCTGCACCGCAGGCGCCTCGCCGAAAAAGTTAGGCAGGGTATACAAGGCCCCCACCAGCATCGCGATCACGATGACCACGTATTTCCAGATCGGATATCGGTTCATGTTTGGACTTCTCGCGGCGGACAATGCCGCGCAATCCCGGCCGCGCCGGCCGGGAGGGGATTACTTACTTGACCGTACCCTTGGGCAGCACCTGGACCACGGCACCGCGCTGGACCTGCACCTCGACCCCATTGGAGATCTCCACCCCCAGGTAGTTGTCGCCGAGCTTGGACACCTTGCCCAGCACGCCACCCGAGGTGACGACTTCGTCGCCTTTGGCCAGGGCCTCCACCATGGCGCGATGCTCCTTCTGCTTCTTCATCTGGGGACGAATCATGACAAAATAAAGCACGACAAACATCAGCACCAGCGGCAGCATGCTCATCAACGATGACTGCATGTCTGAACCGGCAGCGGCCGGAGCGGTTTGGGCAAATGCAGAAGATATAAACACAGGCAGCTCCGATGAAAGCGAAGGTTGGGTCCGAGGCGCAGCGATGTCATCGCCGGCAGACAACCCTGCATTGTAAGGGGCACCCCAGACGCCGCGAAACAAGGGGTTGTTGGGGCAGGCCTGCCTTGGGAGCACCATATGCAGCAGCCGTATCGGCACGATGACGACCCCAATCACGCGCACTCCCACCTGCAGGAGATGGATTTGCGCGTGCGGGCGCTCGAGACCTTGCTAACCCGCAAGGGATACGTCGATGCGGCTGCGCTGGACCGGATCATCGAGACCTATGAAAGCCGGGTGGGCCCGCACAACGGTGCCGCTGTCGTGGCCCGCTCCTGGGTCGATGCCGAATTTCGCCGATGGCTGATGCAGGATGCGACCGCCGCCATCGCCTCGGTGGGTTACGGCGGGCGTCAGGGCGAACACATGGTGGCCGTGGCCAACACCCCGGACGAACACAACATGGTCGTGTGCACCTTGTGCAGTTGTTACCCCTGGCCGGTGCTCGGCTTGCCGCCGGTCTGGTACAAGAGCGCACCCTACCGCTCCAAGGCCGTGCTCGATCCGCGCGGCGTGTTGGCCGACTTCGGGGTACGACTGCCACCGTCCACCCGGATTCGGGTCTGGGACTCGACGGCCGAGGTGCGTTACCTGGTCATTCCGATGATGCCGGCCGGCGCCCAGGGGCTGGACCAGCAGCAACTGGCGGCCCTGATCACCCGCGACGCGATGATCGGCACCGGCCTGGCGCTCGAACCCGCGCCGGCTGCGTCCACCTGACACGACCGGCTGCAGACATGAATGGCGTTCACGACATGGGTGGCCAGCAGGGGTTCGGACCGGTGCTCCCTGAATACGACGAGCCGCTGTTCCACGCCGATTGGGAAAAACGCGCACTGGCGCTGACCCTGGCCATGGGCGCCACCGGGCAGTGGAACATCGACCTGAGCCGCTCGGTGCGTGAGTCGCTGCCGCCGGCGGTCTACCTGGGCAGCAGTTACTACGCGATCTGGCTGCGTGCGCTGGAGCAGTTGATGCGCGAGCGCGGCCTGGTCGATGCCGACGAACTGCAGGACGGACAGCTGCGCTCGCCGGCACTACCCGTCGCCCGGGTACTGCGGGCGCAGGATGTCGATGCGTCTCTGGCACGGGGCGCACCGACCCATCGCCCGGCGCCGGCTCCTGCGCGTTTTGACATGGGCATGCGGGTGCGTGCACGCAACATGCATCCACAAGGCCATACCCGACTGCCGCGGTATGTTCGCGGTCATACTGGCACGATCGTGCTGGCGCACGGCGCGCATGTGTTCGCCGACGCCCACGCCAGCGGCCCGCTGCCGCCGTTCCAGGAGCAGCCCCAATGGCTTTACACCGTGGAGTTCACGGCGCAGGAGTTGTGGGGCCCGCAGGCCGACGCCGCGGTGCTGGTCAGTGTCGATGCCTGGGAGTCCTACCTGGAGCCGGTGACATGAGACATTCTGTGTCAAGCCCCTGCAAGCGGCAAAGCCGAGCTATCCTGTGAGCGCAGCACTGCACATGACCCTGGCCGAAGTGGCCGCCGCCTGCGCCGCAGGCGGCGCCGCACTGCCGGTACCCGTGGAGCCTGTCGGCGAACAGGTTTTCGGCGAGCCCTGGCAGGCCCATGCCTTCGCACTGACGCTGCTGTTGCACCAGCAAGGAGTGTTCAGCTGGGTCGAGTGGGCCGATGCACTGGCAGCGCGTATCCGGCAGGCCCGGCTTGACGGCGATCCGGACGAGGGCAAAAGTTATTACCGATACTGGATGGATGCCCTGGAGCAACTGGCCATCGCGCGCGGGATTGCCACGGCCGACCAGCTGCATGCGCTCGAGCACGCTTGGGCAGATGCCGCTGAACACACGCCGCACGGTCAGCCTATCGTGTTGCTGCCGAGCCCGCACGACAAGCAGACAGCATCGCTCTAGCAGCCTCTCGCGCTTGGGGCGTCGATAGCGAAAGCCGACGCCGCAAGCCCGGCAGGCTGCTGGAGGTCCTTCCAGCCGGCGCGGCACTTTGCAGCTTGCACGCGATGCCGACCCAGCCTGCATGGCGTGCCCGGTTCACTCACCTTTGGAGCACCCAATGACCCGATTCACCGAACTGATGGCCTTCCAGCGCGACACCGAGGCGTTGTCGCAGATCGCAGGCCGCCTGGGCTGGGACCAGGAAACCGTGATGCCGCGGGGCGCTACGGCCCAGCGCGGCGACGAGATGGCGGCGATCGAAGCGGTGCTGCATGCACGCCGCACCGATCCGCGCATCGCCGACTGGCTGGACCAGGGCCGGCCAGGCGATGCGGCCGGTCACCGCGCGCTGGAACTGATCAACCGCAGCTATCGCAGGAACGCCTGTATTGCGGCCCCACTGGCCAGCGAGATCGCTCGCACCCCCTCGATCGCGCAAGGCCTTTGGGCCCAGGCCCGG